>CACWLA010000012.1 GCA_902761665.1 uncultured Lachnospiraceae bacterium | reverse complement strand
GGCGATCAGTCGCCTGTACAGTATATCTTTCTGCAAGAGTAAAGTCAGCCATTACTGAATTTTCTTCTGCATTGTGGAAGTTAGTTTAGCAATCAAGTAGGTACTAGGTGTCGCTTTAAGGCATCACCTGATCTCTTGACAAAATCGAACATATGTTCTATTCTGTTTATGCTGCTCCTCAAAAAAAATGAGAATTCCAGGAACATTTTAGGCGAAATAATGCCATTGATAAAGGGAGGGAACAGCATTTTGGAGGATCAAAATGACACTTATGCGCGAGAGGAAAGGAAAAGTCCATGTTTTTCGCAATCTTGAATATTATCCGATGTACCTGTTGTTTCCAAAAGAGATGTTGGTAAAAGGGCCTCCGGAGCTTGTTGATTTACCACGCTGCGCTGCAGATCTTTTTAGAAGCAATGCGGCGATGGATCTGGTGGAGAGTGATCACTTTGCGCTGCTGATCATGGATGGAATTGCCTGGATGGTTTGGCATTTCATAAAACCGAATGTGTATATGGAGATATATTCCGGTTATGAGCCGGCATGGCTCCTGGCGCACTGTCCGTTATATTGGGTTGAAGAATTAGAAGAAGGCGGGTATATTCCTCCGATAGAAAAGATCATCAGAGACAAAAAACTGTTAAATTGGACGTATGGATATACTTCAATGATGGTCGTGTCGGAAATCATATCCCGAATTGTACCTCGGGTCATGGAAAAACTTCATATGCACGAGATAATGAAGGTGGCCGAAGAATACAGATGCTTTGAAGACTTTGATTATCGGGACAGTCGTGAAAAGCAGGCATTCTTCCGCGACTGGTATCACACCAGAACCCGGCATCCTATGATTTCACTGGAGGACTATAAGACGGAGTATGCTGCGGAGCACCATGGTGAACAGTGGGATCCTCCCGATGGATCACAGTCCTTCGAGAATGAAGTCGATTGCCGGATCCTTGCCGAACAGTTCATGGAAACACTGGATGAAAAGGATAAACAGATCCTGCAGCTTAGGCTTGACGGATGCACATTGGAAGAAGTAGCCGACCGACTGGGATACAGCAACCACAGCGGCGTTGCCAAGCGATTGCGAAAGATCGGACTTGCCTTTGAGAAATTTGCCGACGTCGATTATGGCTTTGACGGACGGCGGATCCTGAGCACCTACTGAAAAGCAGGTGCTTTTTTATTGCTCTGAAAGGAGAATCATCACCGATTCTCCCCCAATGGATTTACAGCCCGAAAACGGCCTGATTTCGCCCCGAAAACGAACAGTCTTCAGGGTGGTCAGGTCTTTTTTATATTCCCAGCAAAACCGGTTTCGGGGACCGGAGAAAGGAGGTGCGGCATGCCGCGCATGCCAAAGTATCTCAAGGAAGAGTGGACATTCTTCCTTGATGAACGCGGCCGGAAGAAATACTGCGAGTTCTGCAAAAACTGCGAGCGGGACTGCAAACAAAGCTTCCGTGCCACCGTAATCTACTGCCCGAAATACCTATCAAAAAGAAGGAGGAACAAGAATGAACCACGAAGAACCACATCGGAATGACAGTCCCCCGGTCATTCCGGAAGAAGGAATCAATGAGGGGATGTCGCCGACGGAAACAACTGGTACGCCGCTGGATGAATCATCCGGGTTTACGGCACAGGACGTCCGGGATGTGCTGGCCAGGACAACGAAAGGCTTTGTCAAACAGACGATGGCCAACTGTCAGATCGCGCTCTGCCTGGATCCGGATATCGGCGGAAAGCTGCGCCGGAACCTGCTCACCGGACGGATCGATATCGTCGGCAAGGTTCCCTGGAACAGGGATCCGGATCCGGCCATCACCGACACGGACCTGCATGAGATCGAAAGCCGCTTTGAGCTGCAGTATGAACTGACGCCGGGAAAGAAGGTCCAGAACACGATCGACGTGGTCGCAAACCAGAACCGCTACCATCCGATCCTTGACAAGCTGCGGTCCTTTGTCTGGGACGGCAAGCCCCGTGTCCGAACCATGCTTCACCATTTTCTGGGAGCGGAGAACAGCGAATACACGGAAGAGGTGACGCTGCTGCTCATGCGGGCTGCCATCCGGCGGCTGGAAGAGCCGGGCTGCAAATTCGATCAGATGGTCTGCTTTATCGGCGATCAGGGAGCGGGGAAATCCACTTTCTTTCGCTTCCTGGCACTGGAGGACGACTGGTTTTCGGATGATCTGAAAGATCTGCACGACAACAAGGTCTACGAAAAGCTGCAGGGGCACTGGATCATTGAGATGTCGGAGATGCTGACGCTGGCCAATGCCAAAAGCATTGAAGAGATCAAATCCTTCCTGAGCCGTCAAAAAGAGACACACCGGGTCGCCTATGACAAGTATCCGCAGGACCGGAGGCGGAAATGCGTCTTTGTCGGCACCACGAACAGTATGGAATTCCTGCCGTTAGACCGGAGCGGGAACCGCCGCTTCATCCCCGTGGCGATCGATTCGGAGCAGGCGGAGGTGCACATCCTGGACAATGAGGAGGCGTCCCGGGAGTACATTCGACAGGCCTGGGCCGAGATGATGCAGATCTATGAACAGGATAAAGACCGGCCGCTCTGTCTGCCGAAGCGAATGGAGAAACAGCTGAAGGAATTGCAACTGCAGTTCATGCCGGAAGACAGCAAGGCTGGGGTCATCCGTCACTGGATGGAAAAGGAAGCCCCGGAATATATCTGCGGCCTGATGGTCTGGCGGGAAGCACTGGGAGAAACCGGACAGCCGAAGTCCTACGAGCAGAAAGAAATCAGCGAGATCATCCGCCACACGCCCGGATGGACGCCAGTCAGCAGTCATCGTTTCGGGAAGGAGTACGGGATCCAGCGCGCCTACAAGAACCCGAACGGAGGCTTCATCACGATCAGCGAGGAGGACATCCAAGAGATGCCCTTCAATTTCGGCTAAGACCGTTTACAGTTTACACTGGATTTCCAGCTGAAGTGTAAACGGTAAACAGACTGCCTGCATTCCTTTTGAGGCAGTACAGAGGTATGCGCGCCTCCTTTTAAAGGACGGCGCTCATCTGCGTTTTAGAGGAAACATCTGATCAGAGATTTAGAACAGCAAGCAGGGAACTTGTGCGGCAAGTTCCCGACCGTCCCCCGACCGGAGACGGCTTTAGGGAGTGCCCTAATACCCCTTGTAACAATCGAACCACTAAGCCTCGTTTACAAAGGCTGTTGTAAACGGAGCGGCTTATGCTTTATCTTCCCGGTTTCCGTAAACGGAGGCCGGGAACTTTTTATGAAAAACGAAAAGGAGAATCTTGATGGAAAACAGAACAACAAGACTTTACACAAGAGTAACGCCGGCCGAGCGAAAGAAGGTTCACTCGTTGGCAAAGAGGTGCGGCCTGTCCGTGTCAGAATACATCCGTCAGCGCGCGCTTGGGTTTGCGCCGCGCGAGATCAAGCCGGAGATTTTTTATGAACTGATCCGCAGGATCGAGGCACTTTACGGAGAAACACGCAGCGAGGCAGTCAGCGAAGAGCTCCTTTCCCTGCTGAAGGACATCCGCGCCGAACTCGTCCTGCCCGGAAAAGATAAGGAGGTGAAAGTATGGCCACCACTGGATTCTGGCCCGTTAAAGGGCAATTGAAGAAGGTTCTGGATTACGCCGATAATCCGAAAAAGACGGCTTTCTCCTCTCCCGACACGGATCTCGCCCGGGCACTGGAATACACGGCTGACAGGGATAAGACCGGAGAGCTGCTCTTCGTCCATGGGATCAATACCCTGCCGGAAAACGCCTATGAAGATATGATGGCGACCAAGCGCCGCTTCGGGAAACTGAGCGGGAACATCGCCTATCACGGCTATCAGAGCTTTCGGGCCGGCGAAGTAACGCCGGAGGAAGCCCACCAGATCGGGCTGGAGACCGCCCGACGCATGTGGGGCCGGGATTATGAGGTCCTTGTCACCACACATCTGAACACCGACAACCTGCATAATCACTTTGTCGTGAACTCCGTTTCCTTCCGGAACGGGAAGAAGTTCCTGAACAAAAAGAGCGACCATATCCGGCTCCGGGAGATCTCCGATGAGATCTGTGCCTCGCGGCAGAAGTCCGTCCTGAGAAACACTTCGCTCTACGGAGGAAAAAGCAAGGCGTACTGGGCGGAGAAGGCCGGCCAGTCGACGCACCGGGAGATCCTGAGGCGGGACGTCCGGGAAGCGCTCCGCACGGCACTAAACCTGAGCATCTTTGAATCCAATCTAAAAAAGATGGGCTACACGATGGTCCGAAGCCGCGAATACCGACACATCTCCGTGAAGGCTCCCGGCTGGAAGCGGGCCGTCCGCCTGGACAAACTCGGCTTCACCAACGACTACCTGCAGCAGAAGCTGGACGACAATCTGGAAGACACCAAAGTCTACTGGCAATACCGTGCGGAGTATGACCGTAAGAAGGAGACTCCTTTATTCAGCATGCTGGAGCAGTACGCTGCGCACCGTTCAAGGCCGGTATTTGGCTTTGCCGACTTCAGCCCTGTTCATCCAAGCGTTTATCTTGAGTCCGCCGTATCCTGCGTCCAGCTGATCCTGGTCGTTTTGTGTGCTTTTTCGGGGCGAGATTGCCCCTTCCTGGAGCATATCCTCGGAATCAAAACCCCGCCGCCGATACAGAAGCCGCTCTCTCCCGAAATGCGGCAGGAACTGACCAAACTGAACGAATATGACGCTCAGGTCCGCCTGTTGGCAACCGAACACATTGAAACGGATGTAGAACTGGAACATTTCATTTCAAAGACCGGAGAGAAACTGGAGGGTCTGGAACAGCAGCGCCAAGCCCTCCGCAACAAAGAAAGAAGGGCGAACGAACCTGAGAAAAAGGCAGAACTGCGGAAAGCAATCAAAGCCTGCTCTGCTCAGATCGCCCCACTTCGAAAAAAGAAGAGTCTGGCCGAAAAGATCCGCAGCCGTTCGGCTGAACGTGCAGAACTGATCAAGTCGGAACTGCGGGCAGAACTAACGGTTCTCAACCGGAACCGGGACCGGAGGGATGCGCGATGACTGCGTTGATGTATCCCGAAACGCTTCCTGAAAAGACGATTTCATTCCTGTATGATCCCGGCCTGACGGAAGAACCGCTTTCCTCTCTGAAAAGTTGTGGTATAATCGACCCGAATGAGTACCGCCGTTATATCACGATGGTAATGAAAGAAAAAGTGGACAAGATCCATGACCACGCCATTTCCAAAGGCATGGGAAAAGACGGACGCTGGTTCACCAACGTCCGCGATCCCGGCACCGGCAAACTGAAAAGGGTCGCCGGACAGACCAAGGAGGATATCTATCAAAAGCTGTATGATTTCTATTTCGTCACACCGAAGAAGAAAAAGGCCCTGACGCTCCGGAGGGTTTACCCCGAATGGCTGCGCTACCGCGTCGCCACTGCGGGAAAGGCTAATTCGGTCCACCGCCAGGATACGGATTTCAAGCGTTTTTATCTGGACGAGCCGCTCTCGAAAAAGATCCTTGACACCCCTGTCACGGAGCTTACGCGTGCGACGCTGAAAAAGTGGGAATGCGAAATGATCCGGAAGCATGAAATGACCTACAAAAGGGCCACGAACATCTTCAGTATCCTGCGGCAGGTCCTGGATTATCTGGTGGACTGCGAAAAGCTGACCAAAAACATCGCCCGGGAGGTCCGGCTGGACCGAACGCTCTATAAGCCGGTCAACAAGGCACCTGCTTCGACCCAGATCTTCTATCCGGACGAAGTGGAGAAACTGATGAAGCTGAGCTATCAGAAAGCACAGGAAACGCAGGACGAGAACTATCTGGCGATCCCGCTGATCCGCCTGCTCGGCCTCCGGATCGGAGAATGCCTGGCGCTGTCCTTCAGTGACTTTGACAGCAGCACCAACCGGATCCATATCCACAGTTCCCTGTGTGTCAGGGATGAACTGAAAAAGGACGGGACCTGGGCAAGCCGGTCGTTTCAGGTGGAAGACACTCTGAAGAAAGGGGCGCCGCCCCGTGACCTTCTCGGCTCGGATGAAGTCTTCGATCTGGTCAAAAAGGTCAAGGTCATCCTTTTCAAAAAGGGTATTTTCCGGGAACGGCTGTTTGAGACGGCTACGCAGAACAACATCCAGATGAAGCTCTACCGGATGTGTGACGAACTGGGAATAGAGCGGCGCTCTCCCCACAAACTGAGGAAGACCTACATTTCCATGCTGCTCAATAACGGAATCGATCCGGATTTCGTAAGGCAGCAGGCAGGGCACAAACAACTGCAGACAACGCTGAACAACTACACTTATTCGACAACACGCGACAGCGAAATCGTCGAAAAACTGAACCATTTGCTCGCTCTTTGACCTCAAAATAAAATGAGCACAAAACTGTGCAAGTCTGTGCAAGCTTTTTGTGCTCATTTGAAAAGCCTCGAATACGCTGATATATCAACGTATTCGAGGCCCTCCACTGCGCGGAGAAGGAGGGATTTGAACCCTCGCGCCGGTTCACCCGACCTACACCCTTAGCAGGGGCGCCTCTTCGGCCTCTTGAGTACTTCTCCGAATGCTTATTTCTTATGAGGCGCACATCGCATTTTATGTGCGCAACCGTGATTATACAATACGCTTCCACATCTGTCAAATCATTTTTTGCTGCGCGGAGGCGTTATCTTTCCGGAGCCGCGGCCCTGCGCTGCACCTACAGCACGATCCGGATGCGGGTGCCGAGTTCTTCGCGGGAAACGATCTCGAAATGGCCGCCGTGCTTGTCGACGATCCACTTCGCAATCGAGAGGCCAAGGCCGGTCCCTTCGAAACTTCTGGCTTCGTCGGCGCGGTAGAAGCGCTCAAACATGTGCTCCACGTCCGCCTCGGCCATGCCGATCCCGGTGTCCTGCACCTGCAGATAGACGTGCCCCTCCTGCCGGCCGCAGCTTAAGATGATCTCGTCACCCTTTGCCGTATACTTCGCTGCGTTGTCAAGGAGGATGCGCACGGCCTGCTTAAGGAGCCCCTGATCCGCCTGCACGGGCAGCGCTTCGCCGCTTTCCCGCAGCCGGTAGACGTGGTCTTCATCGATCATGACCGACTCTTCGTAGGCTTCCTTCAGCAGGGCGCCGGCATCGATCTCCTCGAGCTGCAGCTGCGTTTTGCCGCTGTCGCCGCGGGCGAGGAACAGGAGCTGCTCCACCAGATGCTTCATGCGCGCCGTTTCGGTCCGGATCGCCGCGATGGATTCGTTCAGGACCTTCTCGTCATCCTTGCCCCAGCGTTCCAGCATGTCCGCGTAGCCGCCGATCACGGCGATGGGCGTGCGCAGCTCGTGCGAGGCATCGTTGACGAAGCGGGCTTGCTGGCGGTTGCTCTCCCGGATGCGGGTCAGCAGGTTGTTGATCGCGGCTTCGATGCCTACGAGCTCGCTGTCCCGGAGGGAAAGGTTCCCGCCTGCGTCCAGCTGCGTGATTGCGTCCTCGAGCAGCTGATATTTGTCCTCGCTGAATTCCAGGCGGGACAGTTCGTCCGCCTTTACCGCAAGTTCCCTGAGCGGCGCCAGGATCTCCGCGGTGCGCCGCCGCTCCGCCGGAAGGGACAGGGTAAAGAGCCAGAGGAGCCGCAGCAGGAAGATGAAGCCGCAGACGGCGAGCCAGGTCTTCAGTTCCGGCAGGACGTTCAGCACCAGTTCCTGCCCGTCCTTCGTCACCGCGCGGTAGGTCAGTTCCTTCGCCTTGCCGCCTTCGTCCCGCACAACGGTAAAGTCCCGCTCCGTTTTCCGGGCGATGCCGCCGAACTGCGCGGCTTCACGTACGCCCAGATAAGCCGCCGGAACAAGCAGCAGAAGGAGCAGTACGGAAAGAAACAGTCTTCCCAGACGGTCACCCAGCCACTCCCCCACAAGGCGCCGGTTGATGGAGCTCATCCGCCGCTCCTGCGAGTTATTCTGACCGGATGACATAGCCTGCTCCTCTCACGGTTTCCAGCATTCTGACGCCGTATACCTCGTCGATCTTCGCTCTGAGGTGCCGCACGTACACGTCCACGATATTGGTCTCGCCCACGTAGTCGTAGCCGCAGACGCGGTCCAGGAGCGTTTCGCGGGAAAGCACGATGTCGCGGTTTTCCAGGAGCGTTTTCAGCATCAGGAACTCGCGGTTCGTGAGGGTAATGCGCTGCCCGCCCCAGTCGACGGTCTTCCGCACGTCGTCAAGACGCAGGGATTTCCAGCTGAGTACGCCTTCTTCGGCGGCAGCCGTCTTTTCGGCGCCCGGGCTCCGGAATTTCAGGGCGACCCTGATCCGCGCGAGCAGCTCTTCAATCGCGAACGGCTTGGTGATGTAATCCACCGCGCCGGCGTCCAGCCCGGCTACCTTGTCCATGACGGAATCGCGGGCCGTGAGCAGGATGACCGGCGTGTTTTTCTCCTGGCGGAGGCGCCGCAGCACCTCCATGCCGGAAAGGCCCGGCAGCATGATATCCAGCAGGATCAGATCGTAGTCGTTTTTCAGCGCTTCTTCGAGCGCGGTGCGGCCGTCAAAGGCCTTCCGGACCTCATAGTTTTCATGCTGAAGCTCCAGCTCCGTAAAGCGGGCCAGCTTTTCTTCATCTTCCACGATCAGGATCTTCGCTGCCATAGCCCCTCCGATAAAAAATTATTTCTTAAACTCTTCCTTCGCTTTATCCGCTGCGTTCGCCGCCTTATCCATGATATCGTTCGCGGCCTGCATGTCGGCTTCACCTACGAAGCGGTAGCGGCAGCCGAAGAACAGCGAAACGACCACCAGGACGAGGACGGTGAACCAGGACGCAAACAGGATGATCAGCGCGACCCACAGCGGGATCTTGACCAGTGTCTCACCGTTCCGGCAGATCGCGAGGAAGTTCCGGGAGAGGACGTGCCAGATCTTGCCGAGCACTTCCTTGATCTTCTCTCCGGCGCTGTCGCCTTCCGCTTCGCTTCCCTGTTCGATCCGTTCCGTGACCGAAACGTACTGGGTCTGATCTTCGTAGCGGGTCGAATATGTGCTCTTTTGCGGGCCTGCCGTCTTGCCGGCGCGCTCCAGCATGATCATCGCGTCTAAGAGATCCCCGTTCGAAGCGTCGAGCGCCGCTTTGGCCTCCTCGTAGCTGACGCCTGCCTTCTGTACCAGTTTCTCAACTTTTTCAAAGTATTCCATTCTGATTTCCTTCCCCGGGCCGGCGGCCCGTTTGTTTTTTGTTGAGGCAAGCATAGCGCCCGAAGCTTAACGGGTCTTTTCGATCAGATTAAAAACAGATGAATTTTCAAAAACCCCCGGCGCGGAGCCGGGGGCTTTCTGCATTTCCTCATAAGAGGATCTCTGCATTAATTATTTGCCGTACTTCGAAGCATCGACATCCCAGCCGATCTGCGGAGCCAGTTCGATCAGGGTGCTTTCAACGCCGTCGATGAACTTGTTGAAGTCATCACCGAACAGCATGTTGATGCCCATGCCCTTCTCAGCAGCATCTTTCTGGAAGTCAGGATCGGCCTGAGCCTGCTTCAGAGCGTTGACAATGATCTGCAGGACAGCGGGATCCAGCGCCTTGCAGGCAACCAGACCACGGTCAGAGGAGCTGTAGAGGCCCTTCAGTTCGGCGATGTTCAGGTCGTCGATCAGGGGGGCGTTCGGCATCAGGACCTGCTTGTTGGCATCGAAGATCGCCAGCACGCGGATGGAGTCGGTCTGACCGGTGGATTCGTAGGTCTTGAAGTAGTTGGAGACGTTGCAGGCCTGTGCATCGGCTTCCTTGTTCAGCAGAGCGTTCTTCGCTTCACCGTCGTTCTCGTTGCCGCCGGGGATCAGGGTGTCGATTTTCAGTCTGGAGTTGATCTGACGGATCAGCACGTCGTCATCGGAGCCGGGGCCGCCGCCGGTGGAGATGGTCAGCTTCTTGCCGCCCTTGGCAGCATCAAGCAGATCCTGCAGGGTCTTGTAAGGGCTGTCTTCTCTGACAACGATGATGCCCGGGTCGTGGACGATGTCCGCGATGTTGGTGAAGTCACGGTAGCTGACGGTGTTCTTCTTGGAAGGATCCAGATAGCCGCCGACCTGGCCGGGATAGTTCGCGAAGCCAAGGGTGTAGCCATCGCCTTTTGCCGCAAGGATCTGGTTGTAGCCGACCCAGTTTGCGCCGCCTTCAACGTTCTGAACGGTGACTTCAACGTTAAGGTACTTCTTCAGGTAGTCAGCAGTCAGACGGGCAGAAAGGTCCATGGCACCGCCGGCCTTGAACGGGACGATGATGTCGATGTTGCCCTTAGGCCATTCAGCCTTGGGAGCTGCAGTGCTTTCACCGGGCTTGGGAGCTTCGGTGCTGGCGGGAGTCTTCGAACCGCAGGCAGCAAGGCTGAGAACCATGGCCAGCGAAAGAAGAATCGCAACAAGTTTCTTCATTTTGTTTCCTCCTAAAAAAATTTTTTATGGGTTGTCACGTTTGGGGACTTTCCCCTATAGTATACGCTTATCACCCAAAAATGCAAGTTTTTTCGATCCGGAGCCTCTGCTGCGGGATCAGTCGTCTTCCGCGGCATCGATCTTGCCGTGTTTCTTCTGATAGTTGCTGCTGATCGCCTTCGAAAGCAGCGGGGCAAAAAGCGCCAGAACGATCAGAATGATCAGAACGATGCTGAGCGGACGGGTAGGAATGTACTGCCAGAAGGTCAGATCGTTCTTCATGGCGATACGGGTGCCCTGATACATGTATTTGTCGGACATCGGTCCCAGGATCAGCGCCAGAACGATAGGTGCGGTCGGGACGCCGTACTTACGGAATACGAAGCCGATAAAGCCGAAGATGATCGCGATCCATACGTCCGCGAAGTTGCGGGACGAGGCATAGGAGCCTAACAGAGACAGCACGGCGATGCAGGGGATCAGCAGCGGGATCGGGACCTTGGAAACCTGAGTCAGATAACGGCCTGCAGCCCAGCCGACGAGGCCCATGAGGATGTTCGCCGCCAGGAAGCCGAGGATGACGCAGTAGGTGATGTCCGCATATTTGCTGAACAGTTCGAAGCCCGGGGCCAGACCGTGAATGGTCAGGCCGCCCATCAGGACGGCGGCAGTGGAGCTGCCGGGGATACCTAAGGTAAGCAGCGGGATCAGGGCGCCGCCGGTAACCGCGTTGTTCGCGGCTTCGGGAGCAGCAACACCTTCCACGATACCGGTACCGAACTGTTCGGGGTGCTTGGACTGGTTCTTCGCGAGGTTAAGGCCGACCCAGGAGGCGATGTCGCCGCCAGCGCCGGGCAGGATGCCGATGAACACGCCGACCACGGAGCATTCCAGGATCAGAGGGATCAGACGGACGAATTCCCTGCCGGTCGGCAGGAAGCGGCCTGCGATCTTGGCAACTTCTTTCTTTTCCGGCGCCTTGCCGCGTTCATCTGCCTGGATCATGACCTGGGAAATGGAGAACAGACCGATCATGGCCGGGATCAGGTTGATGCCGCCCAGCAGGCCGGGAATACCGAAGGTATAGCGGGAGGAGCCGTCGGCAGCCAGACCGATCAGACCGACCGTCAGACCGAAGAAGCCGGCCAGCAGGCCCTTGACCATGTTGTCGGCCGCAAGGGACGCAATCAGGGTCAGGCCGAACACGGCGATCAGGAAGTATTCGGTGGAACCGAAGTTCAGGGACAGGCGGGCCAGAGGCGGCGCAATGAGCAGCAGGGCGATAGCACTGATGACGCCGCCGATAACGGACGAAGTCGTCGAAATGCCGATCGCATGCAGGGACTGTCCCTTCTGCGCCATCGGATAACCGTCAAGGCAAGTCGCTGCTGAAGACGGGGTACCGGGCGTATGGATCAGAATGGCGGAAATGGAACCGCCGTACACTGCGGAAGTGTAGATGGCAGCCAGCATCAGGATGGCTGCTGAGGGGCGCATGCCGTAGGTGACGGGGATCAGCAGAGCGATACCCATGGTAGCAGACAGACCCGGCAGAGCGCCGATGACCATGTCGCCGACAACGCCGATTAACAGACCGAGAGCAGAGGACCAGGTGAACAGTTCGTTCAATGCACCTTGCATATTTTCAAACATAGCTTTCCTCCCTCCTTAATACAGAAAACGAAGGAACTCCATGAAGTCCCCTCCCTTGGGCAGGCTGACCTTCAGCGAGTACACGAACAGTACCCAGATGAAAAGGTTCATTCCAACGGTAACACAGATCATCGGAAGCGGGCGTTTATATCCCATGAAGATCATCGCCGCAGGCATGAACAGCAGAGTCGCCGGGAAAAAGCCTATTACCGTCATTAAGTAAGCATAGGCAACAACAAGGACGAACATGATCAGGGGATTCTTGAATTCCTTGATCGTGACCTCTTTGCCGGCCGGTTTTTTTGCATTGATCAGCGAAATGACGCACAGAAGAACGCTCATGAGAATGAACAGCGCCAGAACGAAACGGGAGAACTGTTTGGATTCATCCGAAAATTCTGCCGTCTGCACCCACATGAACACGCCCAGTGCGGTCGTGACCAAGCCGATCACAAGATCTTGAATTCTTGTTTTGTGCATTACTTCTCCTTCCTCTCCTTAGCTTGAAAAGCTGCTGCATGATCAACTTTCCGCGGCGAAAAAAAATTGCAGCCGTAAACGTATTCGGCTAATAATCTTAAGAATTCCGACACGGAAAATTAATAATGCACAGCTAATCATATATCAATTTCCTAATGATGTCAAGCGTTTTGGGCAGCCATATTTGCCCTTTCATCCTGCGTTTTCCGGCTTTTTTCCGCTTCTTTTTCCGGCGTCCGGCCGAATCCGGACTTGTGCTTTTCGGGGCGCTGCTGTATACTTTTTCTGATTCCATAAAAGCGAGGCAGACCATGTTCCGATATACCGTGACCAAAGACGATTTTACCGAGATGTCCGTCCATCTGATGAAGCAGAAAAGTGCGAAAACTTCTTCGAAGATCAAGCTCGTGCTCTTCACCGTCGTGCAGATGGCCGTCATTGCCTGGCTGATCGTCACCGGGAAGAATGTTTCGCCGACCATCCGCGTGCTGATGGGTATCGCATCCCTCATCTGGGCCGGCCAGACCGTCTTTTCCTACGGCTGCTACAAGGCGCGCGCGAAAATGATGCTCACGAACCAGGCTGACAACGATAAGAGCGGCGATTTCTGGAAGGAACACCGTCTTCAGCTGCAGGGAAATAAGGTCAGTATCTCCTACGGCGGCAAAAATGCTTCCCTCGAATGCGCGCAGATCACCGGGACGCAGGAGACCGAGAATCTGACTCTTCTCATGAGCGGCCAGGGGATCTTCGAGATCGTCCCGAAGAGCGTGTCGAAACGGGAAGATTTCAAGGCTTTTCTGGAGGAGATCAAAAGCGCTGCAGCCCGCAGGCTGAAAGAAGCGCAGGAAAAACAGCGCCGGAGCGCTCTGGACAACGCCGTATTTAAGGAATACCTGCCGCTTTCCGAAGAGGAAGTCGTCCGCGAGCTCGTCCGCATGAAGCGCCTGAGCCTCCTGACCGCGGCCGGCTGGTCCAAAGTCACGGTTCTCGTCCTGCTGATCCCGCTGCTGATCCTCGGCCTCAGTATTTTTTACGGCAATACGCTGTATATCCTCTTCGCTGCCCTGTTTTTCCTGCTGACCAACGCCGGTACGCTGATGATCTTCACGCCGCTCTATAAGAACGTAGTGAAAAAGCAGCTCCAGCCGGCCGGCGAAGGCGGGTACCTCCTTACCGTAGCAGAAGATACCGTCAATCTGTTCACGCGCGAGTACCATTACCGCCATGAGTTAGGCAAGCTCCGCAAGGTCATGGAAGGCAAGGACGGCACCCTGTACCTGTTTTTCCCGGACCAGCAGATGGTCTTCGTTCCCGCTTCGGTCAGCGCGGAATTCAAGAAGGCCGTGAACAGGCGCCGGAGCCTCACGGAGATCACCGGGAATCAGGAAGCGAAATAACATTATTTATCGGATAATATCTATATCGGATAAAACTAAGGGACTGCAAAAAACGTGTCATCCTGAGCGAGCGAATGCGAGTCGAAGGATCTTATGATCATGATGTTTTATAAGATCCTTCGGCTTCAGAGGCTTCGCCTCCTTCGCTCAGAATGACACGATTATTTTTGCAGTTTCTTTTCTGTCTTTGTTTACGAGCTTTCGCCGTGCTCTTTACTCTCCGCAGGACATCCGGAATTCGTCCGGCAGATGGTAGCCGTGGCGTCTGCCGATGCAGAAGAGTTCGTCGCCGCCGATCTTTTCGGCGGTGGTCATTTCCTCGCCGTTCGCGATCCGGAGGACCTGCTCAAAAAGGCGCGCGCCGGTCTCCTCGACCGTGTCGCCCTTCTGGATGATCCCGCTCGCGTCGAAATCGAAGTTTTCCTGCATGTGCGCATAGGTCTTGTAGTTGCCCGTCACCTTGACGACCGGGGCGAGCGGATGGCCCGTCGGGTTGCCGCGCCCGGTGGTAAAGGCCACGATCTGCGCGCCGCAGCCGATCATGCCGGTCACGACCTCGCCGTCATGGCTCTCGTAATCCATGAGGAAAAGGCCGTGCCTGCCCTTTTCGGGCGCCGTCGCGTACTGGAGCACGTCCACGATGGGCGAAGTGCCGGATTTGTGCACGCCGCCGAGGGCCTTTTCCACGACGCTCGAAACGCCGCCCGCAAAATTCCCGGGGGAAATGAGCTCGTTCCGGTTCTCCCCGAGGCCGGTGTCGCGGCTTTTCTTGAGCAGATCCTCGATCTCACCGACCGCAGTATAAATCTTCTTCGCGACTTCGGGGCTGACCGCGCGCCTTGCGAGCATGTCTTCGGTGCCGAGGAGTTCGTTCAGCTCGCTCAGGATCCCGCTGCCGCCTTCCGCAACTATGCGGTCGACCATGTTTCCGACCGCCGGATTGGCCGCGAGGCCGCTCGTCGCGTCGGTGCCGCCGCATTTGGTTGCGATGATGAGTTCGGATACATCGCAGGGCTCGCGCTTCATCGCGTCCACCTGCGCCTTTAGACTTTTCGCGAGTTCAATGCCGCGCGCGACCGTATTCGTGGTCCCGCCTTCCTCCTGAATGATGAGGTGAGCCGCGGGCTTGCCGTTTTCGACGGCCGCTTCATAGAGTTCCTGCGAAGGGAAGCGCTCGCAGCCGAGGCCGATCACGAGGACCGCGCCCACGTTCGGATGGCAGGCCATGGCCTTCAGCGTTCTTGCCGTCAGTTCCAGGTCGAGGCCGACCTGCGCGCAGCCGACCGGATGCCGGAGCGCCACGGCGCCGGGCACGGCCGCCGCGATGCGTTCGACCGTTTTGTTCGCGCAGAAAACGGAGGGAATGACCGCCAGATAGTTGCGCACGCCGACTCTGCCGTCGGGGCGCCGGTAACCCATGAATTTCATCTCACACCTTCCCTCTGTCGCAGCCCATATTGTGGTTGTGGATCCAGGTGCCGACGGGGGCATCCGCCAGCATGTATCCGATCTCCTCGCGGTACTTGATCACCGGATCGCCCTTTTTCAGCGGCACGACGGCCACCTTGTGGGCAAATTCCACGTCTTCCAGGAGTTCCACCCGGCCGCGGGGCGTCTCGATGACGTCACCCTTCTGCGCGTCCTCCAGGACCATGGCGACCGAATCCTCCGGGAAGATCATCATGCTTCTTCTTAACATAATAAAACCCTCATCTGCGGAAAATGCCGTCCCGAAGGGCGGCATTTTCCTGTTATTTCCCGATCGTCTTATTCGTCAAGGGTCTTGCCGTAGTAAGGCAGCTGCTCGTCAAAGCACTTGCCGCCGTTCTTCACCCATTCGATCACGTGGTTCAGCGCCTCGTGAGCCTTGGTGGACGCGGCCACGTCGGAGTTGAAGCCCTGGTGCGGCTGGACGTAGATGTTGCCGGTCCGCTCGCGGGCGATCTTCAGCATCTCCAGGCCCGCCTTGACGTCTTCGTTCACCGGCTCCTCGCCGTGCAGCGCCGCGGAAAATTCCGCTTCGTTGCCGAACACGTCCACGCCGATGCCGGCGATGTGGCCTTCCTTGTAGAGTTTCATGAGGCCGGCTTCCGGAGCGATCTCGCCGCGGGTGACGTTTACGAAGATCAGGCCGGGTTTGGTCTTGCGGAGGGTCTCTTCATTGAAGTATCCGACGTTGTAGTACACGCTCTCCGGATCGCGGGTCAGGTTCATCAGGTTGACGATGATGTCGCTGGTTGCAAGAGCTTCTTCCTTGCTGACGAACTTCACGGAGTCGCCGTAGAGCTTGGAAAGGGTCTTTTCGCGGATATCCACGCCCTGTACGGTCAGGCCGCAGCCCTGAAGCAGTTCATAGGCGCGCTTGCCGATCTTGCCGACGCCGAACACGGTGGCAATGCGGTTCTCGTTCATTTCCATGAAGGAATCGACTTTCGAACGCTCGAAGGTCTGAGCGGCGACGGTATAGTGATTCAGGAGGCCGCAGGCTGCGTAGACGAACTTGACGGCGGTCTGCGCCACCGCGTTCACGCAGTACAGACGGAGCGAGGTGATGTTGGCCACGTCCGCCAGATGTTCAAAGTGGTCGTAGCCCGCGCTGCGGGTGATGACGCTCTTCTTGACGCCGGTGTGCAGGTATTCTTCCGGCAGTTTGGAGTGGGTCTTGGTGGAGATCAGGTCCGGCAGTTCCAGGTCGGGATGTTCCGACATGTAGTGCTGCAGGTTGTCCGGGGTGATCAGGGACGTCCAGCCCTTGGGAAGCAGGCCCTTTTCGATCGCCGCATCGGTTTCTTCTTTCAGGTGGTCCAGCTCCGCGCCGAGCGCTTCAAAATAACAGATATCGTACTTTGCCATGTGTGCCCTCCTATAGCATATGTCTTATATGTAACATTGCATAAAATAAATAACTGCAGTCCAAACCCATCTTAGCAAGGGAAAAACGCCTTGTCAACAACGGATTCTTTTCAAACGCTCGCTGCCTCGAGCAAAGTTTCTCAGCTCCGGTCCGCTTCGCTTCCAAGTCGCTTCGAAAGTTCACTTCGGGCGCGCTTGCTGTTTGAGATCACTCCGCCAGCCCTTCGGCAACGCCCAGAAGCACGATGCCGATCATGACCACCGCCACCGTAACGTACTGCTTCTTCGTCAGCCTTTCTTTAAGGAAGATCCGCGACAGAATCAGGGAAACGATGCTGTAGGCTGCGATCATCGGCGCGGCAACCACGCCCTGCCCGCTCATCGCGTAGACGTAGGCGGCCTGGCCGGCGGTCTCCAGCACGGCGGCCGTGACGCGGTTCCCCTGCTTTTTCAGCACGAGCCTTTCCTTTTTAATGAAGACCAGGTACAGCAGCAGGATGATTCCGACGATCAGGAAGGTAAATTCGTAGGAAATGTTCGCGACACTCTCGAAATTCTCTTCGGTCACATTCAGCAGCGGCGTCGCTTCCACGTCGTCCAGGTAATAGGCGTCGAAGAAAGTGCCGAGTGCATCCAGGATACAGTAAAGGATCGGCATGAGGAATGCCACGAAACCGATCGAGTATTTTTTGTTTTCCGCCGTGATGGGCGTTTCCGCCTTATCCTTGCGGTATTCCATGAGTCCCAGGAAGAAGATCCCGGCGCAGATGAGCACCACGCCGACCGCGGAGATCCAGTCCATGGCCTGTCCCAGCACGACCAGGCAGAGGATGCAGGTCACGGCGCCGGAGGAGTTCTGGATGGGCGACGAAATGGACAGCTGCAGGTAGCGGAGGCCGAAATAGCCCACCGTCATGGACAGGATGTACATCGCGGAGACCGGCAGGTAAACCAGCATGTTCCGCGGGTCATAACTGCCTTCTAGCGTCAGCAGCAGATACAGGGCGTGCAGACCCATGACAAAGCCGACAGCCACCGAAGTCCACAGGTGGCTGTGCCTTTCTTCGGGATCCGCACCGCGTTTATAGAAGAGATCGGCTGCGCCCCATGCAAGCATGGTGACGAGCGCATAAATAAACCACATCGTTCGTTAAGGCTCCTTACTCGTTATCCAGGATCTCTTCATCGGGATCAAAGAAACGGTCTTTTTTCTTTATCGCCTGCATCAGCGCCATGCGTTCCTCGTTGCCGAGCACCACTTCAGCCTGCCCTTCCCTGATCTCCTTCAGATAGGTGTAGCAGGTATTCCGGCTGTGGATGACGTTCAGGAGGAAGCCGTTGTTATTCAGGTCCAGCATGGCCAGGACGAAGCTTGCCTGCCCGCCCATGCCTTCGAAGGCGTTGTAGTGGATCACGGCGACTTTCTGATAGGAATTGACGATGCTTCGGTTGAAAAGACGCATCACATCCTTGTCGGCCTTTTCCAGATCCTCGAGCTTTTCGACGCGGCCGATGAGGCCGGAAACGGTATCTTCCAGCGAAGCTGCGTCTTTTCCGCGCATAAACAAGTCATATCCGCGGCAAAGTTTGATATACTTCGTCAGCCAGAAGATCATGAGGGCAAGGAAGATCAGCACCAGGACGAGCAGGACCAGGACGGCAGTGTCGGTCGAAATGCCGAGTTTTGTCAGAATACTCTCTTGCATGGGAACCTCCTATTTCAGCCTGTCGGTAATGCGTTCCAGATCTTCGACCGAATAATAGTCGATGACGATCTGGCCTTTGTCCGGCTCGGTGCGGCGGATGGTGACCTTGGTGCCGAGCGTCTTGCGGAGCCTGAGCTCCCACTCATCGTAGGCCGTCCGGTCAGCTGCCCGCCAGTCGGGCTCTTCGGTCTTCTCCGGCTGGTTCATGCGCTTGACGAGCCGTTCGGTTTCGCGGACGCTGAGCGCCTTTTCCGCGATCTCCTTTGCGGCTTCAAGCTGTTTTTTCTTATCGGAAAGCCCTAACAGCGCGCGGGCATGGCCTTCGCTTAAGGATCCGTCCATGACCATGGCCTGGACGCGTTCGTCGAGTTTTAAAAGGCGCAGGCTGTTCGCGACCGCACTGCGGCTCTTGGAGACCTTTTCTGCGAGCTCTTCCTGTTTCAGGCTGAAGTCCGTCATCAGCTGGCGGTAAGCCTGGGCTTCTTCGATGGGATTGAGGTCTTCGCGCTGGATGTTCTCGATCAGGGCGACTTCGGTCAGTTCCTGTTCGCTCAGTTCCCGCACAATGACCGGGATCTTCGTAAGACCCGCCATCTTAGCGGCGCGCCAGCGGCGTTCGCCGGCAGCGATCTCGTAGTGTCCGTCTTTCGGGACGACGAGGATCGGCTGCAGCACACCGCGCTGGCCGATCGAATCCGCGAGTTCCCGAAGGGCGCTTTCGTCAAATAAGACGCGCGGCTGGCTCGGACGCGGCTCCACCTGTGAGATCGCGACTTCGCGAATAATTTCCCCCTTATCCACCGATTTTTCCACATTTGAAGGGCTATTTGTGGATAACTCTTCGTTGATAAGAGAATTTTCCGGAGTTTTTTCCACTTTTTCCTCGGGATATCCCGGAATCAGGGCTCCAAGTCCTCTGCCCAGTGCATTTTTCCTTGTCATAACTTCCTCTTTCTGCGCCGTGCGGAAAACGGCAAAATCTTTACTCCGGCCTGTGCTTTACGACTTCCTTCGCGAGCTGCCGGTAGGCTTCGGCGCCGGCTGAGCGGGAATCGTAAAGATTGATCGGCAGGCCGTGGCTGGGCGCCTCGGCAAGCCGCACGTTCCGCGGAATGATGGTCTTGTAGATATTCTGGCGGAGGTTTTCCTTAACGTTCTCCACCACCTGCATGGACAGGTTGGTCCGGGCGTCGTACATCGTGAAGACGACACCTTCGATCTCCAGTTTGGGATTGAGGCTCTTCTGCACCAGGCCGATGGTATACAGCAGCTGGCTCAGGCCTTCGAGTGCATAGTATTCGCACTGGATCGGAACGAGGACCGCATCAGCTGCGGTCATGGCGTTGATGGTCAGCAGATTGAGCGAGGGTGGGCAGTCGATCAGGACGTAATCGTATTCGTCTCTCACCCCGGCAATCCCGTTTTTCAGGATGTACTGGCTCTTGGGGATGCCGATGAGTTCGACTTCCGCGCCGGCCAGATGCACTGTCGCAGGCAGGACGTCGACGCCGTCCACCACGGAGGCATAGCGGCATTCCGCAAGCTCGCACTCTCCGATCATCAGCTGATAAACGGTCATGTCCAGATTGTCTTTGTCGAGGCCGAGCCCGCTTGAGGTGTTGCCCTGCGGATCCATGTCGATCGTCAGGACCTTTTTGCCCAGCTCAGCCAGACTTGCCGACAGATTGATGACGGTTGTGGTCTTGCCCACGCCGCCTTTCTGATTGGCGATGGCGATGATCCGGCTCATATTCCTCCTTATGTCAGCGGCGATCTCGCCGCAGTTCCCGCTTTACGGGGGTATTTTTTCGGTGTCGCTGCCGTTTTGGCGATGCGGATGAGGCTTCTTCCCAGGCTTTCTCCGTCCGCGCCGGGCAGTTCGAACACCTCTATTTCAGCGATCTCGCCGCCGAGGCGCTTCACGGCGCCTTTGGCCGCGGCCGTCTCTTCTTCAGCGCCGCTTCCCTTGTAGGCGAGGAAGCTTCCTCCGACTTTTACGTAAGGCAGACAGTATTCGGAAAGCACGGGAAGTCCTGCAACTGCGCGGGAAACCGCAATGTCAAAGTTTTCCCGGAGGTTTTCCTGCCTTGCACCGTCCTCAGCTCTGGCATGGACGGCTTCGATGCCGCCGAGGCCGAGTGCTTCAATGACTTCGTTCAGGAAGTTTACCCTCTTCTGAAGCGAGTCGAGGAGCGTCACCTTCAGTCCCGGATACAGGATCTTCAGGGGGATCCCGGGGAATCCGGCTCCGCTTCCGACGTCGATGAGGCTCGTTCCCTCGCCTTTCGGCGGGAACCACGGCAGCCTTGCCGGCGCGCAGCTGTCCAGGAAATGCTTATGAACGACGTCCTTAAAGTCCGTGATGGCTGTCAGGTTCATCACGGCGTTTTTCTTTTCAAGAAGGTCTGCATACAGCAGAAAAGCCGCGTTTTGCTCCGCGCTCAGCGCGATGCCTTCCGCGGCGAAGGCGTTCTGCAGATATTCGGATGGATCAAATGATGCGTTCATGCTTCGTATTTTATCAAAGCGTCCGTCTGTTTGCAATACTCCGATGTTTCACGTGAAACAAAAAACACCGGTTTCACGCCGCAGATGTTTCACGTGAAACACAGCAGTTTCGGTCTTCCGGCCGTCCGTTCTGCGTTCGCTCCTTCACGATAGTGCGCCGTTCGGGGAAGTACAGGGCGCCGCATCTCCGCCGTCTTTTCGGCAGCTTCGCGAACCGCCTGAGAATGCCGAAGCATTTCAGGCTTGACGCTCAGTGCGGCCGCACCGCGGATGGTGCGGCCGCATCCGAAGACGGCATCATGCGGCGCCGGTGCTTCCTGCCGAACGGCTTAATATCGTTCAGGAGCGAAGCGCAGCCCCGTCCGGTCCGCCAGGCAGTCCTGCCGTTGACCCGGCATCAGAACATCCGGAAGGCAGCACATGTTCCGGGCAACGCCGTCTCCGGATAAAAACCGCGCATTCCTCTGCGCGGTTTTTACCGAGGTTCAGCGAAAATGCATCCGGCATTTTCGCGGTTTACGAGGTTTCCGGAGGAACGGCGGAAGAACGGAACATCCGTGATGCCCCGGATGTTCTGCCGCCGGGGAAACGGCTGCGTCTGCTGCGGGCCGCAAAAGGGGCGGACTGCCGAACGGTCTGCCCGTGAGGCGAAAAATGTTTCACGTGAAACAATATCCGGCTGTTCGGCCCTGAAAATGTTTCACGTGAAACATTACGACCGGGTTTCGCGCTTCTTCTGCTCCAGCCAGACGTTAAGCATGGCGATGTCCGCCGGAGATACGCCGGCGATGCGGCTGGCCTGACCGAGGGAATGCGGGCGGAAACGTTCGAGTTTCTGCGCCGCCTCGATGCGGAGGCTTCCCACGTCGGAATAATCGATATCATCGGGGATCAGGCGCGATTCCAGCTTCTTGAAATGCTCCACCTGCTGCCGCTGGCGGCGGATGTAGCCCTCGTACTTGATCTCGATATTCACCTGCTCGCGCACGTCAGCCGGAAGCTCAGGGCGCTCCGGATCGACGGACTGAAGCTTTTCATAGTCCAGTTCCGGCCTGCGGATCAGTTCCTCCATCGTGATCCCGCTCTTAAGCGGCGTAGAACCGTATTCCGCAAGCAGCGCCTGCACCGGCGCCGAAGTCCCGAGCGTCACGCCCTTCACGCGTTCGATCTCGCGCTCAATCGCGTCCCGCTTGGCCGTAAACGCCGCCCAGCGCGCATCATCGATGAGGCCGACCCGCCGTCCGACCGGAGTAAGGCGCAGATCCGCGTTGTCCTGCCGCAGCAGCAGACGATACTCCGCGCGGCTCGTCATCATCCGATAGGGCTCGGTATTTTCCTTCGTCGTCAGATCGTCGATCAGCACGCCGATATAGGCTTCGCTCCGGTCCAGGATCATCGGTTCCTCGCCCCTTATCGCCAGCGCCGCGTTGATCCCGGCCACGATGCCCTGTGCCGCTGCCTCCTCATAGCCCGAGCTGCCGTTGCTCTGGCCTGCGCTGTAAAGCCCTTTGATCGCTTTCAGCTCCAGGGTCGGCCGGAGCTGTCTCGGATCCAGGCAGTCATACATGATCGCGTAGGCGTTCCGCACGATCTCCGCGTGCTCAAGGCCCGGCACCGTATGGATCATCGCGTGCTGCACGTCCTCCGGCAGCGAACTGGACATCCCCGAAATATAAAGCTCGTTCGTATAGAGCCCTTCCGGCTCGATAAAGAGCTGGTGGCGCGCCTTGTCCGGGAACTTGACCACCTTATCCTCAATGGACGGGCAGTAGCGCGGCCCGGTCCCCTTGATCGCGCCAGAAAACAGCGGTGAACGGTCGATGTTCCGGCGGATGATCTCATGCGTTTCTTCCGTAGTATAGGTAAGCCAGCAGGAAACCTGCGGTTTTTCGATGTCTTCGGCGCGGTTCGTGAAGGAAAACGGCACGAGTTCGTCGTCGCCCTTCTGTTCCGTCATCTTCGAGAAATCGACCGTACGTCCGTCAATGCGCGCCGGCGTCCCGGTCTTGAAGCGCAGCAGCTCGATCCCGCATTCCCGCAGGGAATCCGACAGGTGCGTCGCCGCCTTCAGGCCGTTCGGACCGGTCGGGTCGCTGACCTCGCCGTAGACGCAGCGGGCCTTTAAGTAGGTCCCGGTGCAGAGGATCACGGCCTTGGCCAGGTATTTCCAGCCGGATACCGTCTCGATCCCGCAGCAGACACCGTCCTCCACGAGGATCTTCGCGGCTTCCGCCTGCTTGATCACGAGATGCGGGGTATTTTCCAGCACCTCGCGCATGCGCTGCGTATATTCCCGCTTGTCGGCCTGGGCGCGCAGCGAATGCACGGCGCTGCCCTTGGATTCGTTCAGCATGCGGGACTGGATGAAGGCCTTGTCGATGTTCTTTCCCATCTCGCCGCCGAGCGCATCCAGTTCGCGGACCAGATGGCCCTTGCTCGTCCCGCCGATGTTCGGATTGCAGGGCATCATCGCGATGCTGTCGACGCTGACGGTAAACATGACCGTCTCCATGCCGAGGCGTGCGGCTGCCAGGGCAGCTTCGCAGCCGGCATGGCCGGCACCCACCACCGCGACGTCGCATTCCGTCACTCTATTCAATGCGTCTTCTCTCATCATGACCGTCCCCAAAAGGCCGTTTCAGGCCGTTTTTCTCCCAAACAAGACCTATATTGTGTATTAAATTCTACTTTCCCAAGCAGAATTTTCCGAATATTTCGTTGATCAGATCCTCTTCTGCTTCCTCGCCGAGGATCAGGCCGAGGCTGCGGTAGGCTTCCATGAAGTCCACGCTGAAGAAGTCTTCCGGCATGCCCAGGTCCAGGCTCTCCTGCACCCTTCGCAGCGCGTCCAGCGTCTCCCGGAGCAGCGCCTGGTGCCGCAGATTGGTGACGACGAGCGGCTGCTGGCGGATCTCGCCAAAGAGGAAGCGCCGTTCCACGGCTTCCTGCAGTTCCGCGAGCCCTTCTCCTGTCTTCGCAGAGATCCGCAGCGTTTCCACGCCGGTCTCCCGCTCCACCTCCTGCGGATCCAGGACCTGCGGCAGGTCGGATTTGTTGATCAGGATCAGGCACTGCCGGTCCTTCAGTCTTGCCAACGCCTCGCGGTCCGTCCCGTCCAGCGCTTCTGAGCCGTCCAGCACGTAGAGGACGAGTTCGCTCTCCCGCGCCTTCTGCTCCGCGCGCTCGACGCCGATCTTTTCGATCTCGTCGCCGGTCTCCCGAAGGCCTGCGGTGTCCGCAAGATGCAGCACCACGTCGCCCAGGCGCAGCGTTTCTTCAATGGTATCTCGCGTCGTCCCGGCGATCGGCGTAACGATCGCCCTCTCTTCGCCCAGCAGGGCATTCAGCAGCGACGACTTGCCGACGTTCGGCCGGCCGAGGATCGCGGTCCGGATGCCGTCTGCCAGTCTCCTGCCGTTTTCGCTGCCGGAAAGCAGGGTTTCGACAGCCCCGATCATCTCCTGCAGCTTCGGCTGCAGCCTTTCCGGATAGCCGTCCAGGGAAATGTGCTCCGGATCGTCCAGCGCCGCCTCGATGAAGGCCGTTTCCTCCAGGATCTGTCCCCTGAGGCCGCGGATCACCGCCGAAAGGCTGCCGCCCAGCTGCGAAAGAGCCGTTTCCCGCGCAAAATCGTTCTCCGCGCGGATAAGATCCATCACGGCTTCCGCCTCGGAGAGGTCCAGACGGCCGTTCAGAAATGCCCTTTTCGAAAACTCTCCGGGCTCTGCGAGCCGCGCGCCGGCCTTAATCGCCGCCGCCAGCACCCGTTTCAGGACCAGCGGACCGCCGTGGCACTGCAGCTCCACGGTATCCTCTGCCGTATAGCTGTGCGGCGCGCGCATCACGGCGATCAGGGCTTCGTCCAGGCGCTTTTCACCGTCCCGGACAAAACCGTAGTAAAGGTGCCGGGGCGTGACCTCCGACAGTTTTTTGCCTTTGATCTCCGTGATTCTTTCCGCGGTCTCCACGGCACCCTGGCCGCTGATCCGCACGATGCCGATCCCGCCCGGGATCAGCCCCGTCGCGATCGCCGCAATCACATCGCTGTGCATCTTATTCCTCCAAAAGTAAGAGCCCTGCCTCCCGGCAGGGCCCCAGACGCCCGAGCTTACTGCTCTTCGGTGAACTCAGCCGCATCCGCAGAACCGGCAAACGCGCCCTGCGCGCCGCCCTTATATTCCTTTTTGCCGCTGCGTTTCGGGCTCACGACCACGTGACGGTAAGGTTCCTCTCCTTCACTGGAGGTCACGACATAGCGGTCGTTCTGCAGGCAGGAGTGGATGATCCGTCTTTCATAGGGGTTCATGGGCTCAAGCACGATGGGCTTGTGCGATTTTCTGACCTTTGCCGCAATGCTGCGCGCCAGGTTTTCCAGGGTTTCTTCGCGGCGTTCGCGGTAATTTTCGATGTCCAGCTTCACGCGGACGTATTCTTCGGTCTTCTTATTGACCACGAGGCTGGTCAGATACTGCAGCGAATCCAGGGTCTGGCCGCGCTTGCCGATCAGGATCCCCATGTCGTCGCCCTGCAGATCGATGTTCAGGGTGTGCTCGTCTTCGTTGTATTCGCTGACGACCGTGACGTCCATGTTCATGGAACGGAACACGTCCTGCAGGAAAGCTTCGGCATTGCCGTCGACGCTGTCCTTCACGCGCGCTCTGATCACGGCCGGACGCGCGCCGATCCCCAGGATGCCGGCGGCGCCTTTGTCTTCTACTTCAAAATCAAGCAGGTCGCTGCTGATGCGCAGCTCGACGATCGCCTTATTGATGGCATCGTCAACGGTCTTTCCGGTAAATGTCGTATATTCCATAATTTCCTTCTTAATTCTTCTTGTTGCGGTCGTTGTAATCCTGGACCATGCGGGCCTTCGCCGCCAGCGAATTCGGGTTCGCCGAACGGGAACTGTAGTAATCTTTTGCCTTCTGCACGGCTTCTTCCTTCTGCTGCGCGCTCATGCCGGGCTTATTGGCCGCCGGCGCGGTGGTGCGGATGTTGCGCGTGCTCATGGAAGCCTTTTCGGAAAGCTCGGGCAGGCCTCTCTTCTTGCGCTTGGCATTGGCCTTCTCCATGTTTTCCTTGATGACTTCTTCAATGGGCTTCTTGTAGATGATCTTGTTGATGATCAGCTGCTGGATGGCCATGACTGCCGACTGGGTGACCCAGTACAGGCCGAGGAAGGCCGGGAAATTGACCGCCATGACGCCGAGCATGAGCGGCATCACGGTGTTCATGATCTTCATGGAGTTGCCGCCGGGCATGTTGTCGCGGTTCGGCTGGCCCATGGTCATCAGCTTGGAGCTCAGATACTGCGTCACGACGACGAGGATCGGAATCAGGAGGGCCAGTGAGATCTTCCAGCCGGGAGCAGCTTCCAGGTCGATGGTGAACAGGGTGAACATCTTCGTCATCTGATCGTCGGAAAGCTTCTGCTTCAGCACGGCCAGGTAGTCAACGTACTTGTCCATGTTGTAGATGACCGGATACAGAGAGAAGAGGATCGGCATCTGGATGAGCATCGGGAGGCATCCCGCGAACATCGACACGCCGTATTTTTCCTGCAGCGCCTGCTGCTCGGCGAGCATCGCCTGCTGGGAGGCCTGATCGGTCCGGCCGCGGTACTTCTTCTGGATCTCCTGAAGTTCGGGCTGGATGTAGTTGGTCATCCGGGTCGATTTCTGCTGCTTGACGGTAAGCGGAGTCAGAAGAAGCTTCGTCACGATCGTGAAGATCACGATGCAGAGAGCGATGCTGTAGACGTTCATCTGGTCCAGAACGTACATGATCCCGCTCATGAACTTGCCGAACAGCCAGATCAGCTGTTTGATGATCGGCCAGTTTTCGTAGAAAAACGACGTTTTCGTTGTCGTTTCAGCGGCTAAGAGTAAAAAATGCATTATTTCCTCCGTTGGAGTTTAGTGTTTTCTCGGCCAGACTTCGGGCACCGGGTCAATGCCCCCCTGCGAGAAAGGATTGCAGCGCAAAAGACGCCAGACGGCCAGTACCGTTCCCTTGAGAGCGCCGTGCTTCTCAATGGCCTGCCTTGCGTATTCCGAGCAAGTCGGGATGTACTTGCATGTGCCGCCGCGCTTCATGGGCGAGATGTACTTCTGATAAAAACGGATCAAAGCCAGTAACACGCGTTTCATTCGTTCTCACCCTGCTGCGCATAAACCGAAATTTTCTTACCCAGGTGAAGAAGTGCCGCTTCAGTCTCCCAAAAGCTCTTCCCCACGGCTTCCTTTCGGGCTACGACGATATAATCCCTGTCGGCCCATTCCGAAATGTGTAGGCGGAAGCATTCCTTGATCAGTCTGCGGATGCGGTGGCGCCCCACGCTGCCCGCGACCTTCTTGCTGACGGAGATCCCGAGCCTTCCTTCGCGGCCCGGTGCCGGCTCTGCCGCGTACAGGACAAAAAGCCGGTTTCCGCCGGATCTGCCTTCCCGGTAGATCCTTTCAAAATCGTCTGTTTTCTTGAGAGTTGTCAGGTTATCCATCTTTCCCTTGCTGAAAAAAGACCGCGGCGCAGCGGTCTCAGGCAATGGATCTGCGGCCCTTGGCACGACGGGCTTTGAGAACTTTCCTTCCGCCGGCGGAAGCCATTCTGGCCCGGAAACCATGGACCTTGCGATCTCTCTTCTTGGGCTGGAATGTCATTTTCATGGCATGGTTACCTCCTTATGTTAGTAAAAGCCTAATTATTATAGAAAACGCCTTCATGTTAGTCAAGTCCTTTTTCCGGGCCTTAAGAAATAAAGATTATCCACTTTTTGTGGATTTTTCCTCTTTTTCACGTGGAAAAAGTTCTTTACAAAGTTATTCACATAAGTTAAAATGTTAACAACTCCGCTTTTGTGGATATTTATGCCGAAACCGCGGAAATAAGCCGTTTTTCGCGGTTCTTCCATGTGGGTATCATGTGGAAAACATAATTTCATCCACAAATGATTTTTCTTGCGAAAAATGCAGATCTGCGGTAGAATATACAGGGTGTTTCTTCCTATTAAAATAGTTTGGAAGTTCTAACACCGCCCGGCCCCGAAAAAGAGGTATCTATGCTGGACATCATCAAAGAAAAATGGAACGAAATACTGGAGAAAGTCAGGGACGACCTTCAGCTGACGACCGTTTCCTACAATACCTGGCTGCTGCCGCTCAGCCCCCTTTCCTTAAGCAGCGGGGTGCTGAAACTGTTTTATGCCAGAGAAGGCGCCGACCAGGCGCTTAAATTCATCAAGGCGAGGTATTCCTTCTATCTGCAGTACGCGATCGAGGAACTGACAGGCCAGCACTGTGAACTGATCTTCGTTTCCACGCGGGAAGACGCGGAACCTGCCGCGCGCCGCGACGACCGCTCCGCCGTTTCAAGCCTGAATCCGAAATACACCTTCGACAATTTCGTCGTCGGCAACAGCAACATGTTTGCGCATTCCGCGTCGCTTGCCGTTGCCGAAGCGCCCGGTGAGATGTACAATCCCCTGTTCATCTACGGCGACGTCGGTCTCGGCAAGACGCATCTGATGCAGTCGATCGGCCATTTCGTCCTGAAGCAGAATCCGCAGGCGAAGGTCCTTTACGTCACCTGCGAGAAATTCATGACCGAAATGATCGATTCGATCCGCAAGAAGACCAACATCGAATTCCGCGAAAAATACCGCTATATCGACCTGCTGCTGATCGACGACATCCAGTTCATTCAGAAAAAGGAAGGAACGCAGGAAGAATTCTTCCACACCTTCTCGGCGCTCTATGAAGCCAAGAAGCAGATCGTCATCGCCAGCGACCGTCCGCCGAAAGATATCGACAACCTGGACGACCGGCTGCGCTCGCGCTTTTCCAGCGGCCTCGTGGTCGATATCGGCCTGCCGGACTATGAGACACGCATTGCGATCCTCCGCAAAAAAGAGGAGACCGAAGGCTATAACGTCGACAACGAAGTCATCGGCTACATCGCAACGAACATCAAGTCCAACATCCGCGAACTGGAAGGCGCACTGAACAAGGTCGTTGCAACTTCCCGCCTCATGCGTGTTCCCATCGACCTCGCCATGGCCCAGAATGCCCTGCAGGACGTCATCACGCCGGATACGGCCCCCGTTGCCTCGCTTCCTTATATCCTGCAGATGGTCTCGGAACAGTTCGGCGTGCCGACTTCCGACATTCTTTCCAAGAAAAGGGATAAGAACTACGTTCTTCCGCGCCACGTCTTCATTTATCTGGCCAAGAAGCACACCGATTCCACCCAGAAGGTGATCGGACAGTTCCTCGGCGGACTTGACCACTCGTCTGTCATTCATGGCATCCGGAGCATCGAAGACAAGATCAAAACCGACGAGACCCTGAGAAACACCATCGACATCCTGAATAAGAAGCTTTCGGTCTGACTTTCCACTTTTTCACCTGCATAAAAGGTGAAAAAAGGGAAAAGCGGCCGCCGGAAAAAGCCTTCCCGGCGCCCCTGTGAAAAAGATTCTCTTATCCTCAGGTTTTCAGCCTTTCTTCCCTGGCCTTATGCACGGCAAAACATAAGGCACAGCAAGGCTTCAGAACGGTTTTTCACGAATCCACGGCACCTATAACCACTACTACTAAATATATATAATTATTTAAAGGAGCTCGAAATCATGCTTAACCTCACATTTTTGAAGAATAACCTTGTGGCTGCCATCAACACAGCCATGAAAGCCGTTCCGACGAGGACGTCGCTGCCGATCCTTGAGTGCTTCCTTCTTGAAGCGAAGTACGATACGGTCACGCTGACGGCCAACGACATGGAAATGGCGGTCAAGACCACCGTAGATGCCGAGGTTGAGGAAAACGGACACATTGCGGTGGACGCCAAGGTCTTTTCGGAGATCGTCCGGAAACTGCCTGAGGATGAAGTGAACATTTCCGTGACCGAGAATCTGCAGGTCAGGATCACCTCCGGCAAGGCACATTTCGAGATCGCCGGCAAGGACGGAGAGGACTTCGTCGACATGCCCATCATGGAAAAAGGCACGCCGGTGGTGGTTTCCCAGATGACGCTGAAGGACATCATCGAAGAGACGATCTTCTCGATCGCGCCGAACGAAAACAACAAGATGATGACTGGCGAACTTTTTGAGATCAACAACAACGTGCTCCGGGTCGCCGCTCTTGACGGACACCGCATCGCGATCCGCTACAGCGTGCTGCCGGACTTCTATGAAAGGAAGGCGGTCATCGTTCCGGGCAAGACTCTGAACGACATCAGCCGCATCCTTTCGGGCGATGCGTCGAAGACCGTGAATATCTACATGGGCCGCAACAACATCCTTTTTGAATTTGACAAGACCCAGCTGATGAGCCGCCTGATCGAAGGCGAGTACTTCCGCATCAACCAGATGATCTCCGACAATTATGAGACGAAGCTGGTGTTCAACCGCCGCGAGCTCCTGGACTGCATCGAGCGGAGCGTCCTGCTCGTGAGAGAGAGCGACAAGAAGCCGCTGATCCTGGACATCCGAGACGGCGGCACGGTCCTGAGCCTGAATTCAGTGATCGGTTCCATGAAAGAAGAACTGGAACCGGAGAAAGAAGGCAAGGACCTGCTGATCGGCTTCAATCCGCGCTTCCTGAGTGACGCCCTGCGGGCCGTCTCAGACGAAAAGGTGAATCTGTACCTGTCCAATTCGCGTGCGCCGGGCTATATCCGCGACGACGAAGGCACGTACATTTACCTGATCCTGCCGGTTAACTTCGTAGCGAGGTAATTAATTCATGGAATTTAAGATCCGGGATGAATTCATTAAGCTCGGGCAGGCGCTGAAAGCGGCCGGCCTGGTCGAAAACGGCGCCGAAGCCAAGGAAGCGGTACAGGCCGGCGAAGTAAAGGTCAACGGCGAAGTGGATTTCCGCCGCGGCCGGAAGTGCGTCCCGGGCGACGTCATCGAATTCAGAGGAGAAACGGTAAGCATCACATGATCGTCCGCTCGCTGGAATTGTCCGATTACCGGAATTATGAGAGCGTCAAGGTCGAATTCGATCCCGGAACGAATGTGATCTTCGGCGACAATGCGCAGGGGAAGACGAATCTTCTCGAAGCGATCTACGAATGCGCGGTCGCCCGCTCGCACCGGGGGAGCAAGGACAGGGAAGTGATCCGTTTCGGACGGGAAGAGGGGCATGTCCGCCTTCTCGCGGAAAAAGGAGAGCGTCCTGTCCGGATCGATCTGCATCTGAAGAAGAACAAACCGAAGGGCGCCGCCATCGACGGGGTCCCGATCCGCAGAGTATCGGAGCTCTTCGGCGTCCTCCATGTGGTCTTTTTCTCCCCGGAGGACCTGAAGATCGTCAAGAGCAGCCCGCAGGAACGGCGCCGCTTCATCGATGAGGAACTCTGCCAGCTGGACAGGATCTATACCGCAGACCTGATCAGCTACAACAAGGCGCTCCTGCAGAGGAACGACCTGCTGAAATTCCCGAAGGAGGGAAAGGAATTCTCCCAGTTGCTGGACGTGTGGGACGAGCAGCTCGTCCGCTACGGCAAAGCCGTGATGACCGCGCGGGAAGGATTCATCCGGGAGCTTGACGCCCTGGCGTCGGGCATCCACCGGGACCTGACCGGAGGCAGGGAAACGCTTGGCCTTGCCTATGCCCCCTCGGTCAGCCCCGAAAACATGGAGGAAAAACTGTTCCTTGGCCGGGACATCGACATCCGGCTCGGCAGCACCCAGACCGGACCGCACCGCGACGACATGGAATGCAGCATCAACGGCATTGACGTAAGGCGCTTCGGTTCGCAGGGGCAGCAGAGGACCGCCGCGCTTTCCCTGAAGCTGGCGGAGATCGAACTGGTCAGGCAGAAAATACACGACACCCCCGTCCTGCTGCTGGACGACGTCCTGTCCGAACTGGACAGCGACCGCCAGGAAAGGCTGCTTGGATCGCTGACTGGCGTCCAGACCTTCCTCAGCTGCACGGGCCTCGACGATTTCATCGGGCGTGCGGTGGATGTCAGAAGGAAATACAGAGTAGAAGAGAACAAGGTGGAGGAGATAACGAATGAGTGAAGAACAGAAAGTGCAGGAAGGCATCAGCGAGTACGGTGCAGACCAGATCCAGATCCTCGAAGGCCTGGAAGCGGTCCGCAAGCGTCCCGGGATGTATATCGGAACGACTTCGCTCCGGGGCCTGCATCATCTGGTATATGAGATCGTCGACAACGCGGTCGACGAGGCACTGGCCGGTTTCTGCGACAACATTGAGGTCGAACTGAATCCGGACGGTTCCGTGACCGTTGCCGACAACGGCCGCGGCATCCCGGTGGGGATCCATCCGAAGGCGGGCATTCCGGCGGTCGAGGTCGTCTTTACGATCCTGCATGCCGGCGGCAAATTCGGCGGCGGGGGCTACAAGGTCTCCGGCGGCCTGCACGGCGTTGGCGCGTCCGTGGTGAACGCCCTGTCCGAATGGCTTGAAGTCGTGATCCGCCAGGACGGCATCGTCTATAAGCAGCGCTATGAAAACGGCGGCCACGTAGCCTCGAAGCTGGAGCCGATCGGGACCTGCAGAAAGTCCCAGACCGGTACCACGGTCACGTTCAAGCCGGACGAGACCATTTTCGACGAGACGGTCTTCGATTTCGATACGCTGTGCACGCGCCTCAGAGAGACGGCATTCCTGACGAAGGCCCTGAAGATCACGATCCGCGACAGGCGCGAAGCCGAAGTGAAGGAAAAGACCTATCATTACGAAGGCGGCATCCAGGAATTCGTCACTTTCCTGAATTCCGGCAAGACCCCGCTGTACGACAAGGTCATTTACATCGACGGGACGTCAAACGGCGTCTATGTGGAGGTCGCGTTCCAGCACAACGACGGCTACAACGAGAATACGTTCAGTTTCGTCAACAACATCATCACGCCGGAAGGCGGCATGCATCTGACCGGCTTCAAGAATGCGACGACGAAGTGCTTCAACGATTACGCGAGAAAAAACAAATATCTGAAGGACAACGCTCAGAACCTGACCGGCGACGATATCCGCGAAGGCCTGACGGCGATCATTTCGATCAAAATCGAGGATCCGCAGTTCGAAGGCCAGACCAAGCAGAAGCTCGGCAATGCCGAAGCCCGCTCGGCCGTGGAATCCATCGTCGGCGACAAGCTGGTCTATTTCCTGGAGCAGAATCCCCAGGTGGCGAAGGCCATCGTGGACAAGGCGCTCCTCGCGCAGCGTGCCCGTGAAAATGCGCGGAAGGCACGCGACAACGTGCGCCGGGCGAATTCGCTCGATTCTTTCGGCCTTCCCGGCAAGCTTGCGGACTGCTCGTGCAAGGATCCGAAGCTCTGCGAGATCTTTATCGTCGAGGGCGATTCCGCCGGCGGCAGCGTGAAGAATGCGAGAAACCGCGAATACCAGGCGATGCTGCCGCTCCGCGGCAAGATCCTGAACGTTGAGAAAGCGCGGGAAGAGAAGATCTACAACAATGCGGAGATCAAGACCATGATCACCGCTTTCGGAACAGGCATCCTCAGCAACTTTGACATTTCGAAGCTCCGCTACGACAAGATCATCATCATGACCGATGCCGACGTCGACGGCGCGCACATCGGAACACTGCTGCTGACCTTCCTGTACCGCTTCATGCCGGAACTCATCCGGGCCGGCCACGTGTATCTCGCGCAGCCGCCGCTGTACAAGGTCGAGAAGAACAAGAAGGTCTGGTACACCTATTCCGAGGATGAACAGAAGAAGCTGATGGCGGACGTGGGCGCGGACGGCGCCCGGATCCAGCGCTACAAAGGCCTCGGCGAAATGGACCAGGAGCAGCTCTGGGAGACCACGATGGATCCTTCGAAGCGCATCCTCCGCAAGGTCAACATCGACGAGGAGACGGCGTCGCAGCTGGACGTCACCTTCTCGATCCTGATGGGCGACAAGGTGGATCCGCGCCGCGAGTTCATCGAAGCGAATGCGAAATTCGTCAAGAATCTGGATGTATAAGGTAGGCGGACATGGCAAAGAAAACAAATCATGAAATCGATACGACGATCTTTGATTTCGACCGCATCCACGAGGTTGACCTGAAAAAGACCATGGAGGAGTTCTACCTCGATTACTCGATGAGCGTGATCGTGGCCAGAGCCCTGCCGGACGTGCGCGACGGCTTAAAGCCGGTGCAGCGCCGCATCCTCTACTCCATGAGCGAACTGAACAACGGTCCCGACAAGCCGCACAGAAAGAGCGCGCGTATCGTCGGTGATACGATGGGTAAATATCACCCCCACGGCGACAGCGCCATCTACGGCGCTTTGGTCAACATGGCCCAGGACTGGTCCATGCGCTATCCGCTCGTGGACGGCCACGGCAACTTCGGTTCCGTGGACGGCGACGGCCCGGCGGCCGCCCGTTACACCGAAGCCCGCATGTCGAAGATCTCCATGGAAATGGTCGCGGACCTGAACAAGGACACCGTGGACTTTGAGGACAACTTCGACGGTTCGGAGAAGGAACCGGTCGTCATGCCGGCCCGTTTCCCGAATCTGCTCGTAAACGGCGGCACCGGCATCGCAGTCGGCATGGCCACGAATATCCCGCCGCACAACCTCCGCGAAGTCGTGAACGGCGTGGTCCGCATGATCGACAACCGCGTGCGCGAAGGCCGCGACACCACGATCGACGAACTGATGGAGATCATCAAGGGACCGGATTTCCCGACCGGCGCCGTGATCCTCGGCCGCCAGGGCATTGAGGATGCGTACCGCACCGGCCGCGGCAAGATCCGCATGCAGGCCATTTCGAACATCGAAGCGATGCCGAACGGCAAGCACCGCATCATCTTCACCGAGCCGCCCTACGGCGTGAGCCCGGAAAAGGCGCTGGAAGCGATCGCTACCCTCGTCAAGGAGAAGAAGATCGACGGCATCAGCGAGCTCCGGAACGAGACCAACAAGGACGGCATCCGCCTCTGCGTGGAACTGAAGGCCAGCGCGAACCCGAATCTCGTCCTGAACCAGATCTACAAGCATACGGAACTTCTGACCACCTTCGGCGCGATCATGCTGGCCCTCGTGAAGGGCGAACCGAAGGTCCTGAACCTGGAGCAGATCCTGCACGCCTACCTGGACCACCAGGAAGAGGTGGTGACCCGCCGGACGAAGTACGACCTGAACAAGGCGGAAGAGCGGGCGCACATCATCGAAGGCCTGCTGATCGCCCTGGACAACATCGACGAAGTCATCCGCATCGTGCGCGGCGCGAGGACCGTGCAGCTGGCCAAGGAAGGCCTGATGAAGCGCTTCGGCCTCTCCGATCCGCAGGCACAGGCCATCGTGGACATGCGTATCCGCGTGCTGACCGGCCTGGAACGCGAAAAACTGGAGAACGAATATGCCGACCTGCAGGAGAAGATCGCAGAATGGAAAGCCATCCTGGCGGATGAAAAGCTCCTGCTCGGCGTGATCAAGGAAGAGCTCCTGATCACCGCGGAGAAATACGGCGACGACCGCCGTACCAAGATCGGCGCGGACGCGGATGAACTGACCGACGAAGATACCATCCCGGATGAACCCGTGGTCATCGCCATGACGAACCTCGGCTACATCAAGCGCATGAGCGTGGGCACCTTCAAGAGCCAGAACCGCGGCGGACGCGGCGTCAAGGGCATGCAGACCCTCGAGGAAGACTACATCCGCGAGCTCTTCATCACCACGACGCACAATTACATCATGTTCTTCACGAACAAGGGCAAGACCTACCGCATGAAGGGCTATGAGATCCCCGAGTTCAGCCGTACGAGCAGAGGCGTGGCCATCGTCAATCTGCTGCAGCTTTCGCCGGACGAGAAGATCACGGCAGTCATCCCCATCAAGACCTACGAAGAAGGCAAGTACTTCGTCATGGCGACCCGGGGCGGCATCGTCAAGAAGACACCGGTCACCGAGTACCAGAACGTCCGCCGGAACGGCCTCGCCGCCATCAACCTGAAGGAAGACGACGAGCTGATCGAGGTCAAGGTCTCCGACAACAAGGACGACGTGCTGCTGATCACCAGATTCGGCCAGTGCATCCGCTTCCATGAGACCGACGTCCGCGTGACGGGCCGCGTCTCCATGGGCGTGATCGGCATGAAGCTGGAGAAGGGCGACGAAGTCGTGACCATGCAGATGAGCCACCAGGGCGACGACATGCTGATCGTGTCCGAGCTCGGCATGGGCAAGCGCACGCGGATGGATGAATTCAGCCCGCAGAACCGCGGCGGCAAGGGCGTGAAGTGCTACAAGATCAACCCGAAGACCGGAAACGTGGTCGGCGCCAAGGCCGTGAAGAAGGATCAGGAACTGATGATGATCACCACCGAAGGCATCGTCATCCGGATCTCCATGAGCTCCATCTCGCGCCTCGGCCGCATCACGAGCGGCGTGAAGCTGATCAACCTCGCGAAGGGCGTGAAGGTCGCGAGCATCGCCAAGGTGCGTCCGGGCGATACCTCTGCCGATCTCGAGACGGACGTCCTCAGTGACGATACGCTTGAAAAGATGAAAGAAGAGCAGTAATGCACGAAAAGCCGCCGCGTCTGTCGGAAACAGGCCCGGCGGCCTTTCTTTTTGGCAGCAGACCATTTCGGGAGGCAGCGAGAGATGATGAGGGAATATGCAGCTAAGTTTGTCACGCCGGAGCAGGCCGCGGAACTTGCCGTAAAGGACGGCGACTGGGTGGATTACGGCTTCGGCGGCGGTTTTCCGGAGCTTCTGGATAAGGCGCTTGCCGGCCGGAAGGGCAAAGTGAAGGACGTGAAGATCCGCGGCGGCCTGGTGATCCGGCCGCGCATCGAAGCGGTGGAAGCGGACCCGGAGCAGGAGTCCTTTCACTATTACAGCTGGCACATCGGCGACTATGAACGGAAGCTCCAGAGCCGCGGGCTTGTGCAGTTTATCCCGGTGATGCTGCGCTCGCTCCCCGTGCTCTACCGCCGTCATATCCGGGTCGACGTCGCTTTCGTCCCGGTCTCCCGTCCGGATGAAAACGGTTACTGCGGGCTGGGCATTTCCAACTATGCCTGGCGGACCATCTTTGAAAACGCCCGCACTGTCGTGTTCGAGATCAATGAAAAGTATCCGCGCCTGCAGGGCGTGGACGGATCGCACCGGGTCCACCTCAGCGAAGCCGATTTCATCGTGGAAGGAGAGCACGAACCTCTCCCGCAGCGGAAATACAAGGAGGCCGGCGAGACGGACCGGAAGATCGCGGAGCTGGTCGCGGCCGAGATCCCGGACGGCGCCGTACTGTCCCTCGGCGTGGGCGGCGTGCCGTTCACCGTGGCGTCCCTGCTTGCGCAGTCAGATCTGAAGGACCTCGGCTGCCATACCGGAACGATCAGTGACGCTTTCCTGATGCTGCATAAGGCCGGAAAACTGACAAATGCCCGCAAGGAATTCGACACCGGGCGGAATACCTGGAACCTCTGCATGGGCTCGCAGGAACTGTACGACTGGCTGGACGCGGAGCCGGACCTCTTCCATCCGGACGACCTGGACTACGTGCACGACCCCTACCGCATCGCGAAGATGAGCAACGTCATCAGCATCAACGGCGGGGTGCAGCTGGACCTGATGGGGCAGGAGAACGGCGAGACCGCCGGGACCCGTCAGCTTTCCGGGATCGGCGGCCAGATGGATTTCCTGGAAGGCGCGTACCGCTCACCGGGCGGCAAGGGCTTCATCTGCATGAATTCCTCCCGCGTGACGAAGGAAGGCGAGCGGAAGTCCAACATCGTTCCCTTCATCCCGGCCGGCAGCACCGTATCGGCGCCGCGGACCATGATCCAGTACGTGGCGACGGAATACGGCGTGGTGAAACTCTCCGGGCTGACGGTAAGAGAGAGGGCTGAGGCCATGATCTCGGTCGCGCATCCGGATTTCCGGGCGGAGCTGGCCCGCTACGCTGAAGAACATTTCTGAGAGGGCGGCGCTCCGCACGAAAAAAGAACGGCAGATTCCGCAGGATCCGCCGTTCTTTTATTGCTTTTCTGCCTGCAGCCGTCCGGAGGGAGCTTCTCTCCGTCCGGCTCAGATGGCCCAGACGCCGTTCCGGAAGACCGGGACTGAGCTGCCGTCGCGAAGTACTGCGTCGATAGAGAGGTCTTCGGAGCCGATCATGAAATCGGTGTGGACGAAGGAATCGTTGACGCCGAGCGCGTGGATCTCATCCTGGGACATGGTCTCAAAGCCTTCGATGCAGTCGGGGAAGCCGCGGCCGAGCGCCAGATGGCAGACCGCGTTTTCATCGAAGAGCGTATTGTAGAAGAGGATGCCGGAGGTATTGATGGGCGAGGTGAAAGGCACCAAGGCGCATTCGCCGAGGTAGGCGCTGCCCTCATCCATTTCAATGATCTTCGCCAGGAGGTTCTCGTTCTTTGCGGCATGCCACTCCACGGTCTTGCCTTCATGGAAGCGGATGCAGAAATCTTCGATCAGCTGGCCCTGATAACTGAGCGGTTTCGTGGCGTACACGATGCCCTCGGCTTCGCCCTTCATCGGGGAGGTGAAGCATTCCTCGGTCGGGATGTTCGGGTTGAACGTGACACCGCCGAGCGTATCCTCGGTGCCGCCGCAGAAACGTCCCTGCGGGATCAGGCCGACCGTGAAGTCGGTGCCGTTCGCGGAAGAGTAGCGGAGGGAGCGGATGTCAAGCGCGTTCAGCTTCGCGCAGTGCTCCTTGATGCTCCGGCTGTGCTCCTTCCAGGTCTGTACCGGGTCCTTTCCGTCCGCGCGGCTCGCGGAAAGGATCGCCTTCCACAGTTTTTCGATTGCAGCAGCCTTCGAAAGGCCGGGGAAGAGCTTCTTCGCCCAGGCTTCCCCGGGCACGGCCGCGATGCACCACTGATACTTGTTCTCCATGGCGTCGCGGTAGGGCTTGATGATGGGGAAAAGCTTCCGCTGGGCCTTCGCGACCTTGTCTGGATCGATTCCCGCGAGGCCGTTCGGATCCTCGCTGTCCACGTAGATGCGGGCCGGCAGGACCTTCGCGAAATGCTTCCAGCGCGCGATGTCGTATTTGTCCATATGGCTTAAGGTCTTAAGGCTCCGGTACTGATAGTGCAGCTTCGAGACGGGCTGATGGCTCCATTCGACCACGACCTTTTTCGCCCCGGCCTTGTAGCATTCCTCGACAAGGAGGGTGACAAACTCCGGCTGATCAAGTCCGGCGTTGATGAAAACTTCCTGACCCGGCTGCACGTTGGCGCCGGATACGGCAATGAGGCGGGCATAGCCGCGCAGAAGACTCTGTTTCATGTTGATACTCCTTTTCCGGCGCTTCCTCGCGGGACAGGCGTCGGACTGTTTCTGAAATTCACTTTTACTATAGCACATCCGGGCGGGAAAGAACAGAAAAAGCGAACCGCCGCGAGAAAGTCCCGCGGGGACCGTCCGGCGAAATCGCGGTTTCAGGAAAAAGCGGCTTGCCAAACCCGGGTTTCTGCGCTATGATAGCAAAGGTCTTCAGAAGACTTGTCTGCGTAGCTCAGCAGGATAGAGCGACCGCCTCCTAAGGCCAAGGTCAACCGCCGCCCGGAGAGGCAAAAAGCCCAAGGTTTAGGGCCAAGGTTCAAAGCAAAATGGAGAGGATTTTACCCCTCATTCCATACATAAGTCGCATTACCTCAGTAGGATAGAGGGCCCGCCTCCTAAGGCAGTGGTTGACCTACCGCCTTTTGGCAAAAAGCGATAGGTCAGGAGTTCAATTGAGCTCAGCTGTGAAACCGAAATATGACATGATTTTTTAGAGCATAATTGCCCTTGAAAATACCCTTGTTCCTGTAGCTCAGCAGGATAGAGCAGTCGCCTCCTAAGCGAAAGATCGGCGGTTCGAATCCGCCCAGGAACATCCCACAAAGCCCGTAATACCAACGTTTTTGGCTATTACGGGCTCTTTTTTTGTGCTTTTTCAAACTGGCTTCTAGTTTCTTCTAACGAGACAGAAATGACCGCCGGTTTTTTTAATTCTTGTCCTTCTCTTGACCCCATAAAACACTTTTTGCATCGAAGATAATTCGACATTTTCTGCTAACAACGATTAGCAGAATAATCTATTTTCTGCTAACAAAATCACCTGTTCTGCTAACACTAGAATTTCCCTCCATTTTGAAGTTATTTCAGCTAACAAAAGCGATATATTCGTTCATCTGTTGAGATCAGTTGAGTTCCGTTGTGGAAAATTTTCGAAAAGGGTCAAAAACGCTAATAATTTGGCCATTTTCAAAGGCTCCTTTATGAGAGGATCTTTTTTTCGGGGCTTAATGATCCCCCATCGATATCCGTTAATCCTCTCTTCGCATTTTACTGGGCTTTAAGGGTGAGGAGGTGCCTGCCTGTGTACGCTGACCATGCAAAGCTTAACCGATGTAAGAAGCTACTGGAGACTCCGGTGAAGGTGGACCGGAACAAGGAGCCGCCCAGATGCAGGCTCTGTCCCTATTATCAGCCGGACTTCCGGTATCGCAGGTGCCTCTTCTCTGCCTGCCACTATGGGAAAGACAGAAACACCGCCTTCCGAAGAAAGCCGCTTCAGAAGGAGAAAATCATCGGCAAGGAGGTGGGTGGTATGAATGCATGACTATTTCTACGGAGTACAGTCCGAGCAGTTCTCATTTATCCGGATTCCGACGC
>CACWLA010000011.1 GCA_902761665.1 uncultured Lachnospiraceae bacterium | reverse complement strand
CATGCGCACCGTCATGCGGGAGGAACCGCTCGATCCTTCCCTGGAAAATCTCCCCGACAACGAAGCCTGGTAGAAAGGAGTTACGCATATGTCAAAACTGACGAAGATCCTGCTGATCGTTCCCGCCGTCCTGCTCGGACTGTTCGCGGTCACGTTTATGGTCTATTTCTTTAATCTGGACATGAAAGCCACCTCCCTGCTGGCACCGCTGTTGGAGAAGTGGTATGACAGGCTCGACCGGAAACAGTATATCTGAAGACGCAAAAACGGCTCCTCCTTGCGGGGGAGCCGTTTTTTTCATTTCACCGAAATCGTATCCTCGGCATAATTTGACGAGATCAGCCAGACCTCATGCCGCCGGGAAAGGATAAAGCGGTCACGGTACGTCACCTTGATCCAGACGTGCGCATTCAATTTGACATCCGTGCCTGCAGGCCCGGCAAAAAGCAGCCTCCCCTGCGTCCCGATCCGGTACAGGCCTTTCTCTGTCTCCTCAAGCCGCTTTCTCAGGCTCCACTGCGCCTCAAAGTATCCCGCCTGCCTCATCGGCCAGGCCGGACTTTCCGGTCCGTTATCGACCCACATTTTTTCATCGTCCTTGAACAGCTGAAGTCTGAGGTCATCGGATCTCCAGATCAGTCCGAGCGTTTCCACCTCTATGTCCAGGGCATTCGTGCCCAGCGCTTCTTCGATGCTTCTCCGGATATCCTCCTTTCGGATCCCGATGTCGGCAAATTCAGTTATCATCCCCTGCTGCAGCAGATCCGTTTCGTGATGGATCCTCAGGTCCGAGAATTCCACGTAAAACTGCGGAGCAGGCTCGTCGTGATAATAATACCAGAAGACCAGGGTTATCAGCGAGAGTGCCAGCACGGTCCGGATGATCCGCCGGGTCCGTTTCTTTCTCTGGTCGATCGCCGCATCGATCACCGATTTGATCGCCGTGTCGGCGGATCCCTTTTCGCTCGCCGTCTCTGCTGCCATTTCCGTTTCCTCCTTCTGCGCGGGACTCTTCCCCTTGACGATATCATAGATTGATACGCCCAAAGTTTCTGCTAACGGTTCCAGCATGGAAATATCCGGGAGGTTCTTTCCGTTCTCCCATTTGGAAACGGCTGTCGAAGATACTTTAAGACGGGACGCGAGTTCCTGCTGCGTCAAATTTTTCTCCGTCCGGAGTTCTTTGATCAGTTTTCCGGTCTTTTCCGCATCCATAAAAACCCCTCCTCCGGCTAAAACATAGCACAAAGGAGGGAATAAGTCTATTGAGCCCTGCTCAAGCGGAAGTATTTGCCCTTTTTCTGCCGAGCCGCACGATGAAGCGATAAAGCGAAGGTCTGCCGGAGGGAGCTTTGCCGCTCCCGCTGACAGGCCGTTGTTAAGATTCCGGCCAGCTTTTCTTCCTTCCGTTATATTAGCGAATTTTCATTCTATGATACCGGCAAACGCGGAAATGCAGCAATAGCATTTTCGGAAAGAAGGAGGAAACAGATGGGACTGTTTAAAAGAAAGCCGAAAAAAATCTACCCCAAGGGGACTTTCCGGATCTACATGAACGAAAGCGGCAAGGCACATGACCCTGCCTCCGAAACCGTGGATATTACCGATGACAATGAATTTCTGGCAGTCATAGACGCGGAGAAGAAGTTTTATCCGCGCCTGAAAGTCGTCCGGGTCGAAAAGATCGGTGAAGTCTGGCCGGAAAAGAAATAAGCCCTTCCAATGAAAAAGCCTTGCGTACCGCAGATCCCGCGGCCGCAAGGCTTTTTCTTATGATTTAGACAGAAGATAGGACTAAGAAGCGTCCTGTCTTTTGCAGCCCATATATCGATTTTCAGATGTAATCGAATATTCCCTGGATGGCATCGGTAATATTGATGATGTCTTCCATGTGGATCCTGTCCGTTTTTACCCAGCCCCTGACGTTCAGGTCCAGCAGAGCCAGTTTTTCGCATTGGACGAAGCCTTCCGTTCTATCTGTGTGGACCGGGATGTGCAGCGGCCCTGCCTCGCCGGCCGGATAGATCGGGCAGCCGATGATCTCTCCGGTCTGATTGAAGAAATCCTTGCTGACAACGAGAACGGGGACCCTGATGTTCTCAATCTTCAGAATATCGCCCTGGTGCAGTTCTTTTTTCATCACCAGACCTCTCTTCCGACCGGCTTGCCCCAGTCAAATTCACCGTCCAACGCGAGTTTTCCGCCGAATTCCGCTGCCCGTTCCTCCAGCGTCTTATGTCTGAACGGCTTGACCAGCATGATCATTCCGTCGGAAACCTTGATGTCCAGCGTGTCATCTATCGATATGGCAGCCGCCTGAAGGACCTCTTTCGAGATCCTCACGCCCTGGCTATTGCCCCATGCTTTTACCTGCGTCTGCATTTTTTACCACCTCCTTGGTATATCTATTGTATATCCCTGCGGGGCAAAAGTCAAGGCGCCTTCAGGCGCCTTTTTGTTGATGCATCTGCTTATTGATGGAAGTGCTGTCAATTATGCAGTTCCTTGACCCAATCGGGGACGTGCTCCAGGCTTTCCTGCGTGCAGTAGAGATAGACGGCAGTCTCCGCACTGGGAATCCCGCCCTTCCCATCATCATGGAACATCAGCAGCCAGTCGCCGGGCAGCGCATCTACGGTGCAGTAATAGTAACACGCGCTGCCGTTCGGTGTGAAACGGAAAGCGACGACCTTCCCGATCTGATCAGGAGACGAAACATTCAGTTTCTCCATCAAATTATCAAATTCCCATCCGTCAACATTGCTGTAGTGCAGGTACTGCTTCCCGCCCTGCACAAATGCGCCGTCCATCGGGAGCGACGATATATTTTCCAGCCCGGTAAGATCCAGCGTCGAGCGGTGCTTTGAAAAACCGATTCCGGTCAGCGTGACCACGATAAACGCCGCTGCCAGGATCAGCATAATGATCGCCATCATGACGGTGCCGAAGCGTGCACTCTGCTCCTTCCGGATGATCGCCTCGTCGATCACGGATTTGATTGCTGCTTCCGCCTTATCTTCTGCCGGAGTCTTTTCTGCTCCGACAGCCTCTGTCTGATCTTTCACCGGGGGATTTGCCGCTCCGCCGGTTTCTTCTGTCTTGTCCATCGTAGTCTCCGTTTCTGTCACTGCCTGCGCGGCGCGTTCTCCCAGAATGATCTCGGCAAATGTCACGTTAAAAACTCTGGCGAGCGGCTCCAGCATGGAAATGTCCGGCAGGCCGCGTCCGTTTTCCCATTTGGACACAGCCGTTGCAGACACCTTAAGAAGCGACGCTAGTTCCTGCTGCGTCAGTCCCTTCTCCGTCCGGAGCTCCCGAATCAGTTTTCCTGTCTTTGCCGCATCCATCTACAACCTATTTCCGCTCTTTCTTCCTGTTTTTCAGGGCCAATACGAGGTCCAGGACCAGCCAGGCGGCTGCGTAACCAATGGTAAAGAAGCCAATCAGCAATGCCAGCATTTCGATACCATAGCTCTGCACATGGTTCCCGGCATATTCGCAGGCCTGCCAGAGTGCAATGGCAGCAAGCGCCGGCCACAGGTGGGCCTTTTTATCCCGCAGATGAAAAATCACTGCCGCAAGGATCCCAACCAGACAAAAGATCCACCCGCCAAACTGCCCGTCAAGCAGATTCCAAAGTATCCTCAAACCTTCGGGCCATCTCATGGTGCCGCCTCCTTTTTCGCGCTGCTGCGCCTTGCTTCCAGCCTCAGCATAGCACAATGCCCCTGAAAAAGCTATTGACGCTGCGTCAAGGCACAAAAAACGCCCCGTACCGCAGGATCTGCAGTACGGGACGCTGTCGTCAGATAGGAATTACAGCTTCATCGCGACGTCCCAGGCGCCCCAGATGGCGCTGCGGAGGTTCCCCACCTTGTTGCAGTCGCCGATGAGGTGGACGTTCTTTCCGCCCGGAACAAGCGGGGCGGGACGGTAGCCGACCGAGAAGATGACGGAATCCGCCGGGACCTTCGTCAGCCGCTTGTCCTTGCCTTCAACCAGCACGTAATCCGGGCCGATCTCCTTCGTCTTCGCTTCCAGGAAGACCGGGATGTTGTTGGTCTTGAAGCAGTCGCGCAGATAGCTGGAGTTCGCAAGGCACAGGTTCTTCACCGCCATCAGGTCGTTCATCATTTCCACGATGGCCGGGTGTTTGCCCTTGCGGAACAGGTCGAGCGTGATCTCGCAGCCGGTCAGGCCGCCGCCGATGATGACCACGTGGTCGCCGACTTCCTTCTCGCCGAGCAGGTATTCCGTCGCGTCCATGGCGCGCTCGGCGCCCGGGATCGGGATCTTCTTCGGCGTGGTACCGGTGGCGATGATGATCTCGTCGGCCAGCAGGGAATTCAGGTCCTTCACCTCGGTATTCAACTTCACCGGGATGTCCAGATCCTTCATCTGCAGCTTGAACCATTCGATCAGCTTCTTATCGTTTTCCTTGAAGGACGGGGCTGCAGCCGCGATGAAAATGCCGCCGAGCTCGCCGCTCTTCTCGTAAATGGTCGGATAGTGGCCGCGCAGTTTCAGGACTCTGGCCGCTTCCATGCCGCCGATGCCGCCGCCGATGATGGCGATACGCTTCGGATGCTTGGTCGGAACGATCTTGTACTTGTTCGACTGCATGGACGGCGGGTTGATGGCGCAGCGGCACATGCCGAGCGTATCGGAGAAGTCCTGATCGTTGCCGGTGCCGTTGTGCTTCGACAGGTTGAAGCAGGCGGCGTGGCAGCCGATGCACGGACGGATCTCTTCTTCCTTGTCCGCGAGGAGCTTGGTGACCCATTCGGGGTCGGCCAGGAACTGACGGCCCACAGCCATGGCGTCGATGCCGCCCCGTTCGATTGCGGCAGCGCCGTCCTTCGGCTGCATGCGGCCCGCGCAGACTACCGGGATATCCACGAATTTCTTGATGTGCTCAACGTCCTCAAGGTTGCAGTTGAGCGGCATGTACTGCGGCGGGTGCGACCAGTACCAGGCGTCGTAGGTGCCGTTATCGCAGTTCAGCATGTCGTAGCCGGCATCCTGCAGGTACTTGGCAGCCTTCTCGCTCTCTTCCATGTCGCGGCCGATCTCGATGTAGTCCTCGCCGGGCATCGCGCCTTCGCGGAAAGCCTTGGTCTTGGAGACGACGGAATAGCGGAGCGAGACCGGGAAGTCCTTGCCGCATTTCTTCTTGATCTCCTGGACGATCTCCACGGCGAAGCGGTAGCGGTTCTCGAAGGATCCGCCATATTCGTCCTTCCTCTGGTTCGTATATTTCAGCGTGAACTGGTCAAGCAGATAGCCTTCATGCACCGCGTGCACTTCCACGCCGTCGACGCCGGCTTCCTTGCACAGGCGGGCCGTTTCGCCGTAGGCATAGACGATCTGCGCGATCTCCTTCTTCGTCACTTCACGGCAGGTGACCTTGTCGTGCCAGCGGTTCGGGAGCACGCTCGGGGCAGCCGTCAGGTATTCGACGTCGATCACGGGGCTCGCGATGCGGCCGAGGACCTTGTTGGTGGCGAGCATCGCCAGGGCATCCGACAGGGCCATGGAGCGGCCGAAGCCCGCGGTCATCTGGATGAACATCTTGGCGCCGGTCTTATGCAGCTCGTCCATGAACTCTTTGAGCTTTTTGAATTTCGCCTTGTTCTGGTACAGCCACATGCGGCCGAGCACGTCGCGGATAGGCGCGATGCCGGGGATGACCAGACCGCAATTGTTGTCGGCGACGTTCTTCAGGAGCTTTGCCGCCTCCTTGTCAAAGTGGTTGGGTTCCATCCAACCGAAAATGCAGGTGCCGCCCATGGGTGCCAGCACGATCCTGTTCTTGATTTCCAGGTTGCCGACTTTCCAGGGGGTGAATAATGCTTGGTATTCCTGCTTCATATTACCTCCTTTTTAACATCCGCAGGTGCCTCCTGCGTCTGAATGAGTACTACATTGTTTTCGAGGTCGACGGATGCGACGCTTCCGGGGATGCGCTTCGAAGCGCCGAAGAGGTCGCGGACGGTGACGTACCCCGCCTCCTGCCGGATCTGCGCCGCAAGTTCCATGATGAGCTCACGGTCCGAGGCGCGGTAAACGTTCGAAAGGCACATGTCACGCCTCCTGTCCCGGGGCTGCGGGCTCCTTCTCCGCCGGAGAGGTCTCTTCCGCTTTCGGTGCGGCGAGGCTCACGGCCTCCATCAGGGCGAGATTGGCTTCCACCATGCGGGCTCGGGCCGAGCGGATCTTCTTTGCCGTGGCCGCGTCGCCGGCGTCGGTAAAGCGCTTCGCGAGCGCCGCCAGTTCCTCTTCGTGATGCTGATTGTGATCCAGCATGTGAGAAAGAAGGATGCGGGCCTTCTCGAGTTCACCTAAAGAAGCGGGGTCTCTTACCGCTTCATCGTGATGATGGTGCTCATGTTCATGGCAGCAGTGCTTGTGATCGTGATCATGCTCATGCTCATGGCAGCAGCCTTCATGGTCATGATCGTGATGATGCTCATGGCAGCAGTGGTCATGCTCCCCGTGATAGTCGTGATGGCAATACTTCATGATTTCTTCCTTCCGAGGTGCATTTCCTTCATGCCCTCGACTTCGTCGCAGACTGGCTTCAGCGTGCAGTGGCTGCAGTCCGTGGGCAGACCGTCCAAGATGTGCGAGAGGGTCTTCGTGATGTCTTCGACCTTCTTCGCGTTCGGCTGCAGGGCTTTCACGACTGCTTCGTCGGTAATGAAAACGATCTGCGCGGCCTTAACGCCCTTCACCGCCCTGTACTTTTCGAGGTACGCGGCGCCGACCGCAGCAAAATTTATCCCGCGCTTAACAGCCTCTTTGCTTACCCGGACCTGCTCTTCGTAGCTCGTTGAGGAAACGCGGACCATGTAGCCCGTCGGAAACACGTGATAGCGCACGTATTCCATCGAGCGGATCATGTCGTGGCCTTCGTCATCCTCCGAGATCTCCTCCGTCTGCAGCACGACGATGCGGGCAAAGGCCGTATCCTTCTTCAGTTCCGGAAGATCCCGGCCCAGCAGGAATACCCCTTCGCCGCCCGGAAGTGCCGACGTAGTCACGCAGGTATAGTTGACGGACGGGCAGCCGGAGCCGCCCAGTTCAAAGGCGGCGTCCCGCTGCATCACAAGCTCGCTCCGGCCGAGATCCGGCCAGGCAGGCCTTTCCGGCAGGCGCTTCGCGCCGCCTGCCGCGTCCCTTGTCGCATTGATTATCGCGTCGTATAACTTCATTGCCGCTAGAACCGGATGTCTGTCTTCTTCCGGTCAAAGATGGTGTTGACTCTGCGGTAGGCCCATTCCATGAGCTTCTGATCGAGGTTCCAGAAATAGACCACGAAAAGCACGATGCACAGGGCTACCAGGATCCCCAGGACCACCTTCAGTACTTTGAAAAATTCTTTCATGCGCTTTTCCTTTCACGCTCAGGCGGTCTTTTTCGCCATTCCTTTCTGACGGGCATATTCCGCTGCGCCGAGCGCACCCATCAGCTGCGGATCGGTGTCAAGATCCACGACCTTCAGCTTCAGCACGTGCTCGATGGCCGCCTTCAGGCCGTCGTTCTTCGCGCAGCCGCCGGTCAGGGTGATGGAATCGGTCGCGCCGGCCTTCTTGCTCATGACGAAGCAGCGCTTTGCGACAGCCATCTGGATGCCGGCCGCGATCTCGTTCATGGGCTTGCCTTCGCCCACCAGGGTGATGACTTCGGATTCCGCGAAAACGGTGCACTGCGCGGTGATCGGGATCACGTTCTTCGCGCTCAGGGACAGCTTCGAGAATTCGGGCAGGCTCATTTCGAACGAACGCGCCATGGCTTCGTAGAAGCGGCCGGTGCCGGCAGCGCATTTGTCGTTCATGGCGAAGTTCTTCACGGTGCCGTCGGCATCAATGGAAATACCCTTGATGTCCTGGCCGCCGATGTCGATGATAGCCTTGACGTTCGGGTTCGTAACGTGCACGCCCATGGCATGGCAGGAGATCTCGGAGATATTCTCATCCGCGAACGGGACCTTGTTGCGCCCGTAACCGGTGCCGATGAGGTATTCGAGGTCTTCGGACTTCTCCAGCCCGACCTGTTTCAGGACCTCGGCCATCGCGAGCTTCGCGCTCTCTTCCGCATTGATCTTGCTCTTCATCGTGGTATCCGCCACGATCTTGCCGTTCTCGTCCACGATCACTGCCTTGGTGTAAGTCGACCCAACGTCGCAGCCGCCGAAATATTTCATGATATATGTTCTCCTTTATATGATTCATTAATGATGTGTTATGTCAGCGCCCTCTGCCTTATCCTTCGCCGGGCCGTGCCCGCCTTGGGATGACAGGGAAGATCTTTACCAGCTGGCGTCGTCCTCGAAGTCCACGAGCGACGGATCAAGCGGCTCTTCGCGCATGACCGTGCGCATGTATTCGTTGACCTTCGCGCGCATGTCCTTGCGGGAAACGGTGCGCGGATCCATCAGGTCGTGTTCGATCCAGATGAGGCGCACGCCGTGTTCTCTCGCCTGATCGTCGAAGAGGCCGTTCAGCGTGGACATGTTCTTGCAGGAAACGTGCTGGTACATGATGACGATGTCCGGCTTCCAGATCTCGACCTGGCGCCAGAGCTCGGTCAGCACGTGGTCGTAGCCGCCGTTCGTGTGACGGCGCATGACCATGCGCTCGTAGAGTCTCGCCATGTCCTTCAGGGCTTCTTCGGGATCTTCGGTCTCGAGCGGCTTCGTGAAGTTCAGGCTTTCCATTTCCACGAGCACGTTGATGCCCCAGCAGTTGGCCAGCCAGTTGGAGAAGTTGGCGTAGTAGTGCGCCGGCACGCTCCAGACGATCGCGCGGTGGCGCATCTTGCCGCGCCACGGCTCTTCCTTCTTCGAATACGCTTCCATCATGATCTTGTCGACCTTCTTGAAGGTATTCATGATGCGCGGATCGAGGCCGCCGTCCATCTCGTAATTCCACTTGCGGAACAGCTCGTAGCACGGGCCGATCAGCTGCGGGAACGGCGTCTGGTTGACTTCCCACTTCTGCAGCTCATACTGCGTTTCCTTGTTGAAACGCTTTATGGCGGCGAAGTAAGCGTCCCAGCTCCATTTCGCACCGGTCTGTTCTTCGATGAACTTGATGCAGCCCTTGATGTCGGCCACGGCCGCCTGCATGGAGGATTCGTCCTCGTAGCGGACCGGGAAGCAGAGGTGGTAGGTCGGCAGATCCTTGAAGCGGCGGCTCGTGTAGGACGAGGCCATGACGGATCCGTCGCAGGGCATCGAGCTGGAAATGAAGCAGGCGCCCATGTGCGGCAGGGCGTCGATGACGCAGGCGCCGCATTCGGAGGTCGGGACCGGGCAGGTATCGGACGGCAGGCCGTAGCTTTCGACGGCGTCGATGTACGGCATGCAGGCGAGCTGGTCGATCTCGGAAAGCAGGAACACCGGCATCAGCTGATACGGGATGCCCACCAGATCCGGGAAGCCGGCCATGATCTGCGCCATGGTCATTTCGTCAAGCAGCACGATCTTCTTGGAAAGGTCGGTCGAGTTGCCGTTCTTCTCGTCGCTCTTCATCAGGAGCACCAGGTTCTCCGCCACGTAGCGGAAGATCGCGAAGATCAGTTCGTGGTGCATCTTGAGCGCGTTGCCGCGCAGGCCGAGCGTATTCTTGTCCATGAAGGAATGGCAGCAGAAATAGGAGATCATCCAGCGGTAGTGGACCGCGCCGTTTAAGGCCGGGATGAGGTCCTTGGAGAAGGTCGAAAGGAGCATTCCCCACATGTGGAGCCATTCGTAGTAGTCGTAGGCCGTGTCCTTCAGGCCGCGCCATTCGCGGCGGACGGTGGCCATCTTGCCGTTCCGGTAAAGCTTGCCAAGCTGCTTTTCACCGTTGATGAGCCAGTCGAGGCGCTCTTCGTTCGTCATCTTCGCGAACAGGCCGGCTTCCATCTTCGCGCGCTTGCCGAAGGCCTTCCATTCGTTCCCCATGGCCTTGGCGACGCCTTTCCAGTCGGTCTCCTTCAGCATGCCGCCGACGATGCCGCCGACTTCCTTCAGGTTCTCCAGCTGGGCTTTCCAGTCAATATGGTCCTTCATGCGGAAGAATTTCGGATCGGGATATTTGATCTTAGCCATTGTTTATTCCTCCTCCTTTGCTTCTGCCGCGTGGATCCGTTTGATCTCCAGGGCTTCCACGAAGGCCTGGAAACGGGTGCGGAGCTGTCCGGAGTTGCGGACGTTGTACGGACGGTCGATCGACAGCACCGGCCAGCCGTATTCATCGTGAAGGATGTGGCTGGCAAGCGGACGCTCGAAGGCCCAGAAATCGCAGAACTTCATCTGCTCGTAGACGATGCCGTCCGCGCCGTATTCATGGGCCAGGCGGTCGGCCGTCTCGCGGCGCTGCGTGATCTTTTCTTCGCTCATATAGCGCGCGCATTCGGAGGTCTTCATGTAGTGCCGCACGATCTGGGTGAGGATGTCCTCGCCTTCGTTGATCACGATCTCCTCGCGGCCGGGGGTCGAGCCGTAGCAGTAGCGGTCGGCCACGACCAGGGCGCCGGCATCTTCCAGCAGGCGGGTGAAATCGAGGTCGTCGATCTCGCTGCCGACCACGGCGACTCTTGCGCGGAACTTCGGCTTCTCGTCGGGTTCGCGGTTCCGGATCTCCTCCAGCGTTTCGCGGAGCTTCGGCAGGATGAGCGCCTTCGGGCAGCAGTAGCTTGCCAGAACGATCACGTGGAATTCGTAACCGGTGACCGGCGGATTCGGCAGCTTCCTGAGGTTGCCGATCTCGGTGATGATGCGGCAGACTTCGTTGTGTTCCTCGACAGCCTTCAGCAGGGCTTCGTCGGAGGTGTCCACGCCGTAGCGCGCCGTCAGCTCATCCAGGAGATGGATCCTCATCTGGGTGCGCATCTGCTCCACGGTATAAGTTTCTACCTTATACGGAATGTCACAGTGGCTGACGAAGAAATTCGGCTTCGTGTTGCAGTTCAGGATCTCCATGTGCTCGTAGCAGCGGTTCATGGCGGAGCAGGCGTCAACGCCGGCAAGCGCATCCAGGAACTGGTAGCCGCCTTCGATTGCTCTCTCGAGCAGGGACCTGGCGTACTCGCAGGTATAGTTGGACATGTAGTAGGTGGCGATATCGATGCTGCCCGTGCGCGGCGCGCGGATGCGCACCGAGAAGGCTTTGCCCACGTTGCAGAGCACTTCCGGCATGTGGTAGCAGGTATAGCCGACCGCAATTCCTCCCTCCTCCTGCGCCTGCCGGACCAGGGCGTTGTCGGCGTCCTCCAGCAGGTTTTCAAATTCGATCAGGTATTTGAGATCTTTCATAGGACCTCCCTTCCTAAAAATGTGCGTGTATTCGCTGCGCCTCGCGTCCGGACTTAAGCTGTCCTGCTCGCTGCCTCGAATATTCTTTCTCGGCTCCGTTCCGCTTCGCTTCAAAGTCGCCTCGAAAGAACATTTCGGGCGCGCTCGCTGTGAAGAAAAGCGAAAATATGTCCGATACGCTCGGCGCTGATAATCTTAATCGCATCCTTTCCCTTTTCAGGACTGAGGTCCTGTGAAAGGGCGGACGGGGCGTCCGCCGGGCGGCGGAAGTTTATTCGTGCTTGTTTCCCAGACCTATGAGGGTGTTGACCCTGTCGCTGCCGACATAATTTTCGGGAAGTTTCCCGTTCCACTGCTGAACGTAATAATAATCCAGCAGGTCTTTCGTCAGGAATTCCGAAATGGCCTTGTTCTTGGCCGCTTCCTTCTGTCCGGCATACTCAGCGGCATCGGCCTGGATCTTGGTCACTCTCAGATCCGATTCCGCCTGGATCCTTGCCACTTCCGAAGCCGCATTCGCATCGATCACATTCCGCTGTGCCTGCGCCTCCTGCTCCATGGTCTTCTGAGCCTGTTCGATCTCCGCCTGCAGCTTGTTCTGTGCTGCGACTTGCTTGGATTCCACCGCATTGGTGAAGGCCTCGGTAAAGTCCATTCCCTCAATGGAGGTCCCCACGATCAGGATATGATACGGGGACAGCTTTTCCTTCAGCAGGTCTTCAATCAGTTTCGCAAGCTCGTCACGGGAGGAAATCAGATTTTCCGCCGTATATTTTGCCGTCATGACCTCCACAGCTTCCGATACGTTCGGCGAAAATACCGTTTCGAAATACGATTTTCCAATCGTACTGTAGATCGTCATCGCATTTTCCTTACGGATCTGATAGTTGACCGTATAAACGACGGAAACTTCCTGAATGTCGGCAGAATAGCAGTTCAGCTTCAATCTGGCTTTCTGCACACGGTTGTCCATATTGATCAGTTTCTGCCAGGGCTTTTTCCAGTGGATCCCGGCATCCAATGTGCGGTCCTCCACTCTTCCGAAAGTCACGACGACTCCGGTGTGCCCGGTCGGGACCACCGCAAGCGAGAGTTTTATCAGGACAGCAATCAAAACAACGATCAAAACCGCTGCCACGATCGGTACCGGTCTTATCGCTGCCACAGTAAATGCCCTTGTCAAACAATTCATTATCTTTGCCCGGCATTTCCGGATCCCGGAAATCACCGTCTCCTTTCATTTGCTTTTCAAAAAATCACAGCAATCCCATCTTCTGCAGAATCTTCCGGGCGCCGGCGAGGATCGTGGAGTCGTCGGGAAGATCGAAGACGCTCTTTCCTTCGATGTCGTTTTCCGCGTGGGCGGGATCCGGCGGGATGACGGCGATGAGCGGGACGCCGCCGATCTCGGTCTCGGTGATCCGCTCGGGGAGCAGCACGCGGTTTAAGACCGCGCCCACCTTATCCGCCGAGGCCAATTTGTCCGAAACCTCCTTGATCGTGGAGATGATCTGGATGCCCTTCCGGCTCTGGTCCGAGACGCACAAAAGATGCGTCACCTTCTCCATGACGCGGCGGTTTATCTGTTCGATGCCCGCCTCGCCGTCGATGACGACGTAGTCGAATTCATTCACGAGCAGGCTGATCACCTGCCGAAGGTACGTATTGATGGCGCAGTAACAGCCGGCCGCCTCGGGGCGTCCGATCGCGAGGAAGGCAAAGCCTTTCTGTTCCTGCATGGCTTCGAAAATACGGAATTTCGCCTCCGCGAGAATATCCTGCGTATCCTGCAGTCCTTCGGTCACATCCTTCGCGACGCGCAGCCTGATCTCGTCCAGCGTTTCTTTTACTTCCACGCCAAGAGCCACGGAAAGGCCAATGGCCGGATCCGCGTCGATGGCAAGTATTTTCGCCTCAGGGTGCGCTTCCGTTAACACTCTCACGATGGCGGCAGACAGCGACGTCTTGCCGACCCCGCCTTTGCCGGTCAGCGCGATAACACTAGCCTGATGCATGTCAAACTCCTTGTTTTTTCGGAATTCTTGGTAATATATAAGGTAACACGATTTCCGGATTTCGTCAACGATAAACCATCCGAAAATGAGCCGATAAAAAAAGACAGAGATCATCTGTCTTTTCTGCTTTGTCGCTGTTCTGACAGTTTGTCCGGGCTGCCGCCTTACCAGCTTCTGACCTCCTTCAGCCACTTCTCCGCGGCTTCGCGGTCCGTAAATCCGCCGACGATAACCGTCCCTTCCGCTCCCGAAAAATGCGCCGTGACTTTCCCATCCGCGATCTCGTGATCATAAACGTTGATCACAAAGCGTCCGAACCACGGCCGGGAAGAAATCAGTGAAAAATTCCAGATCATTCCCCGCTCATCTTTCATGCTCTCCAGCTCCGGCAGCCTCTCGCAAACGGCCTTCCAGTCATAATCCACCGGGCTTTCAACGGAGAGTTTCACGTCAATGCCGTTTATGATCGGCAGCTCGGTCAGCGGATATCCGTCGATCCGGATCGTGCCCCGGAAACGGTCAGGAGTAAACAAATTGATGTGATACCAACCTTTGATCTGAACTTCCCGAAGGGTCGTCTCGCCGCTCTTCTGCCTGATCTCCACCGCCTGAACCGTCCTCGTTAACGGCAGCGGAATGAGAAAGAACGCGATCACGACAAGAACGACGATGCGGCGGATCAGCACGGCAGGCCTGAGTCTTCTGCCCGGATCGAGGGTTTTCATGTCGACATTGTTTACGGCTTCCAGAAGATCGTATGCATCATACGCGCTCATCATGGCCTGTACCCCTCCTTTTCCAATCGCTTTTTCAGCGCTTCCCGCATGCGGAAAAGGGTGCTTTTGACCTTTCCCTGTGTGCAGCCGAAGCGGCGGCTGATCTCCGGGACGGTATCAAAATACCAGTAGCGGCGTAGGAAGATGCCTCTTGGCTCTTCCGGATAACCCCGCAGAAAATCCGCAATGATTTCATTCAGTTCCTGTGATTCGATTTTTCGGTCCGCGCCTCCTTCCCCGGGCAGGCATTCCTCCATTTCCTTCGTCAGTTCGCAGAAATTTGCCTTCCGTTTCAACCGGCTGTTTCGCCGGCATGCATCAATTGCTTCATGTTTGATGATCCTGACAAGGAATTCGAAGAAATAGCCCCGCGGTTCATGCGGGGGGATACTGTTCCAAGCCTTCAGATAGGTGTCGTTTTCGCACTCTTCTGCCTCACCGTGATTTTCCAGGATCCGGTAAGCTGTCTGCCGAAGCTTAGCGCCGTACTTTTCCTGCGTTTCCCGGATGGCGGACTCATCCCTGGATAAATAAAGCTCTATGATCTTGTTGTCATCCAAGGTAGTACCTCCTTCTCCGAGAAGCTTTCCGTTCTCAGGATCTTTCACCCTTATAAGCGTCGTTTCACGGCAAAACGTTTCAATGAATTACGGGACCCGCTGGCAAATCAGCTGCCAGCTGCATTGTTTTCATTGTACACAGCCATATTTCGTTTTACAAGGTCTGCCGTGTGATCATCATGTTTCAAACATAATAAAAAACCGCGCCGAAGCGCGGTTCGGGGCAGCCCAGTCCGCCCGGAGGAAACTTTATTCTGCTTTTTCGTATTTGGCAACTTTCATGTGCGGATTCTTTTTCTCCGCTTCCCAGATCGCGTTGAATTCGCAGTCTTCTTCGATCTCCACGACCGTCGGCTTGCTGTCTTCGTGCAGTTTGCCGTCGACCGTCATGGTGATCCTGTACTTCGTCAGCTGCTTTTCCTTCTTTCCGCCTTTATGAAATAATCCCATGATCATCCGTCCTTTCCGTCCGCGGTCACGCCGCGTTCCTTCTTTTTGACAATACACTGATTCCGCGTTAATTTTCCGGAAAGGATGGCCGATCCCCGCTTCCGGGCGGCGCTCCGCCACACCCGCACGACAGCGGAAAGCGAGGAGGTCGCCCTGAGTGCCAGCTACAGCGTGGGCGATCTGGTGATTGACTATAAAAAAATGAGGGTTTATATTCGGGGTACCGACGCGGGACTGACGCCGAACGAGTTCCTCATCATCTCGCTGCTGGGCAAGCATCCCGGCCGCGTGCTCACCTACAAAATGATGATGCGGGAGCTCTGGGGCCCGTCTTCGGGCATCGACAACAAGATCCTGCGGGTCCACATGGCCAACATTCGCCGCAAGATCGAGGAAAACCCCAACGATCCGAAGTACATTATCACCGAGGTCGGCGTCGGCTACCGCATGGCAGAGCAGGGGGACATCGGCGCCTCAGGCGCTCCGCCCCGAAAAGGAGACTCATGAGTTATTTACAGGACAATTCCGCTTTCCTCGGTACGGGAGAGCGGGACAGAAAGGGCAAGACCCTTCAGGAATTTCTCGATGCTTACGATCCGAAAAAGTATGACTGCCCGAGCAACACGGTGGACATTGCCGTTTTTGCCGAAGGCGAGGTGCTTCTCATCAGACGGGGCGGACACCCGAACATCGGCATGTTTGCGCTTCCCGGCGGCTTTGTCGAACTGCGCGAAGATCTGGAGACCGCTGCTGCCCGCGAGCTCATGGAAGAGACCGGCGTGCGGGACCTTCCCCTCGTGCAGGTGAAAACTTTCGGCGCCTGGGACCGCGATCCGCGCTGGCGGGTCATCACTACGCTTTACGCCGCCGTGCTTCCGGAAAAGCCTGCGGCAAAGGCTGGTGACGACGCGGCGGATGCCGTATGGTTTGCGTGGTCGCTGGAGGAAAGGCCGGCGGAAGAAGGCAGCGATCTTCTGCTCAGCCTTACGGCCGGAGACCGCAGGCTCAGCGTAAAGGCGACCCGCGTCCGCCGCGGAAATGACCGCCTGTGGGAATACCGGTACGTAAACTACGAGGCTGACGGCATTGCCGCAGACCACGGCATCCTGATCCTCGAGGCGATTCGGCGCGTCCGCGAAGAAAACGTTCATTGTTGAAAAAAGAGAGATGAAATTAACTTGTCACGGCGCAATATTCCCGCGTCTTGCTTGACTTTTTGCCCTTTTTGTGGTATAAAAAAATGATAATTATTTAACAAATACCAGGAGGTATTGTATGGCACGTTTTACGTTACCGAGAGACATTTACCACGGCAAAGGCTCTCTTGAAGTTCTGAAGACCTTCAAGGGTAAAAAGGCCATCATCTGCGTGGGCGGCGGCTCCATGAAGCGCGGCGGTTTCCTTGACAGAGCACAGAAGTATCTGGAAGAAGCCGGCATGGAAGTGAAGCTGTTCGAAGGCATCGAATCCGATCCCTCCGTCGAGACTGTCATGAAGGGCGCTGCCGTCATGCAGGAATTCGGCCCCGACTGGATCGTCGCGATCGGCGGCGGTTCCCCCATTGACGCGGCTAAGGCTATGTGGATCAAGTACGAGTATCCGGAATGCACCTTTGAAGACATGTGCAAGGTCTTTGGCATCCCCGAACTCCGTCACAAAGCCAAATTCTGCGCGGTCTCCTCGACTTCCGGCACCGCGACCGAGGTAACGGCGTTCTCCATCATCACCGATTACGCGAAGGGCACCAAGTACCCGATCGCCGACTTCGAGATCACGCCCGACGTCGCCATCGTTGACCCCGAACTGGCCGAGACCATGCCGAAGAAGCTGGTTGCCCACACCGGCATGGACGCCATGACCCACGCGATCGAGGCCTACGTTTCCACTGCGAACTGCGAATTCACCGATCCGCTGGCCATCCACGCGATCGAAATGATCCAGGCCGACCTCGTTGATTCCTACAACGGCAGCATGGAAGCCCGCGACCGCATGCACTATGCACAATGCCTGGCCGGCATGGCCTTCTCCAACGCGCTGCTCGGCATCGTCCACTCCATGGCCCACAAGACCGGCGCGGTCTTCGCCGACTACGGCGCCCACATCATCCACGGCGCGGCCAACGCCATGTACCTGCCGAAGGTCATCGCCTTCAACGCCAAGGATGAGACCGCGAAGAAGCGCTACGGCGTGATCGCCGACTACATGCACCTCGGCGGAAAGAACGATGACGAGAAGGTCGCCCTCCTGATCGCTTATCTGCGCAAGATGAATAACGACATGAACATCCCGCACTGCATCGGCCATTACGGCAAGGACAGCTATCCGACCGAGCAGGGCTTCGTTCCGGAAGAAGTCTTCCTGGAAAGACTGCCCGGCATCGCCGCCCGCGCGCTGGAAGACGCCTGCACCGGTTCCAACCCCCGCCAGCCGAGCCAGGAAGAGATGGAAAAGCTGCTGAAGTGCTGCTACTACGACACCGAAGTGGATTTCTAAACCGCCGTCCGAACGGCAGGGCAGAGAGTCTGCGGCAAACGCCGCAGGCTCTTTTTATTTCTGTGCATTTTCCGGTTTACGTTTTCAAAAAAATATGATAGATTGATACGAGGGAGCAGACACCGTCTGCAATTGACCGTAAATAAGAACCGGAAACGAAAGGGAGGTCCCTGCGTGCGTGACCTAGTACACATCATTGAATTTGAAGACCTGCTCCAGGAAGCAGGCAACGACCTCGTACGGCAGGCAAAGGAAGAGGGAAAACGCGCCCTCGGTTATACCTGCAACTTCATGCCGGAAGTCCTTTTGGACATCCCCGGCTGCTTCTCCGTGCGTCTCCGCGCGCCCCGGAGCACTTCGCCGGACATCGCGACCTACTACATGACCAACCGGACCTGCATGTACGGCCGCTGCCTTCTGGAGCGTGCCATGGAAGGCGGCTTCAACTTCCTCGACGCCGAAATGGCGACCGAGACCTGCACCGTGACCTGCCGCTTTCAGGAACATCTGCAGCGGATGGACGTCATCCAGAACCCCGATTTCTTCTGTGAGTTCACCGACGTCCCCTTCAAGAAGAATGAAAACTCCGTCGACCACTACGCCCGCCAGCTGCAGGCCCACGTGCTGGACAAGCTGCATGAGCATTTCGGGATCGACGTTTCGGATGAAGCACTGCTTAAGGCCATCGAGGAGCACAACGAACTCTGCCGCCTGATCCGCGAGATCGGCGAATACCGGAAACTCGACAATCCGACCATCACCGGCCGCGAGTTCCAGATCATCCAGCTGGTCACGCAGGTCTGCCCGAAGTACCTCATCATGGACAAGCTGCGCGACATCGCCGAGCAGTTAAAGACCCGCGAACCCGACGAGAAGCCTTCGTGGCGCTGCAAGGTCGTCCTTGCCGGCTCCGAAGAGGACGATCCGGACTTCACGAAGCTGATCGAGGAATGCGGCGCCCTGGTCGTTGCCGACCGCCACTGCTACGGCTCCCTTCCCGGCCGCGAGGACATCGTCGTAAAGGAAGGCGAGACCCCGCTCCGCGCGATAGCCCGCCACTATCTGGAAAACAGCCAGTGCCCGCGCTTCATGGAACAGCACGTCATGCGTGACCGCAAGGCATATCTCGCGAACGTCGCGAAAGAGTACAAGGCGGACGGCATCGTCATCGCACAGATGAAGTTCTGCGAATACTGGAGCTACGAGCGCACGATCGATACCGTCGTCCTGAACCGCGACTACGGCATCCCGGTCTGCTCCATCGAAAAGGAATATGTCAACAACGCCGTCGGCCAGCTGAGGACCCGTTTCCAGGCCTTCGTCGAGAGCATCGAACTCAAGAAACTGGCGCAGGCCCAGAAAGCCTCCGGAGGTGAAGCATGATCTACAAGACCAATGAAGCAAAGGAGATCCGCCTGTTCTCCAAGGGCTGGCTCCAGGAACTGAAGCTGAAGGAAGCGGCCGCAGCCAAGCTTGAAAAGCTGAAAACGACCGATTTCAAACAGAAGGCGAAAGATACGGCGGATAAGATCAGGAATCTTGACGCAAAAAAAGTCGCCCGCGATTTCATTTACGGCAAGCCGCACGAAGAACGCCGCCTGGGCGACCTGTACGTTCCCGGTACCGGCCTCTACAAGCACCGTGAATGGCGCGGCGTCAAGGACACCATGTATTATTTCAATATGATCTGGCTGTACAACTACGCCCACATGGTGACCGACATCATGAAGTACGGCGGCCCGATCACCGCGCTGAAAGGAGCCATGCGCTACCGCTGGATGGGGCAGTGCTATCTCACCGTCATGCACTGGTTCGACCGCGGCCTGGAAGGCACGCGCGGCGAAGCGCTCCGGGCTTCTGCCTGGCACTACCGCGGCATGGTCAATGAGTCCATCCGCCAGTTCATGCGCATGTTCTCCGCCGATAAGCGCTTAAACGGCGGCGAGGCAAATGAACTTTGGAAGAACACCATTTCCCATGACGAGACCGTTTCCGGAAACATCTTCTACGGCTGGCGCGACCGCATGGACGACGTCGCCCTGCAGATGATCCCCTACTTCGTCACCTGCCACGTCAACAACCATACCGTGCTGAACTACATCGACGCCGCGCAGTCCATCGGCCTGCCGGGCGACCCCTGCCCGATGTGCCAGGCCGAAGCCGGCATCTTCGTGCTGAACGACGTTCCGGATTACAGCCCCGTGGTCGTGACCTCGAACGAAGCCTGCGACGGCTCCGTCGGCACCTCCATTCTGCAGGACTGGTTCCTCGACCGCCCGCTCTATGCCATGCCGCAGCCGATGCGCTACGACGACCCGCTCGTACAGAAGCACTGCCAGGAAGAGATCGAAGGCTGCTGGCGCTTCATCGAGGAGCAGACCGGCCAGAAGATGAACTGGGACGAATACGTAAAGCACGCAGAAGCCTTCAACAAGCTCACCGAATTCGAGCATGAGAAATGGGACATCGCCGCGAATACGGATTACTATCCGATCACCGGCGTCGCGCAGGCGCTGTACCGCATCTACTATTCGCAGGACGGCGACCGTGACATCTGGCACTTCGTCGACAAGAAAGTCAGACGCATCATCGAAAAGTGCGTGACGCAGAAGATCAACTCCTTCCCGAAGACCCGCCACCGCGTGATCGCCTGGAGCTGCGCGCCGCTGTACTACTCGCACTGGTGCACCTGGGCTTACAACTGCTGGGGTCTCAACTGCATCATCAACATGGACTCCCTGATGTTCGACCAGATGCTTCGCACCGACACCTACGAGCACGCCCTGGAAGACCTCACCTGGTTCAACGAGAAGGCGCCCATGCGCGCGATGGCCGTCGGCGGCCACGAGCACATCTTCCAGCTCTGGCAGTACATGGAACGCTTCAACTGCGACATGGTCATGATGTACGACCAGCTGGCATGCAAGGGCATGCAGGGCGTCCACGGCATGTTCGAGGACGAATTCCGCAAACGGGGCATCCACGCGATCTGGATGCCGCACGCGCTGCCGGATAAGCGCACGGTCTCCCGCCGCGAGATCCGCCAGATCGTCAACGACTATATGTTCACCGTCATGCACGAAGAACCGCTCGATCCCACCCTGCTGGATTTCGACGACAACGATTCGTGGTAAAGCATCGGCCTGAAAGGAGAATCTCATGAAAAAAGCTATCGTTAAGAAGTGCCTGAAAGCGCTGTGGTTCCTGTTTAAGGTCGCCGGCTTTGCCTACCTCATCCTCTTCATCGTTTTCTTCTTCGATCTGGACGGCAAACTCCTCTACCATGTGGTGGAACCGAACATGAACGATCATTTCAACAAGATGGAGCGTCCGGACCTGACCGGAACGCCTTACGCTTCGAAAGAACCGGTAAACAACTAAACACGGACGGTCCGAAGGACCGGCGAAAAATGAAACGGGGCGGCCCATGGCCGCCCCGCTGTTTGGCTTCTTGCCTTTGCCCGCCGATTATGCTATCCTTTTCTTACGATTTCATCTGTCAAGTGAGGCTTTCCATGTACAAAACCATCCATTCCGTTGTTTTCGAAGAAAAGCCGGGCGGCGGCAATCCCGCGCCCGTGACCCTGGACGCGGACGAACTGACCGCCGAAGAAATGCAGGCGATGACCTTCCGCTTCGGCGAAGAATCCGTCTTCCTGATGAAGCCCGCGCGGGACGACTGCGACGTCCGGGCCCGCTACTTCGTGCCTCTGCACGAGATGGAGATGTGCAGCCACGATACGATCGGCGCCGTGACGGTGCTGGTGAAGACCGGGCGGGTGACAAAGTCCCCGGTGCGGCTTGAGACCGCCCTCGGCCAGGTCCTCGTCGACTGGGAAATGGACGGCGACGCCGTGAAGGTCTCACTTTCGCAGTTCCTTCCCCGGTTTAAGGACGAAGCTCCGACGGCGGAGGAGCTCTGCCGCGCCCTCCGGATCACGCCGGACAAGCTTGCGGACCTCCCGGTCCAGTCTGCCGCCACCTCCCGCTTCAAGCTGATCGTGCCGCTCACCGACAAGGAAACGGTGTACGCGCTGGAGCCCGACTACGAATATCTCTGGTCGCTCTGCGACAAATACGGAACGACCGGCTTCTACCCCTACGCGAAGGAACCCGGTGACGATCCCTTCCTCTTCTGCGCGAGGCAGTTTCCCTGCCGTGCCGGATATCCCGAAGACCCCGCGACCGGCGTTGCCGCCTCCGCCCTCTCCGCCTATCTCATCGGTCACCGGCTGATCCCGCTTAAGGACGGCTGGAACGAGATCACGGTCCGCCAGGGCGAAGCCATGGGGCGGCCCAGCCTCATTTACGCCGCCTGCTTCCTGGAAAACGGCGAAGTTACCGCCACGAGGATCAGCGGCAAGGCAAGACTGGATTAATTGCAAGCCGAGCAGGCCGGAGAGGGCTTTCGAAGAACATATGCACGAAGTAAATCGTTCTGAGAAAGACCTGCCCCGGATGCGAGGCAGACGACCGGACAATTCCCCGCCGAGCGGGCAGACAAAGCTTTCGAGGAACATAAGAACGAAGTGATTCGTTCCGAGAAAGCTTTCGGCCTGACGCGAGGCAGCAACTTCGAGGTGACCCATGTTCTGGCTTCACGGTGAAGATCTTCCGGCGGACGTCGGAAACGAACGCTTCTGCGCGATGCACCTTGCGTACATCGCGTTCTTTCTTGCGGCCACGCTCCTCTATGCCATCTGGTTCCGAAGAGCAGACGAACGCCGCCGGAAGACCGCCGAGCGGATCACCGGCTCCCTCGTCTTCTTTTTCGGTTTCTGCGAATACTTCATCACCTTCCTCGTCGGCCGCTTCACGGTCTACACCCTGCCGATCCACGTCTGCAGCCTCATGTACATGCTGGTCCCTCTCCACGCCTGGACGAACGCTGCCCGCCCCGGTTCCTTCGGTGCGAAGCTCCACGCCTTCCTCGGCGCCGTCATCTTCCACCCGGGCATCCTCGCCGCCTGGGCTGCCCTGCTCTTCCCGGACTGGCTCTACTACCCCTTCTGGAACTACCTCAGCATCTGCGGCTTCATGGGCCACGGCATGGTCTCCGTCTACGGCGCCTCGATCCTCGTGCAGAACGCGGAGGCAGCGGAGCCGAAAAAGCTGATCCTCCGCGATTTTGCGCGCTCGGCCGTTTTCCTCCTTTCCGGGATGCTCATCATGTACTTCTTTGACCGGGCAACGGATACCAATTACTGGTTCATGGCGGGGCCCGGCTACGACTCGCCGCTTACTTCGTTCTACGAACGCGGCGGTTACGGCGGGTATCTGACCGCCTTCATCCTGATCGGGACCGCCGTCACCGCGCTCTGGTACGGGCTGCGGTACCTCTTCCTCCTGCGGCGCGCACGCAAGTGACCTGCGCTGCCGGTCAACGGAACACTATCCTGCCGCGCTCCGGCAGTTTTTTTATTCTTTTTTTCGATTTTATTTCCGATTTTTTTCTTTTCCGTTGCCCGCGGCGCAGGTTTGTGCTATATTTTCCGTGTATGCTGCCGCACGAAGAAGCGGCGCAGAAAGAGGTAGCCCATGTTCGGAAGACGTCCTGACGGAAGACGCGTCAATGATATCGATCCCGTAGTCAAGATCACCCCCTATGTCATGCCCCAGCGCTGCGACGCGCAGATTTTCTTAAAGCACAGAACGGATATGGAGCTTCTTGCGTCCTATATCCACAAGCAGGCGGATAAGGGCGAAAAGCTGGGCTACATGACCATCCTGATCGCCGCCTACGTGCGGGCCCTCAGCCAGAACCCCTGCGTCAACCGCTTCGTCATGAACAAGCAGCTCTTCGCGCGGAACAACTGCACCGTTTCGTTCAACGTGCTGAAGGATCCCTATCACATCGACAAGGGTGAGCTGGTCTGCAAGACGCGCTTCGACCTTACGGATACGATCTACGACGTCCGCGACAGGATCGAGGCGAACATCGATGCCCTGCGCGGCGCGAACGCGGAGGAAGGCTTCCTGGAGAAGCTCCTGAACTTCGGCTTCGCGGTCCCCGGTCTTGCCACCTTCCTCGTGGCGCTGATCCGCCTGCTCGACCGCTACGGCCTCTGCCCCGGTGCCCTGCTGAACGAACTTCCCTTCCACGGGAGCATGTACGTGACCAACGTCGCGTCCATCCGCCTGCACGAGGTGAACCACCACATCTACAATTTCGGCAATATCGGCCTCTTCTTCAGCCTCGGCACTGCGGAGAAGGTCGCCGTCGAGGAAAACGGGAAGATCCGCATGAAGCGTTTCCTGCCCATCGGCATCACGGCAGACGAACGCATCTGCTCCGGTGCGCACTACGCGCACTTCTTCACGGACATGCGCCGCTACCTGCTGCATCCCGAGCTTCTGGAGCAGCCGCCGGAAAAGGTCCTCTTCGATCACGGCCTGGAATACAGCGAAGCGAAACCGAAAAAAGCCGAATGAACGCCGCTTCGCGGCAGATGAAAAGACCGCATCCGTTCAGGGTACGGTCTTTTTTCGTGCCTGCTGCAGGCTCATATCTTATTTTTTGCCCTGTTTTCCTTTCTTTCCGGACTGGCCGATCAGGATGCCGCCGAGGAGGCCGGCAATGAGGACCATGACCCCGAGCAGGATCCACAGGATGGTGTTTCCGCCGCCCTCCTTCTGCGGTGCTTCGGTCGGGGCGGGTGCAGTCGGCGCGGGCTGCGTTTCGGTCGGGGCCGGCGCAGTGGGTGCTTCCGTCGGCGCCTCGGTGCTTTCCGGCGCGGGGGGCGCCTCAGTCGTTTCCGGCGGCTCCTCCGTCGTCGGTTCAGTCGGCGCTTCGGTGGTCTCCGGCTCGGTCGGCGCTTCCGTCGTTTCCGGCGCCTCAGTCGTCACCGGCAGCTCTTCCGTCGTCGGCTCGGTCGGCGCCGGCTCAAGCTTCGGGATCGACTCCTGCTCCTTATGCGCCGCATTATTGTAGCAATGGCGCTCCTTCAGCCCTTCTTCCGTCTCCGTGGCAGCTTTCACGACCTCCCACTCGGACCATTTGTGCCCGTACGCTTTCGTGACCAGCTTGCTGTGATCCGCAATGAGACTGCTGCCGTAAATGTCCCAATACCAGTTGCCGCAGTTTTCGCACTCAACGTGCCAGTTGATGCCGTCTGCCGTGCAGGTGGCAGCCTTCGCCGTGACCACGTTCATCTTGTGGCCGAGAGGTTTGATGATCGCATCCGCATGGTTGCTGATCACGTTCTTGCCGGCGGCATCCCAGAACCAGCTGCCGCAGGAGCATTCATAGTGTTCCTTAGCCCCCGGCGCCGTGCAGGTCGGCTCCTTGGCTGCAGCGAGCTTCGGACTGTGGGTATGCTCCGGCGTCCCCATGTTGAAAACCACCTTCGAATACAGACCGGTATCGGAGTCCTTGTTGATCTTTTCCACGGGGATGTCCAGCGTATAGGTGCCGAAAACGTTTCGGCCGGGCAGGACAGCGATTCCCTGACCATAGCCGGCTGCATTCCAACGTTTACCGTAGGCCTTGATCATCTCCAGATCCGGCGTCCCGTCCTTGTCCAGATCGATATGATAATACAGAAAATCGCCCTGGTTCTGCGCGTTCGCATCGTGCCCTTCATGGTCGAGATCCGCCCAGGCCAGATCGTGGTCGATTGCGAAATCCATGGTTGCGATCAGGAGATGATCGCACAGGATCCCCGTCCCCTTCGACGCAGCATCGTGGTTGATGCTTCCCAGATTCTTGATCTTATTCACCGGGTAGACCTGGACGCTCTCGGCCGGCATGTAAAAACTGTGCTCAGGGATGCCGAAGACGCGCTCTCCCGGATACCCCGTCGGGATGCTCAGTTTTGGTGTCGACACGTAGTGATCCACATACATTTCCGCGCTGATGTTCGGCAGCAGTGTGACCAGTTCGCCGGCAGCAAACGCATTGTCGATCTTTCCGTCCTTATGCTTCGCCTGGCAGTAGGTCGTCGTAAGCGTAAACAGACCGATCTCCGGCGCGATCCGGACAGTCCGCATCACTGCGTTGGCATTCGTGCCGTTGTCGGCGATCCCGGTAATTCCGAAACTGTACTCGCCGGCCGATGTCGGCGTCCCCTTCAGAACGATCCAGCCCCGCGCCGTATCCACGTAGGCATTCACACCGGGCGGAAGCGTGCCCGTCACGACACAGCTTTTCAGCGTGCAGTTATAGGCGTAATAGACGATGTTTGCCTCATAGTACTTTCCGACGGTGCCGTCGTGAATATTGTCGGTGTCAAAAATGATATTAGACGTGCCTGACGCCTGGACTTTCCGGCCGACAACGGCTGCCAGAACAACGGCTGCAAGGAGCAGCAGCCATTTGGTCCACTTCTTCATGTCCGCCTCCTGTAAAGTTTATTTTGTGCCGCTGCGGTTTTGGTGTTACAGTTCCGCCTCGTATTCACTTACGTTCAGCACGGTGTCGCCGTCGATCTGCGCCGCACAGGGACGGGAGAACCTGACGTGCACCTTGTTGCCGGTAATGACCGTGGTCATGTCGGTCAGTTCCACATGCTTGCCTTCGAAGATCTTCGGGAAATTGATCAGGGTCTTCAGTTTCGACCTGCAGGCATAGACCACGACCGTCAGTTTGTCGGAGAAGCGGTCCTGGCCGGGCGCGATCATCATGCCGCCGCCGTAGTAGCGGCCTTTCATGGCCGGCGCAAGCCAGACGTTGTCGAATTCGCGCTTTACGCCGTCCACTTCGACCACGGCATGGCAGGGCTTGAAGAAGAACAGGAGGCCTTTGATCGCGATTGCCGTGTAGTTGATCTTCTTGCCCGGGGTCTTCGCCTTGATCTCGTCCGCGACCTCGCAGCAGTAGCCGTCGATGCCGAAGCCCATGTTGTTGATGTATTTCCTTTCCAAGCCGTTCACGCGCACGGTCGGCAGGTTCTTCAGATATTTGTTCAGCAGGATCTCCCTGCCGGGCTTTTCGCCGATGTCGTTCAGGAAGTCGTTGCCGCTGCCGTTTCCGAGCAGATAGACGTTGTTCTTCAGGTTTTCGCAGTCCACGTGATTGATCAGATGGTTGATCGTGCCGTCCCCGCCGACCATCACCACCTCATCCTCCGGTTCGAGCTTTCCGAAGAACTCCGCGTAATCGATCTTCGTTGCGTCGATTGGCTGCGCGCCGGTCTTTTTCAGCTCCTCGAGGGAAACACCGGGCAGGATCCCGTTGTTGGCCAGCGGATTGTACAGGTAATATTTCATATCGGACCTCCTTATTTATCGATCGCCTATCTCAGGATCAGGCCTAAGATGATCAGGAATTCACCGAGCGAGTAGGTCAGCATGACCAGGAAATGTGTCTTCAGGCGGCTGTCCTTATGGAAGCGCACGAAGAAAAGCGACGAGTCGGACACGAAGAACAGCAATGCGCCGACTGCGGTGATGATGCCTGCGGCGCCGCCCACCGTGATCGCGCGGAACCAGGCGAAGCAGTTCATCGCGCCGTTTAAGATCAGGTAGAACAGCATCGGGTAGAACAGGCCCTTCGGCAGATGCGGCCGCAGAAAGCGGAAAATGACGAGCGACGCGGCAATGAAGGCCGCAGGCAGCAGGATGAGGACCGCCAGCGGGATCTTCCCGAAATCGGTATCCTGCACGTAACTCAGAATGAAGAAGGCGTGGCTCACCATGAAGGCAATGCCGCCGGCCGTGAACCATTTCGTCCCCTTCGGGATCAGCAGCATGTCGCCGAGCCAGGAGAAAAAGAGGGCCAGGACGACGGACAGGATGACCGGATTCGCCGCACCGAGATAAAAGCCCATGAGACCGATCAGGATGAACGGCTTGGTCTTGTTCCGCAGCATTTTATTCTGTTTCAGGGATGCGTTCAGATGGACCGTCGTCGCCAGGACGAACATGGCCAGCATCGGATATTGTAAGATCTGCATGCGGTCTCCTCCGGAGCAAGGTTCCGCGGCCTCTTTGCCGCTTATTCGTTCAGATGGAAATAGCTGTCCGGGATGTGGCAGTAGCCGCCCGGGTTTTTCTCCAGATATTTCTGGTGGTATTCTTCCGCGGAGTAAAAATTCTTCAACGGTTCAACGACGACGGCAAGCTTCTGCCCCGCCTTCTCTTCCTCGCGTGCATAGACGGTGCGGATGGCCGGAAGGAGCGTTTCGTCGTCATAAAAGATCCCCGTGCGGTACTGGATGCCTTCGTCATGGCCCTGCCGGTTCACGGAGAGCGGATCGATCACGTTAAAGTAAAAGTCCAGGAGCGCCTCCGTCCCGATCCGGTCTTCGTCGTAGACGATTTTCACGGTTTCCGCGTGACCGCTGTTTTTGCAGACCTCCTGATAACTCGGCGCGTGATCCGGCCCGTTCGCATAGCCGACTTCCGTCTCCCTTACGCCGTCAAACTGATCGAAATAGCGCTGGACACCCCAGAAACAGCCTCCCGCAAGATAGATCGTTTTCATGATTTCCCCTTTTTTTGCATGATCGTCTCTTTTTAGGATATTTTAGCACAGATATGCCCCAATAATCAAATCCAATCATGAAAAAAGACGGCTCTCAATGAGCCGTCTCTTCTTTTCGGAAATGGTCCCGCACTTTCACGAGGATGCGCGCCGTGAGGCCCCAGATCCCGTAGGGTCCGTACTCCCAGTAAGGCGTCGTTCTGTTCTTCGGGATGGGCGGGTAATGGGCCAGGTAGTTTTTCAGCTTTCCGGGCATGTCCGGGCTTTCGGGATCGCTCATTTCGTACATTTCCGGTTCCTGTGCGAGGAGCCAGGCGAGCGGCAGGGCAAAGACCTCCGCAACCTCCTCCCGGCGCAGGGTAAGCCTCCCCGGGTCAAACCCTTCGATCTCCGCCAGTACCGGATACACGCGCATGCGGCCTTCCCGGTGCAGTTCCGGCGCCAGTTCCTTCAGCACCTTGACCGAAGAAGCCGGGATGCCGAGTTCTTCCTCCGTCTCGCGCAAGGCAGTCTCTGCCGCGGTCTCCCCCTCTTCAATGTGGCCGCCCGGGAAGCAGATCTCCCCCGGCTGCCAGACGTTCATGGACCGCACCTCCATGAGCAGCGCCGGTCCGTTCTCACCCCGGACGAGCGGCACCAGGACTGCCGCGCCGCGCCGGATGAGATCCTCCATGCTCCCGGTGTTCCCGGGAGTCGTCGATTCCGGCGTTTTTGCTTCTCCGTTCATCCGTCCGCACCTCCGTTCACGGTACGCTGCTGTCCCTGCCGTCTGCCGGGGAACGTTCGCCCCGCGCAGCCTGCCGTACCGCTCTTTCTGCAGAATAAACAATTCGCGGCGATCCGTCAATGACTGATCGCATTTTTCCGCCGAAAAACGATTTGACAAAAACGGCATTTGTTCATCAAAATGGAGGCAGGAGGTATGTACCATGAAACCGTCCAAAGTATTTTTTACCGATTTTCACGCCACCTCTATCGAAACGCTTCCGCAGAAACTGCACCGTCTGATGAAGCGCGCCGGTTTTGAAGAGATCGATCTTACCGACCGCTACGCCGCCGTCAAGATCCATTTCGGCGAACTCGGCAATCTGGCGCATCTGCGTCCTCAGTATGCAAGAGTCGTCACGGATTACGTCCGCGAGCACGGCGGCAAGCCCTTCCTTACGGACTGCAACACCTTGTACGTCGGCAGCCGCAAAAACGCGCTCGACCAGGCCTGCGTGGACCTGTGCAACAAGATGCCCGTATGCGAAGGGAGCCGCCTGGACAGACACCGGAAGAAGCTCTGGGATACGGATCCCAACCACGAATATTTCCACCTGAACCACCCCGATGCCGAATGGGAAGCCGGACTCATCCACGCGGAAGAGATCGGGCTCGGGACCCGTCAGTACGAACTGATCAGGATGGTATGAGCCGCCGGTGCGCACGGCCGTTCACGCTTTTTCCTTAAAGGTTCATGCAGTTCTCCCGTGTTTTTCTTGCAATGACCCTGTACCATTCCATTTTCTCAAAGTCAGTCTCCGGGATATCACAGGGGAAGGGACGTAAAGACAGTTCTTCATATCCGAGATCGGACAGCTTTTCTTTAACTATCCGCAGCGGAAACGGATGATAATGCTCTTCAAAGATCTCCCTCTGGACGATCTTTTCATTCTGCTCGAAGGTATACAGCAGATTGAACGTGATGGATCCGTCCGGATCGTGATCCCAGACCTGCACAAGGTTTACCCTTGTCCCGTTGTGAAAGAACGGATCATAGAAATAAAAGCGCTGCTTTTCCCTTTGTATCAATTCCCAGTTTCGCGAATCGAAGCACAGATAACCGCCGGGACGCACATGGGCATCCATTCTTTCCAATGCCGTCAGCACGTCTTCGTTTGACACATATGCGAGTGCATTTCCCGTGCTCACCACACAGTCGAAAAGGCGGTCTCCCCAGCAGGAAAGATCCCTGAAATCGCTGCGCCGCAGTTCAACCTCCTTGTTCTTTGCGGCAGCCTTCATGCGGCATCTGGCAAGCATGGCCTCGCTCAGGTCGGAGCCGTACACTTCAATGCCCAGCTCCTGCAGCGGCAGTGTCATGCCTCCTGTGCCGATGCTCACATCCAGAAGTGAACGGATCTCTCTGTCTCCGAGGAACCGTTTCCAGTCCCTGCGGATGATTTCAGTTCGTTTTTCGCTTTCTATCAGGTCGTAGATCTCTGCTCTGTCGTACAGCTGACTCATTTATATTTTCCCCCATTGTTTTCTGATATCCGGGAATTATTGTACTATAATACCAACCGGTTTAGAAGACGCTGCATAGTAAAAACAGATGAGAAAACCTTGATTCCTCCTGGTTTTCTCACCTCTTTTTCGCGGAGAAGGAAGGCTCCGAACTCAGGGTCCGACCTTCAAAAATCCAGTAAAAAACAACGGGATTTCGTACTTCGTCCGCTTTATTGGAACACTTTTGTGCCGCCGATACTTTTCATGCCAGTCCGGCTTTACCAGTTTTCTTTCAGGGAGGATTCATCGTACCGTTTCGTTGCGGTCATCATCCCATAGCCGTTGGTTACCGCACCGCCGTCACACAGGATATCCGCACCGATCAGATATCTTGCCCGTTCATCTGCCAGCGCCGTTATGACGTACGCCAGTTCTTCCGGCTCCGCGCCCCGCTTCCAGCCGGTATAGCTGAGCATGGTATCGGTCGCTTCTCCCTGTTCCGCATCCGTCATCGGTGTCTTGACAAACCCCGGGCTGACAGACAGCACACGGATCTTTTTGGTCACCATGTACTTATAGGCACAGCACCCGGCATACCACCTTACGAAATTTTTGGAGATCATGTAAGCGATCTGCGAACTGGTTTCTTCTTTTCCCAGCTTTGCCTTCCGCACCATTTTCTGAACAAAAGCTTCTTCATCGGAGATTGCCAGGCGATAGGTTCTCTTTCCGGGCAGCATGAGCCCCGGCAGCATATAGCCGGAATCGGAGGCCACGTCGACGATGCAGCCGCCGTTCATGACTTTATAAAACTCCTGATTGACATGTACGGTTCCGAGGGCATTGATGCGAATGATCGTTTCACGCTTTCCCATGGAGCCGGAGATCCCTGCGCAGTGGATCACCTTATCGATCTCTCCAAGGGAGGCGGCATGTTCGGCAAGCTTCCGGACGTCTTCCCGTTTGGAAACGTCGCAGGTCATGGCAGATGCTTTGCACCCCGCCGCGTTCAGTTCCTCAACCGCCTTGTTCAGCTTATCCATTCTTCTTCCGGTGATGATCACCTGTTCATCTTTCGGGAGCATGGCGGCGACTGCTTTTCCGATTCCCGTACCGCCTCCGGTCACTACATTGATTTTCATTGTCTTTCCTCCGTCATCGTTTCGCGGCAAAAACTAAAGTTTTTTCCAGAATTCAATTGACTATTATCCAGTCATTGTTATGATTATATCAACGCCGTGTCGTTTTTATCAATCATCATATAAACCGACAATTTCATATACGCCAACACTATGACAATAAATGCAGGAATAATGGAAAGAACATGAATACAAAAAACAACCAACGTTCACGTATTACAAAGCTTCTCATAAAGCAGGCCTTTCTGAGCCTTATGCATACCAAGCGGACCGGAAAGATAAGCGTTACGGACATCTGTTCCGCTGCGGAGATCAACCGCAGTACTTTTTATCAGCACTTTGCCGAGACAAACAGCGTTCTGGAAGAACTGGAAAACGACGCGATATCACAGGTCAACGAATATCTCGTTTCCATAGGGTCATCCTATCTGGCCCATTCGGACACCAAAGGCTGTCTGATGTCATTTCTTCATTTCGTAAAGAAAAATGATGAGCTGTTTCGCACCTTGCTTCTGGAAAACAGCGACTCTCACTTCAGAACAAAGATGTTCGATCTGACAAGCACCATGGCACACACTGTGTTCAAATCAGGGATGGAAGAAAAGACGGAAGAGAACATTTACCGGTTCCTGATCAGCGGAAGCCTTGATCTGCTTGTAGAATGGATACGATCAGACTATGAGCTCCCGGAAAAAGATTTCTGCAATCTGCTGTATACTCTCTGCGAAGGCTGCACCTCGGGCTTTATCCGGGGTACATGACCGTGCTGCGGATATGCACGAAACAGCGGATCGGAGCCGGAATCATACCGAATGATTGAACGATAAGCATGAAAATGAATTTCCCGGAGGTAATGCATGATGTGGAAATGCCCAAAGTGCGGACGTACTTTCACAAAAGAAAACCAGAGCCATTACTGCGGTAAGGCTCCGGCAACAATAGATGAATATATCCTCGCGCAGGATGAGGGCATCCGAGGACAGCTTCAGCGCGTCAGAGAAGCCATCCGAAAAGAACTGCCTGATGCGGCAGAGCGGATCTCCTGGTCCATGCCGACCTGGTGGAACGGCCACAATATCATTCATTTCGCGGCAAACCAGAAACATATCGGCCTGTATCCCGGTCCGGAAGCAGTCGCTTTCTTTGCCGAAAAACTGGATCAGGCGGGATGCCGATACAGCAAGGGTTCGATTCAGATCCCTTATTCCGACGATCTTCCCTTGGATCTGATTGCGAAAATAGCAGGTTGGTGCAGAGAAACCGGTAATCACGCATAACAGAAGGTCTTGTTACCCTCTAATACTTTTCCGTACCAGTCCAAAAAAACGCAGACAACGCCTTGACACTATATCGGTATACCGTTATAATTTTCGCAGAAGGGAGGTGCTCATCATGACGATTCAAGACGCCATGCGGCAAAACCGGATGTCCATGTACCGTCTTGCGAAGGCAAGCGAAGTTCCGTACACCACGCTGAACGATATTGTGAGCGGCAGAACGCGTTTGGAAAAATGCAGCGCCGAGACAGTGTATCGGCTGTGCCGTTCACTGAATGTTTCCATGGAAGATCTGATAGCGCCTTACATGGTCAAACGGCCCAGCTTCGAGAATTTCAAAAGTACGGTATGCCACCGCGTAAAAAGCATGGGGGACATCGCCTTTATCGCGGACACGCTTGAGCGGCAGGAGATCCGGGATTACTATGACAGAAAATGGTACCCGGAAAGCCTGTATCTTCTTGCCATGCTGGACTACTTAAGCCGGGAAAACGACATCCCGCTCTGTGATGAATATGACGATCTGCGCCTGTGCAAACTGGAAAAGCCGATATATCCCGCCGGTGTCCGTGCTATCTGCGCTGCGATGAAAAATGATACCGCCATGAAGCGCGCCGCAGAAACAGCCATTCCCGAATTTGCTCGCTTCAACATCATTGAAAACGAGGTGAAAAATGTCGTCTGACGTAAGATTTGAATTTACGAAGGAAAACATCGACGATTTCCTGAAGGAACTTGCCAAAGAATACAGAAAACAGGTCGGGAAGGCCATGCCGGCAGAACTGATCTTGATTGGAGGGGCTTCGGTTCTCATCAATTACGGCTTTCGAAATATGACGACCGATATCGATGCGCTGATCCACGCCTCTTCCGCCATGAAAGATGCGATCCGTCTCGTTGGCGACAGACACTCCCTGCCGAACGACTGGCTAAATAGCGATTTCAGGCAAACCGATTCGTATTCACCCAAACTGGCTGAGTTTTCGGTCTATTATAAGACCTGGTCCAATATACTGACCGTTCGAACTATTTCAGCTGAATATCTTGTCGCGATGAAGCTTCGTTCAGGCAGGCAGTATAAAAGCGACCTGTCAGATGTGATCGGCATTCTCGCTGAGCATGAAAAGAAAGGAGCGCCGCTCAGGATAGAACAGATTGAAAAAGCGGTTTCAGACCTGTACGGAAGCTGGGACCAGCTGCCGGAATCTTCACAGGCCTTTATTCAGAGCGTCTTTCAGGATGGCCGTTTTGAACAGCTGTATTCGCAGATGGCAGCAGACGAGAAAGAAACGCGGTCGCTGCTCATTCAATTTGAACAGAATTATCCGGACGTTCTGAAGCAGGAAAATGCTGACAGCGTCGCGGAAAACCTGCAGAAGAAAACGAACCGGGCTTCGCTTCTGGCAAGTCTTCGGGAAATGCAGCAAGACGCCGGGAAAGATCCCGGCAGCGGCAAATAGCATCTGCCATGACTTCCGCTCACGAAAAAAGGACCCTTCCGGGTCCTCTATTTTGAACAGACTCTAGCTAAAGACTCGTATAAAAAAGGCGGGCGGCAGTAACTACTACAGTCCGCCAAAAAGAAGAGGCAAGAAATTGATTATCTATTCGAAAAAGCTCAAGATTCTATGCTGACAAAAGCTTTATATTAAATAGAATCAAAAGGTCTGCCAACACACAAAGTCGACAGACCTTTTGATCACCATAGGATAATAGCAAAAGATGATTATAGATTTTCCGGCTATTTACATGATGGTTGCTTTCTCCTGAACGTTGAAAGTTTCAAAAAGCAACTGTATGAAATCCCGTGAAGCTTTGCTGTGATACTTTACCTCATTATAGTACAGCAATGTGTGTCCAACAGCAGATGCATCCATTATGGGAAATACATGGACCATGGGGTCCAAAATATCCTTAAAGTCCTGCTCAAAAGGAAAATACTTCCGGATGCTTTCCTCGAATGCAAACATAGAGCCTAAACCCGAAAAACAAAGTCCGAAAAGAATATCAATATCCGTACTCTGAAGGATGATATGTGGAGAATAATCACATTTTGCAAAGAGCTTGTCGGAATGGTTTCGAATTCTTTTCCCTTCTTCCATTAACAAGAACGGTGCTTCTTTAAAAGCCTCCAGATCCACTCCCTTTTCATGGAAAGAACGAATGACCGCCTGTGTGTTTTCAGGGAACAGATCCTGCATAATACGCTTCGGAACCACTAGGCAAAGTTGTTCCTGATATAATTCAACCGACGCAATCTCGGGCAAATATTCAGGGAATTGAACACCAAGAATAAGATCCAAATCTCCGTCTTTTAAATGGTCCAGCAGTTCCAATGTCAAGCCTGTTTCCAAATGCAGCTCGACATTGGGATAAAGAAGATGGTATTTAGGGAGGACCTGTGGCAACACGATACGCCCGCAAACACGTGTGGCAAGCCCAATATTAAGTTGTCCTTTTCGCTGGTTGGTTATATCGTCAATCTGCGTACGCATCTGACGGTTCAGAGATAGAATCTCTCGAGCCATTTTTGCTGCGCATTCGCCCGCATAGGTCAGTTTCAGCCGAGGTGTCCTCTCGAACAGCTCTGCGCCAAACTCCTGCTCAATCCGCGCGATGTGATTGGAGAGGCTCTGTTGTGAGATATATAGCTTCTGAGCCGCCTTAGACATACTCATTTCATCTGCTACAGTCACAAAATACCACAGATTTGTAAAATTCATAGCGTTCCCCTCCGTCTCAGTTACAACAATATTATTTAAAAAAGTGCGAGCAACAACTCATTATTTGTTTAGATGAGCAGATTATAGGCTCTCTCGATTATCCCTCACATTTCTACTCCATTTTGCATGTCATACAATATATTTATTTAGGAGCAAGAAATTCCCACAACCAAAATACAGCATACAATCATTTACAGATATTTTACAACAGCTTTTTTGTTGTAGACAATTTAAAAAAATTACTGCTATTATTGTTGATAGAAGTACATTATAGTTAAACCGAAGCATGAAGTCCTCGGGACGATAACAAGGGCTCATAAAAAGGAGGAGATATAAGATGAAAAAACTGTTTGCACTTGTCCTTGCTGCAATGATGGTTTTATCATTGGCAGCCTGTGGCGGAGGCGGAGGCTCAACGACTGCCCCAGCCGCAAGCGGAAACACCGATGACGGCACCGCCAAATCAATTAAGCCTGCAGGATATCCGAAGGGTGGTACTGTAACTGTCGTATGCGGATTTAACGCCGGCGGCGCTCAAGACAACAACTGCCGTGTGGCTGCCAAATACGCAACAATCTTGACCGGTGACAATTATGTTGTCACCAACATTGCCGGCTCTAGCGGACGTGTTGCTGCGGCAGACGTAACAGCCTCCCCCGCAGACGGTTTGAAAATCTATCTGGCAAACCTGACGCTTGCGGATCCTAACGATTATAAGCTTATTGAAAAAGAAAACTTAAAAGCACAGATGACAACGAACATGCTTGTTGCTGAAGACTTCTCTGCCATTTGCGCCATGCACGATGATGCGCGTTCAATCACCATCAAAGCCGGCGATCCCCGTTTTTCCAACTGGGAAGAGTTTGAAGCTTATATGAAAGCACATCCCGGTGAATTGACGATTGGCACGCCTGGTGCAAATGGTGCCGGCGGTCTTATGGCAACCCTTCTGGCAAAGAAGCTTGGCTACGAATTCAACGTTGTTCATTATACTTCGACCAACGAAGTCCATGCTGCTCTGCTTGGCGGGCATGTAGATGCTGAGATGAGTGCTGTGTCAGCTTCAAACACGGATGCTGATCAGGCAATCACAATTGCTGTAGCTGCCGAAAAGAGAAGCGATTTGTTCCCGAACGTTCCTACTCTTGTTGAAAAAGGCGTGGACCTGAAGATCCCGACCACCCGTTGCTTCTTTGTAAAGAAGGGAACGGACCCCGCTATTATTAATTATCTGTCCCGTCTGTTCGGCGAAATGGCTGAATACAAAGAATATGTGGATGAAAACCATAATGTGTATGTGACTACCGTTGACTATCGCCCTGCAGCAGAGGCACAGAAACTCATTGATGATACTTACGCCGCCTGCTCAGAACTCTTAAAGTAATAGTTGATAATTATTACACAGTTCCTTCCCGCTGCCGTCTCCTTGCTTCGGGGACGGCAGTTCTATAAAAGGAGCAAATATTATGTACAAAGAAAACAAAATCGTGGCAGCTGTGGTTTTTGCGATTTTTGCTGCAGCTGCTGTTATGGCTTTGAATTTCAGCTCGACATCAAAAATTTTTCCTTTGTTTTGTTGCGCGCTGGGAATGATATTCTCCGTTGCAGAGTTTGTTTCAGTTGCGTTGAAGGAGAAGAAAAATAAGCCTGTGCACAAAGCAAAGTCTATTCCTCCGGACCAGAAAAAACGCATGCTTATCATGTTTGGAATGATTGCAGCGTATATTATTCTGATCACGGTTCTTGGCTGGACTGTATCAACATTGCTGTTTATGGTGGCGGTTTCATTGATTATGGGCGTTCCCGGCATGAGCCGCGTCAAGATTATTATAATCAGTGTTGCCGTAACCGCAGTGTTCTTCCTGATTTTTAAGGTGCTTATGCATATCAATTTGCCAACAGGCTTTTTGATTTGAGAGAGGGCTTGCATATGTTTGAGAATCTTCTTATGGGAATACAGCAGGTCTTCACGGTTGAAAATCTGGTCTTCTGCCTGATCTGCACCGTTTTTGGCATTGCTATCGGCGCAATGCCCGGACTTGGCCCGACGATCGGCATGACGTTGCTCATTCCTCTTACATACGGTATGAATCCTACCACAGCGCTTCTTGGGCTTGCTGCCTGCTACTGCGCAACACAGTATGGCGGATCCATTACCGCCATTCTGATTAAAACCCCCGGGACCGGCGCGGCAGCAGCAACAACATTTGACGGATACCAAATGACGCTGAAAGGGAAAGCCGGTGAAGCTCTTGACGAAGCTGTCGTTGCATCTTTCTGGGGCGGCATGCTGTCAGTCGTTGCGCTGATTCTGATCGCGCCTCCACTTGCTAAATTTGCCCTTAAGTTCAGCGCGCAGGAATATTTTTCCGTTGCTCTGTTTGGTCTTACTATTATTTCAGCTCTCTGTGGAAAAAACGTCTGGAAAGGACTCATCGTCGGCGCTTTCGGTATGCTGCTGGGGTGTGTCGGTATTGATCCGTTTAACGCATTACCTCGCTATACCTTCGGAATGTATCAACTTGAATCCGGCTTGCAGACCCTCGCCGTTATGACCGGCATGTTCTCTATCAGCCGTATGTTTAAGCTAGGAGCGACGTTTAACGAGGATGCAAACAAAGAAGCGGCAAAGGTAACCAATAAGCATAACTTTTTTAAGGATCTGTTCCGGTATCCAATGACTTACCTGCGCTCAGCTATTATTGGAATCGGTATAGGTATTATGCCTGCGGCCGGTGCAAACATTGCCACCTTCATCTCATATGGACAAGGAAAACGTTTTTCAAAAGAGGGCAAAGCCGGACTATTCGGAACAGGTTCAAGGGAAGGCGTTGCCTGTTGCGAAGCATCAAACAACGGTGTTACCGGTGGTGCTCTTGTTCCCACATTAACGCTTGGTATCCCCGGCTCACCGCCAATGGCTATCTTCTTAAGTGCGCTAATGGTCCACGGTCTTTCTCCGGGTTACGATTTGTTTACCACTCGCGCAAAAACAATTTACCCCTTCATGGTTGGTTTGTTTGTTGCCAATATCTTTATGCTATTAGTCGGCTATTTTACCGCCAGATACTTTGCAGCAGTGACTAAAGTGCCCAACAGCATGTTGGCTGCCGCAGTCGTTATCGCTTGTTCCGCAGGAATTTTTGCAGCAACAAATACAATGTTTAATGTTTACCTGCTGCTCCTGTTTGGCGTGATTGGCTATTTTATGGAGAAATATGAGTTCAGTGTGGTTCCTCTGGTTTTAGGAATGCTACTTGGTCCATTAACGGAGAAAGGGCTGTTGCAAGGAATTGCTCTCTCGCGAGGCGCACTTCCCTTTGCATTATCGCTGTTTACCAGACCGATCTCGCTCGTATTTATGATTGCTACTATTCTTTCGCTGATTTCGGGAATCCGTACTATGCGGAAGGACGCAAAAGATGTTATCTCTGAAGGCGATAACAGTGATGAATAATGAATAACGAAAGGAATAATATCATGGGAGTTAAATTTACATATTACGGCGGTATGTGCATCAAAGTCGAACGTAGCGATGGATTCAAGATCCTTTGTGACCCCTACTTTCACAAAAATCAGTTCACCGAGAAGGTCCCCGCAGATTTTGCGGATGTTGATCTGATACTTGTCACACACCATGCCACTGACCACTATGGCGATGTTGTTGAAGTTATGCAGAATAATAGCAAAGCCAAGGTCATGATGCCTGGCGATTGCGTCCACATTTTCAAAAAAGAAGCGCCTGAGATTCCGAAGGAAAGAATCATTGGAACTATTTACGGAGACTGCAGACAATTTGGCATTACCACAGTCCGTACAATGGTTGCCTGGCACGGTTCCAGAACGCTCTATGAGAACGGATTCTTGTCCTACGGTATTCCCGTTGGCTTTATGGTACAGGTTGAGCCTGGCGTCACCTATTACCATCCTGGTGATACGGCCCTTCATGATGGTTTTCGCTTAATGCGCGAACTCTACTCACCGAACGTCATGGCTGTCGGTATCGGAAATATCCGTGACGGTGCATCCTGTGAGCAGACCCCTCGTGAAGCAGCCAAGAGTGTGGAAATGCTTGGTGCTAAGATCGTCATCCCGACCCACTATATTCCCGGTAGCGCCAAACTGGCGGAATTCAACCGTCACATGCAGTCCTTCGCGCCGGATGCAATGATTTGCGAAGCGATTGAAAAGACCTTTACGGTTGTTCCCACTACAGTAAGCTTTGATGAATGAGGTATAAAGAAATGGAACTTAAGAAAATCGGTTGGTTGCAGGCTCATGCACCCGAATTAATGAAACAAGAAGATGAAAATGTGCCGGAAGGTTTTACAACTATTCGTCCCAAAGACGAGAATGATCCTGTTGAAGTTCGGCGTATTATTGAAGAGGCTGATTATCTGATCACGGCAGACATGACAAGGGAAGACTTTGCAGCGGCCAAAAATCTTAAGCTGATTCAGAAATGGGGCATTGGTGTTGACCGTGTTGATTTAGAAGCAGCTTCAGATTATAACATTCCCGTTTATATCACTTCAGGTGCAAACTCCATTCCTGTTGCAGAGCTTGCCGTCGGACTTATGCTTTCTGCATTTCGCCGTATACCTTACGTCGACAAGACTGTTCGCGAAGGGAAATGGATTCGCAAAGATATGAGAGCCGAGTGCCAGATGCTGAACGGAAAAACGATCGGCTTGTTGGGAATAGGCAATATTGCTAGAAAAGTGGCTCGAATGGTGAGTGGTTTTGATCCTAAGGAAATCATCTACTACGATATTCGGCCTTTGTCGTCTGAACAGGAAGAAGCTCTTGGTGCTCATTATGTCAGCTTCGAAGAACTTTGCCAGCGTTCTGACGTCCTTTCAGTCCACGTTCCAATGATGCCGGCAACAAAGGGTATGCTTGGCGAAAAACAGTTCGAGATGATGAAGCCGAATGCCATCTTGGTCAATACTGCCCGTGGTGGAGTCGTTGATGAAAAGGCCTTGATTCAAGCTTTGAAAGAAGGAAAGATTTACGGCGCTGCTCTAGATACTTTTGAATCTGAGCCTATCGAAAAAGATAATCCGTTGTTGACCATGGACAATGTTGTGTTGACCTGCCACTGTGGCGGCGGTGTCGTAGATAATGTTATGAATGTTACGAATCATGCTTACTACAATATTGCTGCGTTTGAAAAAGGTGAAGCCCCGAAACATCCACAGGACATCATCGTTGCCAAAAAGTAAGCGGAGGATAAAACATGTCGTTTATCAATAGCAATATCATGATGGAAAAACTGCGCCGTGGCGAGATTTCCATCGGTACACAGATCCGAAGTCGTTCTGAAATGGCAGTGGAAATAGCAGGGCTTTTAGGCTTCGATTTCATCTATCTGGAAACAGAACACTTCATGTGTAACGATGAAACTATCGAAAACATTGCCCGGGCAGCGCACGGTGTTGGAACAGTCCCGCTTGTACGTGTTCCCTCACAAGATCCTGAAATCCTGATGCATCTTTTGGATGCGGGTGTGATGGGCGTTATCATTCCTCATGTCGAAAATGGGGAAGAGGCAAGGCGCTTGGTGGAAGCCTGCAAGTATCCGCCGCGTGGCACACGTGGCTCTGGAATGAGCTCACGGGCCGCAAGTTATGGCCTTATCTCAAAGAACGAATATCGGGAGCTGGCAGATAAAAACACCTGCGTTCTCTTTATGATTGAGAGTGAAGCCGCAGTAAACAGAATTGATGAGATTCTCGACAGTGGCGTGGATGTCATCCGGATCGGCCGCAACGACCTTGCCGAGAGCATGGGTTTAAAAGGAAACACAAAAGATCCGCGCGTAACGCAGGTTGTAGACTATGCAATATCTCGTTGCAAGGCAAAAGGCGTTCCTGTCGGAACCGCTGCAGGTTCCGTTTCAGCTGTACAGGAAGCTATCGCTCAGGGTTTTTCTCAGATCAGCTTTGCTTCTGATTTGGCGGTTTTAACGAAAGCCTGGCAAAAAGACTTAGGCGCCATTCGCGAATTCTTAGGTTGATGCACCTCTTCCTTCCCCCTCTCCCGCAAGCTTCGGGCGAGGGGGTTTTTAGAAAGGCCTGATAATGATATTTGATACAAAAGCGGGTCGATTTGAAAACGATCCCGAATGGAACCACAAAATAAGTAAGATGGTTCAAGGGCAGATTGCCGGAATCGGAGCAGATAAGAAGGATCGAATCTATCTGCTCACAAGATCTCATCCCGCCATACTGATACTAGATAAAAATGGTAATTGCCTTCATGCGTGGGACGATCAGTGTTTTGTCAGACCACATGGGATTCATATTATTGAAGATAAAGCTATTATTGTTGTCGATGATGCAGCTCACGCGGCATATCAGTTTACGCCGAATCTTGAGCTCGTTCATACCTTTGGAGTCCCCGGAAAACCTTCGAATACTGGATGCGTCAACAAAGACTATAAAACAATTATACAAGCATCAGAACCTTTCAATTATCCGACAAATGTAACATCAGACAACGCCGGCATTCTTTATTTTTCTGATGGTTATGGCAATGCCCGCATTCACGCTTTCGGGCCAAAAGGAAATCTCTTGTATAGCTTTGGTCACCCCGGTAATGCGCCAGGGGCATTCAATCTCCCGCATGATGTTATTTACCATGAAGGCATTCTATATGTAGCTGATCGTCAAAACAACAGGATACAGCTCTTTGATACCTCAGGCCATGGTTTGGATATCTGGGATAATTTGATTCGTCCTGCGGGAATCTGCCTTGGTCCAGACGGTCTCTTTTACATTGCCGAATGCAGCCACTGTGTTACATTCGACGCGAGCCCCAGTCGTGTTTCAATTCTTTCACCAGATGGGCAAATCGTCGATCGTCTGGATACAGGATGCGGAGATGAAAAAGGTGTCAGTTACCATACCGCACACGGGATAGCCGTAGACAGTGAAGGAAGTATTTATATCGGCGAGGTTGGGAAAAATTATCCCGCAGGTTATGTTGGAACACAAAAATACAGAAAAATAAAATTGATGTGGCGTGTTGCTGCGAGCCCTCAAAACAGCCTATATCATTAAAAAATTTGGTGCCAAGAAGCAAGACTTCGCTAAATACGTGTTTTGCGAAGTCTTGCTCCTTAGTTTCTGGCTTTATCTCAATCAGGATTTAAAATCCTTTTCCAACTGTCTGTAGTCGATTTTGCCTCTTTCCGTTCTCGGCAGATTATCCCGGAATACGATTTTATCCGGCACCATATATTCCGGAAGTTCTTTGCCGCATAGAGCGAGGATCTCCTTGGTGACCTGTTCTTCATTCCATGCGCCAGGCTTGAGTACTGCAAAGACTACCGGATAATTAATTCTGTTTTCATCAGGAACCCCAATGGCACAACACAGCGCAATGCTTTCATGCTGAGAGATGGCCTTCTCAATCCGGTCCGGGAAGATTTTGGTAATATTCCCGTCTTTACCTTTGGTCATGAGTATCCTCTTGATTCGGCCCGTTATGTACAGTACCCCATTCTCATCCATATAGCCGAGATCACCTGTATGCAGCCAGTAACATCCGTCCGAATGTATTTTGACCACTTCCTCTGTCGCTTCGGGCTTATTGTAGTAACCCATCATCAACGTCGGGCCAGAAAAACAAACCTCTCCAATCTTTCGATAAGATTGTTCTGTCAGGGTATCAGGATCTACAATTTTGCAGTTAGTCCAGATAAGCGGGATTCCGGCACAGCCTTCCGTATTGCAGTTATCATAAGTCGATGTCGCTGCCGCCATCATTTCTGTAGAACCCACGCCTTTGCACAGCACCCCCTTCGCTCCGCAGGACTTCAGCAATTCATTGACTGCTCGTTCGTTCTCGACACTCATCGCCTCGCCGCCATAAATAGCATACCGCAAACATGACATATTAATAGAACGAATATCCTTTATTCCCAGCAACGCTTCCCAATATGCCGGGATCGAAAGAATGGCATAGGGCTTATATGTTTTTATGTATGCCCCCAGTTCCTCAGGCTGATATTTGGGAATCAACGCAACCTTGAACCCGATTGCCAGCATAGCCAGCATAGACTCGATCAGACTATAGTTAATAAACGGTGGCAGTGAAGCCAAACACGTATACTGTCTTTCATATTCAAAGTTGCATACGATCTGATAAATCAATGCATTTATACTCTTATCGGAGCACATTACCCCTTTCGGCTCGCCGGTCGTTCCGCCGGTATGGGATATAATTGCCATTTCCTTACAGTCTTTTATTGCAGTTTTTACCTCTACTCCTTTTCCCTCGTTGATGAAGTTTTTCCAGGTCCGGAAAAGCTTTCCATCAAGTTTGGGGCTTTTAACTTTTAAAGAATAGGCAAGTTTCAACCCAAATGGCAACGAATCCGCAGGCGATGCAACGATAACGAGGCTGGCAGATGTTTTGGAAATACTGTCAGCAATCGCTTCGTATGCTCCGTCAAAGATGACAACCACCCTGCTTTGCACTTCAATGATATAGTTGACCGTTTCTTCGGATCCCGCAAGCGGATGGATCATGTTTGCTACTGCCCCGATTTTGTTTAACGCATACACGCAATAAAGCGCTTCCGGAATGCTGGGGAGCGCAACGGTTACGATTTCTTTTTCCCGGACACCTGCCTTTATGAAGGCAGCTGCCGCCATATCTATGTTTTCGAACAGTTTTTTGTATGTTATCTTCCGCCCAAGATAGTTTATGGCAATGTCTGAAGGATAATTCTTATTATTATCCAGAAGATATTCATAAATGGTGCATTCGGGCAGAGGGGTATTTATTGCTTCTTCCGAATAGTACTTCAGCCAAGGCTTATCAATAGATGGGAAGCCCGTCAGTTTGCCTGCTGTCTGTCTGTCTGTCTGTCTGTCTGTCTGTCTGTCTGTCTGTCTGTCTGTCTGTCTGTCTGTCAAGAGCATCTTGTTGATCCCTTTCCGTGTCAATAGTTTC
>CACWLA010000010.1 GCA_902761665.1 uncultured Lachnospiraceae bacterium | reverse complement strand
GTGATCTGCTTATAGAGTTCTTCGTTCTGATCCTCACGGATCACCGTCGTTTCTTCCACGTACTGCTTTTCCAGCGCTTCTACGGCAGCGCCGCCCGAGACCGCCTCCGGGATCACGGAGACGCTGCTCGAAGGCATGGTCGGGATCACAAGACGCAGCCCGACGAGGATCCACAGCGCGCAGACAAGGCTTTTCGGCGCCTTTTTAAAGGCGAGACGGAGCAGCAGCATGCTGATCATTTTGATGTCTCCTTTCCGTAATCGTCGATCATCCGGCGGATCTCCGCGACATCTCCGTCAGACAGTTTTTTCTCCGAAGTAAAGGCCGCAAAAAAGGCCGGGAGAGACCCGCCGAAGGAATCTTCTACGAAACGGCGGCTTTCCTGCGCCTGCATGCCCTCACGGGAAATGAGCGAAGTCACGGCGCCGCCTTCGTTGCGGAAATACCCTTTTTCACAGAGTTTTCTGAGCACCGTATAAGTCGTGGATTTCTTCCAGCCGAGCTTTTCGGCGCAGAGCCTCACCAGTTCGCCGGAACCGAGCGGTTCATTTTCCCAGATCAGTTCGGCAAAACGCGTTTCCACTTCTCCCAGTTTGTAATCACTCATGACAGATCTCCTTATTGCCGGGGACATATCGATCAGAATGCAGCCATCCGACCGGTTTATTTGCGATAAACCCCCTGACAAGCCGAGTTTACCATTGATAAACCGGTGTGTCAAGAGGGTTTTTAGAAATTTTTTAGAATTTTCGCTGTCTTGCAGTCCCATGTAATTTGCCGTTTCCTTTTCCGGATTAAAAGCTCTATTTTACTACCACAAAACGTGTTGTTTTTCTGTTCTTCACCATTTATCTGCCAGCAGAAAATCCTCAAGATGTACAATGCGGATCCCGTTCTCATTTCCCGTTGCCAGTCGGTCAAGCGTCACCACATACTTAGGATAATTGTCTGGGATCTCAAGCAGATTATCTGTTTCGCGGGTTGAATCTTCCGGGACGGATACACAAGCCTGCACATAGACCGTCTCATCTCGCTTTTGAGCCACAAAGTCGATCTCCCTGGTCCCCAGCTTTCCGATATAGACATCAAAACCGCGGCGACGCATTTCCAGATAGATGATATTTTCCAAAACAGCTGAACGCATCCTCCCGTTATAACCAAACAGTGCATATTTCAGCGACACATCAGCCAGATAATATTTTTCCTGTGTCTTCAGAACAGCCTTCCCCTGTAAATCGAAACGTTTGCATGGATAAATGATAAACGCTTGTTCCAGCCAGCGAAGATAGTTATAGATCGTCTCTACGGAGACCGTGCGGTGTTCACTCTTCAGAAACATACTAATAGCATTAGCTGAAAAGGTCTTGCCCATATTTTCGATCACAAAACGAACCACCCGGTCAAAAAGATCCTGCTTAGCTATATGATGGCGTTTTACAATATCGCGTGACACGACCGTATGGTAAATGCCTTCTACGATCTGCCATACTGTCTGATCTTCATACTCGCCAAGCGCAATCAACGGGAATCCGCCCTTGCGGATATATTCTTCTAACAACTCTGAGCGGCTGCTGTTTCTGTTTTTCTTAAACTGCAGGAATTCGCGGAATGATAAGGTGTAAACAGGAATTGACACATAGCGGCCGGTAAGATATGTCGATATCTCACTGCTCATTAACTTTGAGTTGGAACCGGTCACATAAATGTCTGCATCTGCATTTTCAAGCAGGCTGTTGACAACTTTTTCCCATCCCTTCACTTCCTGTACTTCATCCAGCAAAAGATAACAGCGGCCTTTTCCGGCTATTGCTGCTTTCAGGTCTTTATACATGGACTCCTGATCGATGCTATCAAGTTCCTGATCCGTATAACAACGAGATATAATATTCTTTTCAGAAACCCTTCTGTTCAAAAACTCCTCCCGGAGCATCAAAAAAATGGTCGATTTTCCACAGCGGCGGATACCAGACAGAATCTTTACCAAAGGAGCATCTATAAACGGACGAACCGCTTCTATATAATCAGGTCTAAGAATCATACGCTTACCTCCACGCATAAAATACCAAAAAAGTGTTCTAAAATCAAGAGTTTTTCCAGTTGACTTGTAAAAACTTTTTTTAATATATCGTGATTGGGATGCTATAATGGTGTTACTTTTCCCCTCCGGCCTTCGTTTCTATGAGTGAAGGCCTTTGGAACAGGCGGGGCGGCAGGCCCCGTCACGAAAGTGAGCAGGATCATGGATGACAAAGCATTGATCGCGGCACTCCTTGAGCGCTCCGAAGACGCGGTCGGCAGCATCAGAGAAAAATACGGCGCCTACTGCCGTTATATCGCGGGGCAGATCCTGGCGGATCCGGCAGACGTCGAGGAAGTGGAGAACGACGTGCTTCTGAAACTCTGGCGAACGGTCCCGCCGGCAAGGCCGGCGTCGCTGCGCTCCTATCTCGGCATGCTCTCCCGCCAGCTCGCCATCGACAAGCGGCGGAAGGATCCGAAGCGGAAGTTTACGGAGGCGTACGAGCAGAGCCTGGAGGAACTGGAGGACGTTCTGCCTGACGGGTCTGAAAACGCGATTGCCGATGAGCTTGCCCTCCGGGAAGCGCTGGGCCGTTTTCTCGCGCAGCTGAAAGAAAAGGACCGCCGCGTCTTTCTGCTTCGCTACTGGTATGCCTGCCCCATCCGTGAGATCGCGGCCGAACTGCGCGCGAGCGAAGGCAGCGTCAAGATGCGCCTCGAACGCACGCGGAACAAACTTTGGCATTTCCTTCAGGAGGAGGATCTGTGGCATGAATAAAATCGATATTTCAGACGCCCTGAACGGCGTCGATATGCAGCTCGTCGAAGCTGCCGCGCCGGAAAAAGCGTGGGACGCGCTTGGCGAAAAGGCTCCGGCAGCGGAGAAAAAAAGACTTGGAAAAAGGATCAGAGGGCTTCTCGGCGCCGTCACCGGCGCTTTCCGGAAACATAAGTTCCTCCGGATCGCGGTGCCGGTACTGGCCGTGCTCGCACTCGCCGTCATCCTGGACGGGACCTTCCATATCCGGAGCGGGCTGGTCTTGAAGGCCTATGCCCTCGGAGAAGCCGAACACCCGGAAAGAAGCCGGTCCGCGGACGATCTGCAGAAGGCCGGCGAGGCCAAGGGCAGCGGCATCCCGCTTGCGGACTTCTTTAACCGCAGCATGGCGGAGATCCTGGGCGGCACGGAAACGGAAGGAAACCACGCAAACCGCGTCTACTCTCCCCTGAACAGTTATATGGCCCTCGCGATGCTCGCGGAATGCACCGGCGGTGAGAGCCGGGCGGAGATCCTGCAGCTGCTCGGCGCGGACAGCATCGAAACGCTGCGGAAACAGGCCTCGTCCGTTTACCTCGCGAATTCTCTCTATACGCATGAAGCAAAAAGCGTCCTTGCCAATTCGCTCTGGCTGAGCAATGGTATCTCCTATCACGAAGACACGGTAAAGACACTGGCGGACACGTACTTTGCTTCTTCCTTCCGCGGTGAGATGGGGTCCGAGGGATACAGCAAGGCGCTCCGCACCTGGATCACGGAAGCGACCGACGGCCTGCTGGACGGTCGCTATACGAACGGCGTCTCCATGACGCCCAATACCGTGGCAGCCGTAGTTTCCGCCATGAACCTGGACGTCAAATGGGATGGATTCAAGAAGATTGATTCCCACCCCGGCACGTTTAATGCTCCGGACGGGAAGCGGGACGTCACCTATATGTACCAGGATATCGAGAGCACCACTTATGTTCTGGGCGACAGCTTTCAGGCAGTGCGCGTCAAAATGGGCGGCGGCATGAGCATGTGGCTGATCCTGCCAAATCGCGGCGCGGGCGGCTTTACACCTGAAGAACTCCTGTGGAATGAGACCTATTCGACCTTTGTTAGAACACTTATTCGCAAGGAATACCGGACGGGCTGGGGCGAGATCGGAGAAGGCCTTGCCTGGAAGCCTGTCAAAGTGCATCTGACTCTGCCGCGTTTCGATATCACCGCGGAAAACGATCTGAAAGACAGCTTCCGGCGGCTCGGCATCTCCAAAGTATTTTCCGAACATGAAGCCGATTTTTCGGGGATCTCGGAAGAAGGTGCTTATCTTAGCGAACTCAGGCAGGCCTCCCGCCTGATCGCGAACGAAGAAGGCGTCCGGGCCGTTTCCTTCACCTTCGGGAGAGCTGACACCAAGGCGGCTATCCCGGATGAAGTCTCACTCATCTTCAACCGTCCCTTCCTTTTCCTGCTGACAAGCGTGGACGATCTCCCGCTCTACGCCGGCATCGTCAATCAACCGTAAGCCTGGCTTCGGAATATAAACATAGAGTGCAGTCCCGGCGGCTGCACTCTTGTTTCTGTATCACAATTTTCGTGAGTAATTCTCCAATGTATGAAAAACTGCGACGATGTAGATTTTGTTCTCTTCGACCCGATAAATGATCCGGTAACGCATGGTCGGAAGCTGCGCGGACCGGTAACCTTTCTGTGCAAGAAGTTTCTCAGAACACAGTTTGCAGCAAAAGGGATCTGTCCTCAGCATTTCATAAGTCTTTTGTAGTTCATCAAAAAAATGAATACAAGCCTGGCGATTATTCAGGACCGTCAGCAAATATGCGGCCAGCCTGTCGATCTGAAAATTCGCACGTTCCGAGATCAGCATCTCATACGCCATGTTTTCTTCTCATTTCTTCCAGCGCTGCGAAGGCATCTTTTGTCTTTCCTTCCCGGATCTGACCTTCGGATATCCCGATCTCATATATGAGTTCCTGCTGATAAAGCATTTTTTCATACAGATCCATGCTCATGATGACCATGTCTCCGTAACCGTTTTTCGTAACGTATACCGGTTCCTCCGCCACATGACAGAGTTCGGATATCTGCGCCGTGTTTTTCAGATCCTTGATCGGTATTATTTTTGCCATCACGTTTCTCCAGTCTCCATATTATGGCCTTATCATACCACATTAAGTCTGTTTTGTCAAATAATACAGCTTGTCTTTCCCGGGAATGAACATCCTGCCGGACCTTGATGATTTTTAACTAACCCCACTTGACAGCCCCTGCACGGCATGATAGGATAAGTGTACTAGCACAACTAATACACTTAGTCAAGTGTTGAATGTCAAAAAGGAGTATCGCATGTTTCAGATTGATTCTCTCTCCCGTACGCCGGTCTATGAACAGATCATCACGCAGGCTGAGCAACTGGTTGCCCGCGAAGTGTTAAAGCCGGGCGATGCGCTGCCGTCCGTCCGCACCCTCTCCATCACATTAGGCATCAATCCCAACACCATTCAGAAAGCCTATTCGGAGCTGGACCGCCGCGAACTCATTGTCTCCGTAGCCGGAAAGGGCTGCTTCATCCGCCAGGATATCAGTTCCTTCCTTTTCGGGCTGCGGACCCGTCAAATGGCCCGTTTTGAAGAAACCGTCCGTCAGATGATCAGTTTCGGCATTCCTCTCTCGGCCGTTGAAAAAAAACTTCATCAACTCTATGCAAATAAAGAGGAGGCCTGATCATGATTCAGGTACAGCAAGCTGTCAAACGATTCGGCAGCATTACGGCTCTGAGTAATATCAGCTGCCGTATTGAAAAAGGCTCCGTTTACGGCATGGTTGGTTCCAACGGTGCCGGGAAGTCCACCTTTCTGCGGCTGGTCAGCGGCGTTTACAAGCCGGATGAAGGCCAGGTCACCATTGACGGCGCTTCGGTCTTTGATAACCCTGCCGTCAAAGCCCGCCTGGTCTTTGTTCCGGATGAGTTGTTTTTCCTGCCCGGATCGACCCTTACACGCATGGCCGTTCTCTACAAAAGCTTCTACCCGCATTTTGACGAAGAACGCTTTCATTTCTTAACAAACAGCTTTCAGTTGGACGAAAAGCGGCTGATCCACGGCTTCTCCAAAGGAATGCGGAGGCAGGCTGCCACCTTGTTGGCCCTTTCCTGCCGGCCGGACTTCTACTTTTTCGATGAAACGTTTGACGGGCTTGATCCGGTGATGCGGCGGCTTGTCAAAGGCCTGATCAATGAGGACGTGACTGATAAAAACGCGACTGCCATCATCACATCCCACTCCCTGCGGGAGCTGGAGGATACCTGCGATCAGCTTGCCCTCCTGCACAAGGGCGGCCTCATCCTGCAGAGCAACGTACAGGACTTAAAGACCTCTCTGTTCAAGGTGCAGATCGCTTTTGACCGTCCTTTCAGTGAAGAACTGTTTTCTTCGCTTCAGGTCGAAAACTGCCGGATAAACGGCGGCGTTGCGCAGCTGATCCTGCGCGGTGACAAAAATATGATCCTTGCCCGCCTAAAACAGCTCGACCCGATCCTGCTTGATGTCCTTCCTTTGAATCTGGAAGAGATCTTTACTTATGAGATGAAGGAACTCGGCTATTCTTTTGAAGATGTGCTGGAAAAGGAGGCAGAATCATGAAGAAAAAACTGTTTGATCTCAGACTTTACACGGAAGCCCTGCGGCAGCTCCGCTCCTTTGCCGTCTTCAGTCTGCTGCCGCTTCTTTTCTCCGCTTGTTATTTTTCCCTGCACACCATCAGCTTCTGGGCGTCCCGCTACAACACCCCTGAACTGATGAATGAAAACATGCCGATCTACCGGGCTGCCTTCGCCCTGCATCCCTATTTGCTTCACCTGTGTCTCCTGATCGCCCCGCTGCTGACTTTCCGCATATTTTTCTTTCTGAACAGCCGGAAAGGCAGTGATTTTTATCACGCGGTGCCGCAGAACAGGCTCTGCCTGTACGGCAGTTTTCTGGCCGCCGTATGGACCTATCTTACCTTATTGGTTTTTGGGAGTTCCCTGATCTCCGGCGTCTGTGTCGCCTGGATAAGGCCTGGTTTTATCGCTTTCAGATGGCCGGAGCTCCTCAGTTTTGCCGCGGGAGCCTTTTGCATGAGTCTTTACGTCAGCGCGGCTTCAGCTTGTGCCGCTGCTCTGAGCGGGACTCTTTTTACCGCGATCATCACCTCACTTCTGATCATTTTTGCCCCGCGTCTTATCTTGTATCATCTTGCGCAGGGTATTATCAGTACCGGCAAAGTATTGCTGCAGGATCATCTCTTCTTCCTGGTGGATTCCCGTTTTCACCTCCCCAGTGTACTTATCCTAAAATCGTTCGAAAATTCTGTCATGGGACTCCGACTCCCCTCCTATCTTACCGAAAGATCATCCGATCTGAGCACTTTTCTTTCCGCACCGGTTCAGATCTATACGGTCGGTATAACGGCTTTGTTGGCCGGTTCCGGTGCACTCATTTTTGTCCGCCGTCCCAGCGAAACAGCAGGGCTTGCGGCTGTCTCGCCGCGTCTCAATTCTGCCGTCGGCCTGCTCCTGTCTTTTCTGATCTGTCTGAAAACACTGCTTTCAGCTGTCGAAGTCCTGGCGGGGAGGCGCGCCTATACGATCAGCTTGTGGGCTCTTGTGCTGCCGATCTTCCTTCTGGCTGTTCTGGTACTTTCGCTCTATCAACTGGTCTCAAACAGAAAACTGAGCTCTTTGAAAAATGCATTAAGGTCAGTGCCCATTCTTCTCGTCATGGACCTGCTGTTTATTGGGATCCCGCTGCTTGCCGGCTCGGCTGTCGATCATTTTCGGCCTGCTGCCGAAGAAATCGAATCCGTCCGTTATTTGGGCAGCTATAATTTTTTGGAGGACGACGCTGATGCATTTTTCCAGGAAGAAACGGAGAAGGCTGATCTCCGGAGTCCTTTTCTCAAACAGCTTTGTGCAGAAGGACTCCAAACGATATTGGATGCCGACCCGGAAGACGATAATTACATGCACGGCGGCATGCGTCTGAAAGTCGCTGTCCGCGTAAATGGGAAAGACCATTATCGTAAGATTTTTGCCTCGGAGGAAAATTATCAAAAGCTGATTGAAGAGTTTTCACAGAACGAATCATTCATGCGCTGTTATAAAGCTTTCCCGGATGCAGATGATCCGCGCTTAACACTGGATTCCACAGGGATCAACAGAAAAATGCTGCCGCCTCTGTATCAGGCGCTGCTGAAGGACGCAGCCGCTGCATCGGATGCCGACTGGTATCACCTTATCAAAGAGGAAACCGCGAACAGGGAGTCCGCTTCGGAATACTTATTGATTCAATTTCAGGAGAATGATGAAATCAAGCGTTTGATGCTTCCGATCACTCCGCATTTTCCTGCGCTGTGGAATGCCTTCTGGGAGGCACGGGAACAGACTGCCAGGCAGTACCGTCCTCTCCTTTTGACGCAGCTCGAGCGCCTGTCACGATTTCCGATCAGCGGAAGCTCGGAATATGGCATTATTCTTAGCATCTCCCGGCCGGGGGAAGAACCTGACAGCCAAAGAGTCTTCTTAACCAATTCCAACGGGGCATGGCTGGTCAACCATTCTGATCCGGCTGAAGCCATTCTTGCCGAACTGGCAGATTACCTGCGCGAGAAAAGCGATACGCCGCTGGATCCGAACCAGCCTTTGACCGAGATCAATTATGTCGCACCGCTTTTGGAGACTGACGGCAGCAGCAGTCAGCGATGCTCGCTGCACACGTTTTTCTGTGCAGACGTCTCCCTTCTTCCGGCGCTTGCCCCGTATTTTGCCTCAGCTGAAGAACCGCAGCCGATTCCGGTCAATTGACGTTCTCCCGCTCTTGTACTTTCCCGCGTTCTGCGTTATACTTTTATGTCAGAAATACGAGGAGGTCTGTCCATGAGTTACGCAGACGAATTATTCATCAAAAACTGCCGGAATATCCTGGAAAACGGCGTCTGGGATACCGATTACGAGGTGCGCCCGCGCTGGGAAGACGGCACGCCTGCCCATACCGTCAAGATCTTCGGGGTCGTGGACCGCTACGACCTCTCCAAGGAATTCCCCATGATGACGCTCCGCCGCACGGCGTGGAAGTCCGCTCTGGACGAACTGCTGTGGATCTGGCAGAAGAAGTCCAACGACATCCACGAGCTCGGCAGCCATATCTGGGATTCCTGGGCTGACGAGAACGGCACGATCGGCAAGGCCTACGGCTACCAGCTGGGCGTGAAGCACAAATACGCCGAGGGCTGGTTCGACCAGGTCGACCGCGTGATCTACGATCTGAAGAACAATCCGGCCAGCCGCCGCATCCTCACGAACATCTACAACCATCACGACCTGTCTGAAATGGGTCTTTACCCCTGCGCCTACAGCATGACCTTCAACGTGAGCGGAAAGAAGCTGAACGCGATCCTGAACCAGCGCTCGCAGGACATGCTGACCGCGAACAACTGGAACACCTGCCAGTACGCGATGCTGACCATGATGATGGCTCAGGTGGCCGGCCTTGAGCCCGGCGAATTCGTGCACGTGATCGCCGACTGCCACATCTACGACCGTCACGTCGACCTGGTCCGAGAAATGATCGAGAAGGAACCGTTCCCGGCACCGAAGGTGACGCTTGATCCCTCGGTCACCGATTTCTATCAGTTCACCAAGGATTCCTTCAAGGTCGAGGATTATCAGTACCATCCCTTCACCGCGAAGATCCCGGTCGCGATCTGAGGCGCGCCATGGTATCGGCTATCGTGGCCGTAAGCCCGGACTGGGGCATCGGCGACGGAAAGGGCATGCTCTACCGCCTGCCCGGCGACCTGAAATATTTCAGAAGCGTCACGCTCGGGCATCCGGTCATCATGGGGCGGAAAACGCTTGAGTCCTTCCCGGGCGGAAAACCGCTTCCGGGGAGGGAAAACATCGTGATCACGCGGAACAGAAGCTATCAGCCCGGGGGCGTGACCGTCGTGCATTCGCTCGCGGCGCTGAGACGCCTGGTCGCGGCAAGACCCGACGAACACTTCTTCGTCATCGGCGGCGGCGAGATCTATGAAAAGCTCCTTCCGGACTGTGAGACAGCCTACGTCACCATGGTGGAGACGGAGCCGCCCATCGTGCCGACCGTCTTCTATCCCGACCTGTCGAAAAAGCGCAGCTGGGTCCTGGAATCGGCTTCCGAACCGCACGCTGAAGAAAACGGCGCCGTGTACCGCTTTACGGTATGGCGCAGAAGGAGAACCCATTGAAGATCAGATGTCTGCTGCTCGCCCTGCTGCTTGTGCTCTGCTGCACGGGCTGCGCGGCGCCGGAGAAAAAGGTATTTGAGATCAAGGAGATGCGGCTCACGCTGGACGACTCCTTCAAGGAAGGAACGCACGAGATCTACACCGGCATCCTGAAATCCAACCGCGAGGCCATCGGCGTGATCGTCCTCCGCGAGGACAAATCGCAGCTGCCAGATACGATAAAGACGGCCGACGATTACGCTGAGCTGACGAGGTCGGCGACCGTACAGAGCGGCCGCACGATCGATGAGATCAAGCACGACGGCGACATTCCCTACTACGAATACAACTTCCGGAGCGAGCTGAACTACCGCTATTACACGGCGCATTTTGAGTCGGAGGACGCTTTCTGGGGCGTGCAGTTCTTCTGCGCGAAGAACCGCTACGATAAGAATTTTGCCGTCTTCAGCGAATGGGCCCACGCGATAACGTTTGCGGACTGACAGACCGGCTCCGGGCTGCCGCACATGAGGCAAAAGACCGCCTGCAAGGGCGGTCTTTTCGTATGTCCGGCATTTATGCCGTTTTTATGCTCCTTCGGCAAAAGTGTTGAAAATTGCGGCCGGCCTGTTTATGATGAAACCGGCAGCGGGGATATTCCCGTGCTGCAGGAAAGCAATAAAAATGGCAGGAGACAAAGAATATGCCGTACGATCCGAAAAATCTGTATGAACAGCCGAGAAAGCGTTATGAAAGCCACACGGTCGACCCGAACGTGCTCATTCCCGCGAATGCGATCAGCGAAGCGAAACTCACATTCCTGAACACAAACCTCAAGATGCTGGACCGTCTCGGGATCGAGTTGGATCAAAACGGCCGGGCGCCGATGAAGAACGGTGTCCCGAGCATGTTCATCATGCAGAAGGACGAGCAGGGTGTGGAGCAGCAGGTCGATCTGGCCAAAGCAGGCATCACCATCGGCAGCCCGGATTTCTGGTACCAGGCCCAGCTCGGCAACCTTTTCGCCTACCCGGCCGGCAGCAAGGATCCCGTCCAGATCGGCGCGAGCGTCCACTCGTTCAGGCCGGAACTGTTTGTCAGCAAGCCCATCAAAACGGATGAGATCCCCGAGGCAAGGACTGCCGATAACGTGAACCACGTTTACCGCAGACCCAACTGGTTTACCCGCGCGATCAACTACCTTATCAGCGGCTACCGGAAGCGCGACTGTGAGATCTACCGGCAGAGGGAAGCGCTGAAGAAGACCTTCGATGCCGTCCGCAGAACGAGGACGGATGAGAGAATGCAGGGAGAGATGACTGAGGTCCGCGCAGCGGAAGCAAGAGTACAGGATCAAACGGATAAAAAGGAACTCGACGGTGTGATCTCGACTCTCAACAGAGATATCTCCTACAAAGACGTCGGCAAGCAGGTGTACCGTGACCATACGGCACCGGAGCCGGTCTACCATCCGGAGTACGACCATGATTCGGCATATTATAAAAAGATCAAGGAAGACGCCGAAAAAGAAGGCCGCGATAATCCTCTGACAACGAACCACTTTTACCGGAAAGCCGATTTCGACAAACTGCAGAAGATCAATAAGAAGATCGAGGATTATTCCATCGGCGGCAAGCCGCTTTCGCAGGACGAATACTGCGGCCTGGTCAACGCCTTCTCGCTGATGCCGAAGAACGCGCTTTCGGGCTATAAGCTGACCCCGGAATACGATGCGACCGCTGTCAAAACGATCGTAAGCCTCGGTTATGATCAGAAAAGAGCGGAGGAGATCGTCTCGAATTCCTGTACGACAATGGTGACGACGGACCTGATGAAGGGTGACCTCCGCGGAAATCACGGAAAGTATCTGGGAGCTGCGGTCAATCCGGCCAGGCTCGACGTGTTCGACGCACTGGATCAATATAAGCAGGGCAATAAGGAACCGCTCGCGGAAGCCATCGCCCGCGGCATCACGGCCATCACTCAGGATACCATGGAGCGCGATAAGAATATCGGCTGCAACCTTTACAACCAGTGCGACTTTGCCAAATGCACCGTGGACCTTCTGGAGCGTGACCCTGCTCTGATGAAGCTGGCGACTGAGAAATACGGTCTGGAAGAAGGTGACATGCAGGCAGTGAAAGGCCTGTCCGCCATGAGCAAGGCTGACAGCGACAGAATGCAGGCCAAGCTGAAGCTCGCGAAGGCCGTACAGAACGAGACGGTCCTGACTGAGGCAGAGAAGCAGAAATGCGCCGAGGAGATCGTTCTGGCCAACCTGATGGAATCCAAAATGTTCAGCGAGAACGCCATGGAGAAGAAAAAGAACGGAGATCCGCACAAAGCCGAGACGCAGAGACTGCTTAACGTTGCCGTCAAGAATAAGCTTGTGCTGTCTGCGGAGCAGACGAAGTACTACGCGAAGCATCCGGAAGAACGTCCCATGCCGCCGGCAGGCAAGTTCTACTACGACCAGGCCGCCACACTGATGGGCGGGCGCTACGGCGAATTCAACGTGCATCCCGATACCATCATCGACCTCTCCGACGAAGACGGCGTGAACGGCATGAAGAAGATCGCTGCCGAGATCGTGAAGAAGGACGGGCTGGCGATGCTGGACACCAAAGAACTGAACAGGGCCCTTGTCATGGAAAATAACCCGAAATACATGGGGACCGACCTGGTGATCAACGGTATGAAGGCGATCAGCAAAGGAAAGGGCGCTGATGCAAAAGGCAATCCGGAACTGAACAGACAGAATCAGAAAGGCCGGAAAAACGGGCAGCAGGAAGAAGAACTCGATCCGCTGAACACCGGATTTGACCTCGGGTATTTGAGCGGTCCGAAGGCCTGAGCCGGCAGAAACGGAAAAACCTCAGAGAAGCAAAAGGGACGCGCAGCAGCATGAATCGCTGCAGCGCGTCCTTTTTTGTGATATTGCCGTCTCGCTTCGCTCCTGCAATGACACAGCGTGCAAGCTTCAGCTTAACGGATGATCTTGTAAATGAGCGGTTCGGGTGCGGGCTTGGTCCTGCCGAAGGAAAGGCTCCCGAGGAAGGCTTTCTCCGCCGCCGGGAAAAGTTCTTCGCGGTCGGCATAGAGCGTGCAGAGGACGTCGCCCTTCTTCACCTTCTCTCCCGTCTTCTTCGCGAGCACGATGCCGGCGGTCGGATCGATCGGATCGCTCTTCACCATGCGGCCGGCGCCGAGAAGCCCCGCCGCATTGCCGATCGCCTCGGTCTCCATGCGGGTGATGTAGCCGCCCTTCGGTGCTTTCACCTCGTGGGCAAAACGGGCTCTCGCCATCTTCGCCGTATCGTCGAGGCAGGCGGTGTCGCCGCCCTGGTAGGCGATCCATTCCTTGAATTTATCGAAGGCCTTCCCGGAAGCGATGGACTCGTCCGCCCGCTTCCGCGCCTCTTCATGGGAGATCCCGAAGACTAACGACAGCATGGCCGCGGCAAGTTCCAGGGAGACCTCGTAAACGTCGCCCTTTACCTCGCCCTTCAGTACGCCGACAGCCTCTTCCACTTCAAGAAGGTTCCCGATCGCGTGGCCGAGCGGTTCGTCCATGTTGCTGATGACGGCGGCCATGTTCCGCCCGCAGCGGCGGCCGATCTCGACCATCTTCCGCGCCAGCACTTCGGCGGAGGCGATGTCCTTCATGAAGGCGCCGCTCCCGACGGTCACGTCCAGCACGATGGAATGCGCGCCGGCCGCAAGTTTCTTCGACATGATGCTGGAGACGATGAGCGGGATGGCTTCGACGGTCGCGGTCACGTCGCGGAGAGCGTAAAGCCGTTTGTCCGCCGGCGCAAGATCCGCGCTCTGGCCAATCACGCAGACGCCGATGTCGCGGCTCTGCTTCAGGAAATCCTCGATGGACAGTTCGACGCGGTAGCCGGGGATGGATTCCAGTTTGTCCACGGTCCCGCCGGTATGGCCGAGGCCGCGGCCGGACATCTTCGCCGTCTTCGCACCGCAGGCGGCCACGATCGGGGCGAGGATCAGGCTGGTCTTGTCGCCCACGCCGCCGGTGGAATGCTTATCCACGGAGAGCGTGCCGAATTCGGAGAGATCGATCTCGTCGCCCGAATGTGCCATCGCGTCGGTGAGCGTCGCGATCTCGCGGTCGCTCATGCTCTGGAAGACCACCGCCATGCAGAAGGCGCTGATCTGGTAATCAGGGAGCGAACCGTCGGTGACGCCGCTTACGAAGAAACGGATTTCTTCGTCCGTCAGTTCCTCCCCGCGGCGTTTCTTATGGATCAAATCAACCATTCTCATTATTGCTTCCCCCGTTTTCGGTGCCGAGCAGAGCGGGACAAAGCTTTCGAAGAGCATTTGAACGAATGTGAATCGCTCTGAGAAAGGTTTCGTCCCGGCTGCGAGGCAGTAAAACGCCTCAGTCCATGAGATCAAAGCGGAGCGGCATGATCTCGCTCAGCGTATAGACTTTCGTCCTTCCTTCGGATCCGTAGAGGATCACGCGGAAATCCGGTCTGCAGAATTCCTGCATCACCTGGCGGCAGACGCCGCAGGGCGGGCAGATGACCGTCGGCTCCTCACTGTCGGGCGCGCCGCAGATGGCGATCGCCTCAAAATCCTTATGCCCTTCGCTGACCGCCTTGAAGAAGGCCGTCCGCTCCGCGCAGACCGTCGGCGAAAACGATGCATTTTCAATGTTGCAGCCGGTATAGACCTTGCCGTCCGCGCACAGGAGCGCTGCCCCTACCGCAAAATGCGAATACGGAACGTAGGCACTCTTCCGCGCCTCCAGGCACTTCTTGATCAGCGTGCTGTCTCTCATAATCCCTGTTCCTTCGCGATCTTCACGAGGCGGCTCGTGCCGAGGCGGGTCGCACCGAGTTTCAGGAAGTCTTCCGCATCCTTCAGGTCGGCGATGCCGCCGGCCGCCTTGATGCCGACGCCGGGCGAGACGTACTGCTTGAACAGGGCCACGTCTTCCCTGGTCGCGCCGCCGGTCGAGAAACCGGTCGAGGTCTTGATGAAGTCCGCACCGGACTTCGAGACCACGCGGCACATCTCGATCTTCTCTTCGTCGGTCAGCAGGCAGGTCTCGATGATGACCTTCAGGATCTTGTCCGGCAGTGCCAGACGCAGACGGCGGATCTCGTCGTAGACCTTGTCGTAAGCGCCTTCCTTGACCCAGCCGATGTTGATGACCATGTCGATCTCATCCGCGCCGTTGTCGACCGCATCGAGCGTTTCGATCAGCTTTACCTTCGTGGTGGAATAGCCGTTCGGGAAGCCGATGACCGTGCAGATCTTCAGCCTGTCGCCCACGTATTCCTTCGCCTGCTTCACGAAAGAGGCCGGGATGCAGACGGACGCCGTGTGATACTTCATGCCGTCGTCGCAGATCTGGCGGATCTGTTCCCAGGTGGATTCAGGTTTCAGCAGGGTATGGTCACAGGCCTGCAGGATCTCTTCGAGTTTCATGATGTTTCCTCCCTGCGTCCGGAATGCCGGGCGCCTTTATTCTTCCGTATCGGCTGCCGTGACGGTCAGCCGGTAAACGCTCTGTCTGTCTTTCGCGAGCTGCTGGATCTTCACCGCGCTGTCAGCCTCGCGAAGCTCGCGGTTCAGGCGCTCGCGGCGCAGGCGCCTTAAGGACTCGGTCAGGATGCGCGCCTTTTCCTCCGCGGGCGTTTCCTCCGGGAAGCCCTTGCTGAAGATCGCCGCGGCTTCCTTGCTCTGCGCTTCGTCTTCAAGGTAGCGGTTCAGGATCGAGGCGGGCAGGACCCTGCCTTTATTCTCCTTCTCGCTCAGGATGCGCCGGTAAACGTCCCTGTAGGTCTCCGTCGGCATGTCGTCTTCTTCGAGAAGCGCGCGGATGCGGGAAGGTGCCGCCCCGGAGCAGGCTGCCCAGTTTAAGAGCATCTGCGCTGCCACGAGCAGGCCCTCGTCCTTTTCCTTCCTGCGGCCGCTCTGGGTCACCAGGGCATTCTCATCCGGTTCTTCACCGTAGTCGGGTTCCTTCGCCATCTGCCTGTTGCCGATGCGGTTCATCATCTTCCGAAGCAGGGCGGGGTCGATCTTCTGCCGCTCGCACACCGCGTTCAGGTAGTTCTCCCGCTCCAGTTCGTCTGAGAAGGTCGTCAGTTCCTCAGCCAGGCGGCGGAAATACGCAGTCAGGCCGGCCGGGTCGCTCAGATCGAATTCCTTCTTCCATACATCCGACTGAAAGAGGAAGAAGTTGACGGCATTTCGGATGCGTTCCTCGTAGGCCGCCGCGCCCTCGTGGACGATAAGTTCGTCCGGATCCTTGTAGGGCTTAAGATCCAGCACGCGGATATTGAAGCCGGCCGTGCGCAGGATGGGGATCGCGCGCATCGCGGCCTTGGTCCCGGCGGCGTCGCTGTCGTAGGTCAGGATGACGTGGTCGGTGTGGCGCTTCAGAAGGCGCGCGTGCCCTTCGGTAAGGGCCGTGCCGAGCGAAGCCACGGCACAGTCGATCCCGGCCTGGTGCAGGGCAATGACGTCCATGTAGCCTTCCATCAGCAGCAGATACGGCCGCTTCGTCAGCTTCGCGGCAAAGAGGCCGTACAGGTTCCTGCTCTTGTCAAAGAGCGGCGTTTCCGGCGTATTCATGTATTTCGGCAGGCTTCCGTCCAGGACGCGCCCCCCGAAACCGATGACGCGGCTGTTCTTGTCCATGATCGGGTACATGACCTTGCCGCGGAAGAAATCGTAGGCACCGCGCCCTTCCTTGAAGCGCACGAGGCCGCTCGTCCGCAGTTCCTCGTCGGTAAAGCCTTTCGCGCTCAGGAAGCGGTACAGGACCTGGCTGTAGTAGCCTTCGTCGGGGGCATAGCCCAGCCCGAAGCGGCGCATGGTCTCCGCGGAAAGGCCGCGTCTCGTCAGGTAATCCATGCCGGGCTTTCCGACCGGCTGGCGCAGCTGGTAATAGTAGAATTTCGCGGCTTCGCCGTTGATCTCAAGGAGTCTCGAGCGGAGGCCTTCGCGGCTCTTTTCCTCACCGGTCATTTCACGCTTCGGCAGGGTGATGCCGGCGCGTTCCGCAAGGTATTCGAGGGCTTGCGGGAAGGTGTAGCTCTCGTAATTCATCAGAAAGGTGACCACATTTCCCCCGGCGCCGCAGCCGAAGCAGTAGTACATCTGCTTGTTCTGCGACACACTGAAAGAAGGGGTCTTTTCACTGTGGAAGGGACAGCAGGCCCAGTAGTTGGCGCCTCTCTTCGTGAGTTTGACCCTCGTGCCGACGACCGCAACGATATCGCTGCGGCTGCGGACCTCTTCGATCAGTTCATCGGGGTAATATGCGGCCATGGTAAATCATCAGATAGTTTTTATGTTGTCGATGCGTTTGTCGAGCCAGCGGAGGATGTCGTGGTAGACGTCGTCCCGGTCCTTCTCGTTCAGGATCTCATGCATGTCGTCCTTGTACAGGAAGACGTCGGCGTCGGTGAGGCCGATCTTCTTGTAATGGTTGTAGACCTGCAGGACGCCCTTGGACTTATTGCCCACAGGGTCGAGCATGCCGGCAGCGAGCAGCACCGGGAAGTCTTTCGGGATGCGGTCCTGATCCTTGCCGAGCGCCAGGTATTCCATGGTCTTGAAGAAATCCTTGTATGCCCAGACGGTGAAAGGAAAACCGCAGAGCGGATCGGCCTTGTAGGCTTCCACGATCTCTTCGCGGGTGCAGAGCCATTTGTCGACGGTGCCGTAGCCTCCGACCGCAAGGTTCTCGATCATCTTGCTGCGGTAGTGGTCGCCCTTGAATCGCGCGATGAGGCGGGACAGCTGCTTGCCGACGTGCACGGCAATGTAAGGCTGGCTGCCCGTACCGCTCAGAACGATCCCGGCCAGTTCACGCGGATAGACCGTGATGTAGCGGCGGCCGAAGAAGCTGCCCATGCTGTGCGCGAACATGAAGACCGGACGGTCCGGATATTCCTTCTTCGCGAGGAGCGTCACGGCGTGCATGTCGCGCAGCACGCATTCGTAGCCCTTGTCCTTCGCAAAATAACCCAGCTCGCTCTCATCGGTCACGGAACCGCCGTGGCCCAGATGGTCATGGCCGATCACCGCAATGCCCTGGTCCGCAAGAAAACGGGCAAATTCGTCATAGCGGCCGATGTATTCTTCCATCCCGTGTACGAGCTGGACGACCGCGCGGACGTCGCCTTCAGGTTCCCAGCGATAGCCGTGCAGGGTGGTCTTTCCGTCCGATGACGGAAGCGAGATCTCATAGCGTTTCATATAGGTATTGCTCCTTTCCCGTGTAAGGTTTCTTCTTTATCCTTCATTCTTCCGTGATCCAGCGGACGAGGTGCGGCTTCATGGCCTGCAGTGCCAGTCCTCTGTGGCTGATCGCGTTTTTCTCTTCGTCAGAAAGTTCCGCCGTCGTAACGCCCCGCTCCGGTAACAGGAAGACCGGGTCGTAGCCGAAGCCGTTCTCCCCGGCGGGCGCGCGGGCGATCCGTCCGTAAACGGCGCCTTCTCCCACGAATTCCTGCGGACGGCCTTCCGCATCCGGTGCGATGAAGCTCATCACGCAGCGGAAATCCGCACCGCGCTTTTCATCCGGCACATCCTTCATCCGTTCCAGGATGGCGGCGCATTTGACCGGATAAGGGGTATCCTCACCCATGAAGCGGGAACTGTAGACGCCCGGCGCGCCGCCGAAGGCGTCGATCTCGATGCCGGAATCGTCGGCAAGCACCGCCTGCTTCGATGCCGCGAACACTGCGCGGGCCTTGATCAGGGAATTCTCCCGGAAGGTCTTTCCGGTCTCCTCGATATCAAGATCCAGGCCGGCGTCTTTCAGGGTCAGGACGCTGACGTCAAGTCCCTCCAGCATCTTTTTGACTTCATATGCCTTATGGGCGTTGCCCGTGGCAAAGATCAGTGTTTTCAAGTTTCTTCCTCAGGCTTTCTTCTCGGCGGCTTCGGCCCCGGGAATTCATAGAAATAGGTCTTCATCATGCCGTTGTATATCTTGCGGTTCTTCGCCGCCTTCAGTCCCATGTCGCGTTCCGCGTCCTTATAGGCAGTGATCACGTAGGCCGACCAGGCATCGAGCGCCCGGAAGCGTTCACCGAAGGTCCGGTAGAGCGCCGGAAGCGCCGCCTTCTCTTCCAGGCGTTCGCCGTAGGGCGGATTCGTCACGATGAAGCCGTACTTCTTCGGATGGCTGAGCGCGGCGACGTCCCGCTGCTGGAAGTGGATGAGGTCCCCCACGCCTGCCGCGCGGGCATTGTCCCGGGCTGCCTTTATGATTTCCGCGTCCAGATCGTAGCCCTGGATGTCGCAGTCTTCCGGCAGCTGCACGAGGTCATGTGCTTCTTCCTTCGCCCCGGTCCAGAACTTCTCCGGGATGAGGTTCTTCCAGGCTTCCGCAGTAAAGCTCCGGTTCATGCCCGGGGCGATATTGGCCGCGATCAGCGCCGCCTCGATCGGGAAAGTCCCGCTGCCGCAGAAAGGATCGACCAGGATGCGGCCGGCCTTCCACGGCGTCAGCATCAGAAGCGCTGCGGCGAGCGTCTCGGTAATCGGCGCCTTGCTCACGAGTTTCCGGTAGCCGCGCTTGTGCAGCGAATCGCCGGAAAGATCGATCGCCGCGGTCACCGTATCCTTCATGAGGACCACGCGGATCGGATAGGACGCGCCGCTTTCCGGGAAGAAATTGAGGTGGTAGCGGCTCTTCATCCGCTCGACCACGGCCTTCTTCATGACAGACTGGATATCCGTCGGCGAGAACAGCGCGCTTTTGATCGAGGCCGCCTTGGCGACCCAGAACCGCGCATCGACGGGGAGGTACTCCTCCCAGGGAAGCGCCTTCGTGCCTTCGAAAAGCTCGTCCCAGGTCTTCGCCGTAAAGTTTCCGACCTGCAGGAGCACGCGCTCTGCGGTCCGCAAAAAGACATTGGCACGCGCCCCGGCTTCCGCGTCGCCTTCGAAGAAGACTTTTCCGTCTTCCACCTTCACGACGTCATAGCCGAGGTCCCAGACCTCTTTCTTCAAAACTGCTTCCAGGCCGAAATGGCACGGTGCAATAAACGTATGCATGCTGCCCTCATCTTTCTTACGGGACATATTATAGCAGGTTTCGCCACACGGTGCAAGTTTTCGCGGAAAATGCCGCTTTCCGTGCCCGAAAAGGCCGCGAAACCGTCCTTTCCTCCCCAAAACGCATGCAAAAAGGCTCCGGAACATGTCCGGAGCCTTTTCAGTCATTTCCCCGCGGGGGACACTCTCTTAATAAAGCACCAGGTGCTGCGGCACGCCGTCCTTCATGACCGGCTGCAGTTCGCCCATGATGAGCGGGCGGGCGTAGCTGATGAATTCATCGGTCACGTCGTTGCCGGCTTCGTTGATCATGCTGCGCGGGACCTTGCGTTCCGCGTTGGAGATCTTGTGAACGTCCGCGAGCGAGATGGAGCAGACGTACGGATCGTTGGATTCGCGCACGAGGGTCGCCATCAGGCCGGTCTGTCCGCGCAGGGCAGCTTCCACGGCAGCGGCGCCGGAAGCAAAAGCTTCTTCTGCGTCGGTGCGGGAGGCGATGTGCGCCGCGCAGCGCTGCATCACGGAGAGTTCCAGCGAACGGGTCTTCACGCCGAATTCCTTCTCGCAGAACTTGCACAGCACTTCGGCGGTGCCGCCCATGGCCTTGTGGCCGAAGGAGTCGACCGCGAGGTCAGCGCCCTGCAGTTCGGGGATGAAAGTCCCATCGGCGGTGTGGATGCCTTCGGAGACCGCGACCAGCACGCAGTCCTTGCGCTTCAGGATGCGTCCGACGTCCTCACGGAAGCTCGCCAGGTCAAAGTTCATTTCCGGCAGATAGATGAGGTCGGGACCGACGCAGTCGGTGCCGCGGGAAAGTGCGGTCGCCGCCGTCAGCCAGCCGGCGTTCCGGCCCATGACTTCCATCACGAAGACGCTGGGCTTGTGCTCATACACCACCATGTCGCGGATGACTTCCTTGGTCGTGGTGGCGATGTACTTCGCCGCGCTGCCGTAGCCGGGGGTGTGGTCCGTTTCCATCAGGTCGTCGTCAATGGTCTTCGGCGCGCCGACGAAGGTCACGGAAGAACCGGTCTTCTGGCCGTAATCCGCCAGCTTGCGGATGGTATCCATGGAATCGTTGCCGCCGATATAGATGAAGGCTTCGATCTGGTACTTGGCCAGGATCTGGAAGATCCTCTTGTAGACTCTGTCATCGATCTCGAAATCCGGCAGCTTATAGCGGCAGGAGCCGAGGAAGGACGAAGGCGTCGTCCGCAGAAGGTTGAAGGATCTGTCATCCTTCAGGTATTCATCAAGGTCCACCAGGCGTTCCTCCAGGAAGCCCTGGATGCCGTGGCGCATGCCGTACACTTTATCTGCTCCCAGGATCTTGGCGCGCTTGTACACGCCGGCCAGGGAATTGTTGATGACGGAGGAAGGTCCGCCGGATTGTCCAACCACTACGTTTGCCATAAATATGCTCCTCTTCTTCACCGGCAGCGCGGAAAAGCAGCTGCCGCACGCCCCGACGGGGCGTTAAATTTTTAACGGTCCATACTATAGCACGAAGTTTCCCGGAGTTCAAGCCGTAATTAAGGAAAAAGCGGAATTTATGCCCTTAAAAAAGACGTTTCCGCCTATTGCGCTTTCTTTTATATTAGAGTATACTTTCCCTCGTGAGTCATCACAGGAGGTTTTGAACTATGGAAGTTACGAAAGATACCATGATCGGCGACCTGCTTCGCGAAGATTTCGGCTGCGCTGCCATCCTGATGGGCAGCGGCATGCACTGCGTCGGCTGCCCGGCTTCCCAGATGGAAACCATCGAAGAGGCCTGTGCCGTGCACGGCATGAATCCCGAACAGGTCGTGAACGCGCTGAACGAATATTTTGCCGTGGAACGCTGACCGCTGTTCCCTGACAGAATGCCGCCGCGTCGTCTTCTCATGATGCGGCGGCGTTTTTTACCCAGTCGGGCTTAACCGCCCTTACCCGTCACGGCGCTGCCGTACCACCCTCTCCGCGTTCCGGCAGAGGGTAAAATGGAGGTTATTTCCGAATGATCTTCGGCAAACACATCAACAAGTACTACCTGAAATACCTGGGTTGGATCATCCTCGGCGTCGCCACGCTGGGGATGGTTGACTATCTCCAGCTGCTGATCCCGAACATCTACGCTTCGGTCATCAACGGCATCAACCAGGGTTACGTCATCGTGGACGGGGCGCAGATCCCCTTCGACATGGATTTCCTGCTGGACCGCGTCTGCCTTCCCATGGTGAAGATCATCCTCACCATCGTGGCCGGGCGCTTCCTGTGGCGCATCTGTTTCTTCGGTTCCGCCATCAAGGTCGAGACCGACATCCGCAACCAGATGTTCAGCCACGCGAAGGATCTTTCCCAGCAGTACTACCAGGTACATAAGGTCGGCGACCTTATGAGCCTGTTCACGAACGACCTCGAGACCGTGCAGGACTGCTACGGCGGCGGCATGCTGATGTTCTTTGACACCGTGCTGCTCGGCGGCTTCTCGATCTGGCGCATGGGCGGCATGGACATCCGCCTGACGCTCTTCGCCCTGGTCCCCATGGCGCTTCTGCTCGTCTCCAGCACCATTGTCGGCAAGGAGATGACCCGCCGCTGGGACATCCGCCAGGCCGCGTTCTCGAAGCTCTCCGACTTCTCGCAGGAAAGTTTTTCCGGCATCGCCGTCATCAAGGCCTTCGTCAAGGAAACGAAGGAGCTGATGGCCTTCGGCAAGCTGAATGAGGAAAATGAAACAGCCAACGTGAACTTCGTCAAGACGGCCGTCACGCTCCGCATCCTGGTCACGCTCTTCGTCGAGTCCGTCATCTGCGTCATCCTCGGCTACGGCGGCTATCTCGTGCACGAAGGCGTGTTCAACGCCGGTCAGCTGATGGAATTCATCGGCTACTTCACCGCGGTCATCTGGCCCATCATGGCGATCTCCGAACTGATCGACATGTCGAGCCGCGGCAAGGCGTCCCTGAAGCGCATCGGCGAACTGCTTGACGCGCCGCAGGACGTGAAGGACCGCAAAGACGTTTCCGAAATGCCCGAGGTCAAGGGTGAGATCGAGTTCCGCCACCTCAACTTCCGCTATCCCGACGGCGAGTTCGACGTCCTGAAGGACGTCAGTTTCACCATCAACGCGGGTGAAAACGTCGGCCTCGTCGGCCGCACCGGTTCCGGCAAGACCACGATCGTCGACCTGATCCTCCGTACCTACAACGTACCTGACGGCACGATCTTCATTGACGGGCACGACGTCAACAGCGTGCCGATCCGCGACGTCCGTGCGGCGGCAGCCTACGTCCCGCAGGACAACTTCCTGTTCAGCGACACGATCGCCCACAACATCGCCTTCGCGGTGGATGACGCCGAGACCGATGCCGTGGAAGAAGCCGCGGTGCTCGCAGACGTTGACGGCAACATCAAGGAATTCGCCGACCGCTACGAAACGGTGCTCGGTGAACGCGGCGTGACCGTTTCCGGCGGTCAGAAGCAGCGCATCTCGATCGCCCGCGCCCTCATGAAGAACGCGCCGATCCTGATCCTGGACGACTCCGTTTCCGCCGTGGACACCAAGACGGAGCGCATCATCCTCGACAACCTGAAAAAGACCCGTGCCGGCAAGACCACCATCCTGATCGCGCACCGGATCTCCACCATCGAACAGATGGATAAAATCATTCTGGTCGAGGACGGCCGCATCGAGGCCGTCGGCAGCCACGAAGCCCTGCAGCGTTCCTGCCCGGCTTACCGGACCATGGTCGAGCTGCAGAAGCTCGAAGAGGAAGGAGGTGAGCAGAATGCGTGAGTATCTGCCTCTTCTGATCGTCGGCGCCATCATCGGCGTTTTCACCGTCGGCTTCATCGTGGCCTTCGTCACCATGAAGGATAAGAAGGAAGCCATCGGCTTCGACCGCCACATCCCCGATAAGGAGATCATCTCCCGGCTGCTCGCCTACGCGAAGCCTTACCGGAAGGAATTCGGACTCATCTTCTTCATCATGCTTCTGTCGATCGGCTACGACCTGATCTCGCCCGTCATCATCGGCAACATCGAGGAAATGATCAAGACCGAATTCGAACTGCCCGAACTTTACCGGAGAGTCGTCTTCTACGCGCTCCTCCTCGTACTGTCCATGTTCTGCACCTTCGTCCAGTCGGTGATGCTGCAGAGGACCGGACAGAAGATCCTCTCCTCCATGCGGAAGCAGCTGTTCACGCATATCGAGGGTCTCTCGCACGCGCAGCTGAACAACATCCCGGTCGGCAAGCTCGTGACGCGTGAATGCAACGACACGAACGCCATTTCGTTCATGTTCACGAACATCCTGGTCACCATGGTCAGGAATGCGCTCGTCATCATCGGCGTGCTCGCTGCGATGTTCATGCTGAACCTCGAACTGACTCTGATGATCCTCTGCTTCGTGCCGTTCCTCGTGCTGTTCACGGTGATCTTCCGCAAGTTCTCGCGGCGCGCCTACCGCAGGGTGAAGGACGGGACCACCGACATCAACACCTACCTCAGCGAGAACCTTTCCGGCATCAAGGTCACGCAGATCTACAACCGCGAAGGCCGCAAGATGCAGGAGTTTCTCGGCAAGAGCACGACCCTGAAGAAAGCCAAGCAGAAACAGATCTTCGTCTTCGGCATCTTCCGTCCGATGGTCTACATGCTGAACATTTCCGCCGTTCTCTGCCTCTTCTACCTGGGCAGCCGCGGCATCATCAAAAATACGAGCTTCATGGGACAGGTCATCACCGGCGGTACCGTGGTCACCTTCTACATGTACATCTCCAAGTTCTTCAATCCGATCCAGACCCTGGCCGAGCAGTTCAACATGCTGCAGTCCGCCTTTGCTTCTGCGGAGAAGATCTTCACCGTGCTGGACATGAAGCCGGAAGTCTTGGATGAACCCGATGCGATCGATCTGGAAGAGATCCGCGGGGAGATCGAATTCAGGGACGTCTGGTTTGCCTACAAGCCTGAGGAATGGGTCCTCAAGGGTGTATCCTTCCACGTGAACGCGAAGGATACGGTCGCCCTTGTCGGCGCCACCGGTTCCGGCAAGAGCACGATCCTTTCCCTGATCGTCCGAAACTACGACATCCAGAAAGGACAGATCCTGATCGACGGCATCGACATCCGGCACATTAAGATCGCGTCGCTCCGGAAACACTTCGGGCAGATGCTGCAGGACGTCTTCCTCTTCTCAGGCACCATCCGCAGCAACATCGTCCTGCGGGACGACTTCCCGGATGACGAAGTCTGGAAGGCCTGCCGCTACGTGAATGCGGACAGCTTCATCGGCAAGCTGGACGGCGGCCTGGACGAGGTCGTGCGTGAGCGCGGCAACAACTTCTCCGCCGGTCAGCGCCAGCTCCTCTCCTTCGCCCGCACGGTCATCCACCGTCCCGAGGTCATGATCCTCGACGAGGCGACGGCAAACATCGATACCGAGACCGAACTGCTGATCCAGGATTCCCTGGCAAAGATGCGGAACATCGGTACCATGCTGATCGTCGCGCACCGTCTCTCCACCATCCAGCACGCGGACAACATCATCGTGCTGTCGCACGGGGAGATCATCGAGCAGGGCAGCCACCAGGAACTGCTGCACAAAAAGGGCAGCTACCACCGCCTCTACATGCTCCAGTACAACAAGGAGCAGCTGCTGCAGGGGCAGGAATGATTCCGGTCTTCCGGAGAACAAGAAAACGGCCAAGTCCTTTCGGACCCGGCCGTTTTCTTATTCCTGTTGATCAGGTGTTTTCCTTAAATGCGTTGATGATGTAGCGGACCGACCCGACGATCGCCAGCGCAATGCCAATCAGCAGATTCAGCAGGTAGCTCCTCGCTATCTCAGGCTCTTCCTTCAGCCAGAGGCCGCCGGCACGGACACATTCCGCATAGGTCGGCATATAGTCGATTTCTTTCGCGGCATACCATTCCTTGTGCGCCTGGAACAGATCCTTGGCAAAGCAGAGATACCACGCAAGAGCGAGGACCAGCAGGGAAATGACCGCCGCGATGATCACGCCTTTTTTGCTCAGGCGTCCGCCGAAGATCCTGTAGCCCTGGATCGCGCAGACAGCACCGATCAGGCCTGAGATCCCTGCGTAAAAGCCGACCATGTCCAGCAGGAACCAGATCACGCCTCCTGCCAGAGAAAAAAGAAATGCGCCGACGATGCCCCCAAGAACATTCTCTCTCTTTTCCGGTTCCGCCTGCATGACGGGGGGTGTCTGCATTTCCGGGACCGTATTCATTTCAACATGTTCGTCCAATGCCGTTTCTCCTTTTGCTGAAGTCTTCTGCGAAAAGGGTATCATAGCATTTCGGAAATGTCAATTATCCCGAAAATTTACTTCCGAAAATTGATTTGCAACTTATTATTCGCGATATCCGGGCAGCAGAGAAGATTGCCGAAAAAAAGGCAGCGGCAGTTCCGGTTCTCCGGAACTGCCGCTTTGCCTTGTTTATCCGTTTCAGTCGTTTCTGTCCTTATCATAGTTGCCGAACTTGACGTACTGCGGCAGCCAGATCAGGCGGACAGTCCCGATGGGGCCGTTTCTCTGCTTGCCGATGATCAGTTCGGTGATGCCCTTCGCATCCGTATCCTTGTTGTAGTACTCGTCACGGTACAGGAACATGACCACGTCGGCATCCTGCTCGATGGCGCCCGATTCACGGAGGTCGCTCATCATGGGACGCTTGTCGTTTCTCGCTTCCGGCGCGCGGGAGAGCTGCGACAGAGCGATGATGGGCGCATCCAGCTCACGGGCCAGAGCCTTGATGCCGCGGGAGATCTCACTGATCTCCTGCTGACGATTCTCGCCGCCTTTTCCGCTTCCGCTCATTAACTGCAGATAGTCGATGACAACGAGGTCCAGGCCGTGCTCCAGTTTGAACTTGCGGCACTTCGAGCGCAGCTCGCTGACGCTGATGCCCGGGGTATCGTCGATGATCAGGTTCGAACGGCCGATGGTGTCGGCGCTTTCGAGGAGCTTATCCCAGTCTTCGTCCGACAGGTTGCCGGTCCGGATGTTCTGGGCATCCACGCGGCTCTCCTGCGCGAACAGACGGTTCATCAGCACTTCCTTGGACATTTCCAGGGAAAAGATCGCCGCACTCTTGCCGTCGCGGAAGACGACATTCTGGATGATGTTCAGCGCGAGAGCGGTCTTGCCCATGGACGGACGGGCGGCGATCAGCACGTAGTCGGAGCCGTGCAGGCCGGTCGTCATGCGGTCGAGGTCGATGAAGCCGGTAGCAAGACCCGTGACCGGGTTCTTGGTCTTCGACGCTTCGTTGATCTTTTCCAGCGCGTTCATCGCGATCTCGGCGATTGGGACGAACTCCGCAGATTTCCGCTCGTTCAGCACCTTGAACATGCTGCTCTCAGCGTCCTCGAGGATCTTCTCCAGCTTGTCCTTGCCGGCATAGCATTCGTTCGCGACGTCCTCGGACGCATGGATCAGACGGCGCAGCAGGGCTTTTTCGTACACGATCTCCGCGTAGTACTTCGCGTTCGCGGAAATGGGCACGGAGGCGATCAGTTCGCCCATATATTCCATGCTTGCGAGTTCCGGCGAGACGTCCTTTTCCTTCATGCGGTTCTGCAGGGTCAGGATGTCCACGGCCTTGCCTTCGGTATACAGCTCGACGATCGCATCAAAAAGGACCCCGTACTGGCGGTTGTAGAAATCCCGCCCGGAGATGAGGTTCTGCATGTTCGGGATGCATTCGTTGTCGAGGATCATGGAGCCGATGACGGTCTGCTCGGCCTCCGTGCTCTGCGGCTGTATTCTTTTGATGAGGTTCTCTTCCATTACTGCAGTGCCTTAACGTTCAGTGCCAGTTTTGCGGTCACGTCCTTGTGCAGCTTGACCAGAACGGTCCGCTCGCCGACCTCCTTGATCGGTTCGTCCAGAACGATCTTTTTCTTATCCATTTCGATCCCGAACTGCTCCTTCATCGCATCCGCGATCTCCTTGGAGGACAGCGCGCCGAACAGCTTGCCGCTGCCGCCGACCTTGACCGGCATTTCCAGCTTAACGGAGCCGATCTTCGAGGCGAGTTCCTGTGCCGCCTTCAGCTGCTCGGCCGCCTGGAACGCAGCGTTCTCCTTCTGTACCTTCAGATTATTCAGGTTGGCAGCAGTCGCTTCCACGCCGAGTTTCTTCGGGATCAGGAAATTCCGCGCGTAGCCGTCGTTGACCGTTACGATATCATTTTTCTTCCCCAGGGACTTGACGTCCTGCAGCAGTACCAGTTTCATCAGATCGCACCTTCCTTTACCATCAGTCTGATCGTTTCCTTGACGCGTTCCATGGCTTCTTCCACGCTCACGTCCTTCATCTGCACGCCCGCAACACTCAAATGTCCGCCGCCGCCCAGGCGTTCGCAGATCAGCTGCACGTTCACCTCGTCGATCGAACGCGCGCTCACGAAGACCGTGTCCTTCAGTTTCGTGAAGACGAAACTCGCCTTGATCCCGGAAATGTTCAGCAGTTCGTTGGCTGCCTGCGCCCCCACGATGGTCGGGCTGTCGAGACCTTCGGCTTCACATTCCGAGAAGGCGTAGCCGTCCATGAAGATCTCAGCCCGGCAGGTCGTGTCGGCCTTGGCCTTGTATTCGTTGTAATTCTCCCTCAGGAGCTTCTTGACTCTCACGAGGTCTGCGCCGCAGCGCTTGAGATATGCGGCAGCCTCGAAGGTCCTCGCGCTCGTGCGGTCGGCAAAATTGTTCGTATCCACGATGATGCCGCTGTAGATCGATTCGGCTTCCAGCGCGTTCGGCACAAGTTCCTCACCGAAGTACTGCATGATCTCGGCAGCCATCTCACAGGCAGAGGAGGCATAGGGCTCCACGTAGGACAGGATGGCCGCGACCGAATCGGATGCCTGGCGGTGATGGTCGATCACGACGATCTGGTCGGTCTTCGTCAGCAGGGCGGGGCAGTCGCTCATGACGGCGCGGCTCGTATCCACCAGGATCACAAGGGCGCTGTCCTTTATCCGCCTCTCGGCTTCGGCGCTCTTCAGGAACATCTCGCGCGGGTAGTTCGGATCGGTCTCAAAGCGCTCATACAGCGGGCGGACCGAGAAGGAAACATTATTCAGCACGATATGTGCTTCCTTGTGCAGGGAGGCCGCCATGCGGTAGACCGCGACGGAAGCGCCGAAGGAGTCATTGTCGGCAAAGCTGTGCCCCATGACGAAGATCTGGTCCTTGCCGGCCATGAGTTCGCGCAGCGCCTGCGCCTTCACGCGTGCCTTGACGCGGGTGAGCGCGGCTTCGCCGAGCGCCTTGCCGCCGAAGTATTCCACTTCTTCCGGCGTCTTGACGATCGCCTGATCGCCGCCGCGCGCCAGGGCAAGGTCCATGGCAGCCCGGGCAAGATCCAGGTTTTCGTCGTAGTTCGCGCCGTCAGCACCGAAAGCAATGCTCAGGGTGACCGGCGTCGTATTGCCGAGCTTGATCGTCTTGACGTCCGACAACAGTGAGAAGCGGTCCGCCGAACTTGCCCGGAGCCCCTTGGCATCCATGGAGATATAAAAGCGGTCACGCTCCGTCTTGCAGGTGATGCCATTGTATTTCTGGAAATATTTGGTGATACGCTGTTCGATGATCGCAGACAGCAGGCTGTGCTGTTCGTTCTCGGTACTCTTCAGCAGTTCTTCAAAGTTGTCAACGCAGCACAGGCCGGAAACGTTTCGCTCGTCCTGCAGCTGAATGAGGGTCTTCAGATGTTCCGTCTCGTCGCTCAGCATCAGCGCGGCAAAGGCAGCGCCGCCTTCCACCCGCCGGACGTCGGCGGCATAGATCCGCTCGCCGAGAGAGAGGTAGTGCCGGGACGGTGCTTCACCTTCCTCGGACTGCTGCGCCGCGACCGCCCTGGCAACGGCTTCCGGCTGCTCTTTCGTCTCTTCCTCATCCGCTTCATCCTGTTCCAGCCAGCGCGTCCAGAATCGCTCCGCGTCCGGGAAAATGTCGCCCAGCTTATCGGTCAGGACCATGGCGTCGGTGCCGTAGTCTTCAAGCATCTGATCAAAAGCTTCGTTGCGCCAGACGATCTTGCCGTTCCCGCTGATGAGGGCGTAAGGATTTGCAAGTTTCATCATGCGGTCCTTCAGGCCTTCAGACGTTTCGATGCTCATCTGTGCCAGAGAGTCTGCTGCACGCTTCTTCAGCAGGACGAACCAGATGACCGTCAGGATCAGCGCGCCACCGGCGGTCACTGCAACAGCGATCCAGCCCGGCTGTCCCATAAGCATCAGCACGAAAAACACGCCTGTTCCGCAAAGGATCCAGATCAGGAAGCAGACCGGCCATCTTACTATTGATCGCATTAGATCGCGCATGGAGCACCTCGCTTTTCAAAGCATATACCAAGTTGACAATACCATAAAAATGCGGCAGTTTCAACTGCCGCATCACTGACATGCCAAGTTTTCTGCCCCGGATCTATCTTCGCAGGATGAAAGGGCTTCGCCGGTAATCGTCCGGGAGCACTTTCCCGTGTGCTGCAAAGACCATCTGATGGTAGAGATCCTGCGCAAAACGGCTGTCTTCCGCAAGCCCTGCACCGTCGTCCGCCTCCTTCGTAATGCGCGGAAGCCTTGCCTTTTCTGCGAATGCCCGGACGGCAGGACTGCCTTCCCGGAGTCCCAGGATCTTCAGGTAAGCCGGCGGCTTTCTGACGTCGCCCTTTCGGATCTCAAGCAGGATATGCACGAATGCGCGCTTTACGCGGGCAAGCGTGAAAGTCCTCGTGACGACGCGGTCACAGAGTTCTCCGAAACTGCCCGTAAACGGGGCTGCGGCCATGATGCGCGCTGCGAGATCGGCGGAAACGTCTTCATACGCCGTAAGGTCCGCGCCGGTGTAGGCGAGAGTCCTGAGCTTGGCCGCAAGCGGGGCAGCCATCATCTCGGGATCTGCGGCGAGGGAATAGTCCTGACCGCCGCAGTATCTTCCCTCCAGAACGGCTTTCCGGATCGAAGAGGCGGAAGGAAATCCAGCCGGTCCGCCGTCTGCGCCTTCCGGCCGGTACGTTTCGTCGTGATAGTCCGCGCCGATCCGCTTTACCGCAAGCGGTCTGATCCCTGCAGCCCCGTCCGCTGTCTTCAGGGCTTTCAGGTATTCCACGGCAAGCATGTTGTTGGGCGAGGCGATGACCGCAGCCATGGCCGGGTCACGTGCTTCAAGCGCTGCAGAAAGCGCCGCCGCGTAGGACTTGCCTTCCTTCATGAAGTTTTTCGCATCGTCCGCAAGCGTATCCTCCGACAGCGCGTCTGCCGTCTTCCGCAGGAGCTCCAGGTCATCCGTTTCCGCGCCGAAGGAAAGGTCCGTCACGCAGCCGCAGGCAGCAAGAAGGCCTGCTGCGCCCCTTGCGAAACCTTCCGCGCTCGCCGCTGCAAAACGGGGAGGCAGTTCCAGCACCAGGTCGGCGCCGCCCCTGACTGCCGCTTCCGCCCGCGCGTATTTGTCCAGAAACGCCGGCTCTCCGCGCTGCATGAAAGGTCCGCTCATGACGCAGATCACGCCGTCCGCACCGGTCATGCGTTTCGTTTCCGCAATATGATAGGCATGCCCTGCGTGAAAGGGATCGTACTCCGCTATGATGCCGGCAATTCTTGTCATGGGACCGTTCCTCCTGTTTACCCGGAATTTATCACAAATGTGCAGTCTCTGTCAAAGCCATTCTGCAAACGAAGGGCAAAAAAATTGTTTATGAATATTTTAAAGTCATTTTTGCAATTTTTCCCGAAATGCTTTACTTATTATCCGCTTAGTGTTAATATAGGTAAGGTTTCCTGAACGCAAGAATCATTTCAGGAAGCATGGGAGGAACAATGAAAGGCACTGTTAAGTGGTTCAACAACCAGAAGGGATTCGGCTTCATCTGTGACGAGAGCGGCAAGGATGTTTTTGTTCATTACAGCGGAATCAGCATGGAAGGCTTCAAGTCCCTCGAAGAAGGCGCGCCCGTCGAATTCGAAGTGGTTGAAAGTGAGAAAGGACCGCAGGCTGTCAACGTCGTGAAATTATGATTTTCACTGAAGATAACCTATCCGTCACTGCAGTCCGGGCATGAGTGCCCGAAATAAAGAGAACGCATCCCGAGGGATGCGTTCTCTTTTTGCGTGTTTCACGGGTCCTGTCTCCGGCTGCGCCTTAACGCAATAACGGTTTGATCTGGTTGTACAGATCGACGCCCATCTTCTGGCCGAAGGTCTTGCGGATCTCCAGATAGACCGCCTGGCGGCTGTTCTTTGCGCCTTCGTGCTTCTGCACGATGGAAGCGACCTTGCGTGCCACCGCGGCATCCGCTTTCTTCTCAGCAAGCACTGCCTGCACGCGTGATGAGGCCGTCTTTTCCGGCTTGGGCTGCGGCGCGACCGCGTGAGTCACCATGGGGACATCGTGCACCGTGACCGTTACCTTGGCCGGTTCGTCCGGGACTGCCTTGTTCTGCACGGGAGGCTTGGCTTCAGTCTTCTCCGGCTTCTCGGTCTTCTCAGCTTTCTTCTCCGGCTTTTCGGTCTTTGACGCCTTCGCGGCAGGCGTCTTCGCTTCGGCCTTCTCTGCCTTAGCCGCCGGTGCCTTCACTTCGGGCTTTTCGGTCTTCTCGGCTTTCGCTGCCGTTTTTCCCTCCCTTGCGGGAGTTTCTGCCTCGGGCTCTTTCACGGTTTCCGCAGGGGCGGCTTCTGACTGGGATTTCCGTCCGCGGCCGCCGCGTCTGCCCCGGCGGGAGGTCTTCTTCTCCTCCTTGACGGCTTCTTCAGCCTGCGCAGGAGCCTCTTCTGCCGGTACTTCCGCAGGAAGTTCTTCCTTTACTGAAGGCGCTGACGGAACCGGTTCCGCAGCGGGCGCTTCCGCCTTCACGTCTTCCGTCACGGTCTCCTGCACGGCAGCAGCGGTCTTCCTGCCGCCTCTTCTGCCCCGCCGCGTGACCTTCACCGACCGCAGTGCCCGTTCCATTCCTTCTGCGTTCTTTTCCTCCAGGATGGCCGGCTGGACCTTAACTTCCACGCCTTCCTCCCGCCAGAACAGCACCGTGTTCGCGTAATCGGTGTCCTTCGATACCAGGATAAAAGTGCCTTCCTTGTCCTCATCGCCGATGCAGTAGCCCAGGTAGCTCACCATCTGCATGTCCAGGGACTGCTTGCCGGGCTTGACCTTGTGGACCCGTACCTTTGCTTTCACGAAGCGCAGCAGATCCAGATTCAGTTTGTTTGCGTTCTGCGAATAGAACAGATGGACCTCGCTGTCCTTCGGAAGCTTGTTCATGCCGGTGATCCCCGCTTCATGAACGTTCTCGTAGTCGACAAAATAATAGATCTTACTCATAAATCCTCCAATTCTTTTCGACGACGGTGACATCTTAGCATAATCGTGCGGAAAAATCCACCCTGCACAAAAAGCAGCGGGCGGAAATATTTTTTTGTATTTTTCAGCAAAAAGTACTTGACTTCACAACTTTAAAGGTTTAAAGTGTAAAAGTAATCGAACGTGGAAAGAACGGCATACGGAACCCAAGCATCCTGCCGCCTCTTTCCGCATTTGTTTTTAGAAGGAGTTCCATTATGAAAAAACTGACCCGTACCCTTACCGCAATCATTCTCGCCGCTCTGCTCTGCGCCTGCGGCTCACAGCCCGCCGCCACCACGACAGCGCCGGCCGAAGAAAAGACCTTTACCGTCGGCATCTGTCAGTTCGTCCAGCACGTTGCCCTTGACGCCGCGACCAAAGGTTTCCGCGACGCTCTCGAGAAAGAACTTCCCGGCCGCGTGAAATTCGAAGAGAAAAACGCCTCGGGCGAGCCCGCCAACTGCGCGACGATCATCAACGGCTTCGTTTCGTCCAAGGTCGACCTGATCATGGCCAACGCGACGCCGGCTCTGACGGCTGCCGCATCTGCCACTTCCGACATTCCGGTCCTCGGCACTTCGATCACTGCCTACGGCGTTGCCCTGGACATTCCTGATTTCAGCGGCACCGTCGGCGGAAACGTCTCCGGCACCTCCGACCTCGCCGACCTGCAGGCACAGGCTGCGATGGTGAAGGAATGGTTCCCGGATGCGAAGAACGTCGGCCTGCTCTTCTGCTCTGCCGAAGCGAATTCCCGCTACCAGGTCGATGAAGTCGGCAAGGCCCTCACCGCACTCGGCTTCAACTGCACTGAATTTGCCTTTACCGACACCAACGACCTTGCCGCCGTGACGCAGAAAGCCGCGGATTCCAGCGACGTCATCTACATCCCGACTGACAATACCGCCGCCAACAACGCCGAATCCATTGCCAACATCCTCCTGCCCGCGAAGGTCCCGGCCGTCTGCGGCGAGGAAGGCATCTGCGCCGGCTGCGGCGTCTGCACCCTGTCCATCAGCTACTACGACCTGGGCGTGACGACCGGTCAGATGGCCGCCCGCATCCTGAAGGGCGAAGCGGACATTTCCAAGATGCCCGTCGAATACACGACCGCTTCCAAGAAGTACAATAAGGCGAACTGCGACGCGCTGGGCCTGACCCCGCCTGCCGGCTACGAAGCCATCGCGCAGTGACCCGAAGCGCCATCCCGAAGCGGCGCCTGCGCCATTCCTGCCATGTGCAGCGGCAAACCTGTCATCCTGAGGAAGCGCAGCGGACCGAAGGATCTTGATTTCTGAGGTGTGTTCATGACATTCTTCTCTTCCCTCCTGAATTCTCTGCCCGGCGCCATTGCCCAGGGCCTCATCTGGGGCATCATGGCGATCGGCGTATACATCACCTTCCGCATCCTGGATGTCGCCGACCTGACTGTCGACGGGACCCTGGCTGCGGGCGGCGCGACGGCCGTCATGCTGATCCGCGCCGGCGTCAGCCACGTGACCGCCCTGCTCATCGCCTTTGCCGTGGGGCTTCTGTGCGGACTGATCACCGGCCTTCTGCACACCCGCTGCGGCATACCGGCCATCCTGTCCGGCATCCTCACGCAGCTTGCCCTGTATTCGGTCAACCTGCGGATCATGGGCAGCAAGGCCAACCAGGCGCTGAGCGTGGACAAATACGACCTGACGGTCTCGCAGCGTTTCGTCCGCGAACTGTCGCTGAAAAACCCACTGCCGCTCCTGCTTCTCATCACGGTCGTCGTGATCGCTGCTCTGTACTGGTTCTTCGGCACGGAAAAGGGTTCCTCGATCCGTGCGACCGGCGCGAATCCTGCAATGGCCCGCGCGCAGGGCATCGATACCCGCGGAAACATCGTTCTCGGGCTGATGCTCTCGAACGGTCTGGTCGCCTTCTCCGGTGCCCTGCTGGCCCAGTATCAGGGTTCGGCAGACGTCAACATGGGACGCGGCGGCATCGTGATCGGTCTCGCTGCCGTCATCATCGGCGAAGTCATCTTCGGAAAGATCTTCATCAATTTCGCGCTGAAACTTTTCGCCGTCTCGATCGGTGCCATCGTGTACTATCTGGTGCTCCAGGTCGTGCTGCAGATGGGTCTGAACACGAACGACCTGAAACTCCTCACCGCCGCGACCGTAGCGATCTTCCTCGCGATCCCGTACTGGAAAGGGAAGGTCCGCCCGCGCGCCAAAGCGGAAAAGGAAGGAGGTCCCGCATGCTGAGGATCGAGCATCTTTGCAAAACCTTCAATCCCGGAACCGTCAACGAAAAGAAGGCTCTTGCCGGGCTGGAACTGCATCTGGCGGAGGGAGATTTCCTGACAGTCATCGGCGGCAACGGCGCCGGAAAGTCAACGCTGTTAAATGCCGTCGCCGGTACCTTCCCGGTCGATGCCGGCCGCATCCTCATCGGCGGCCGGGACGTGACGAACCTGCCGGAGCACAGACGCGCGGCCTTTATCGGCCGGGTCTTTCAGGATCCGATGATGGGCACGGCGCCGACCATGCAGATCGACGAAAACCTTGCGTTGGCCGCAAGGCGCGGCGAGCGGCGCGGCCTGAAATGGGGCATTTCCCGCGAAGAAAAAGAGATTTACCATGAAAAGCTGAAAGAACTCGGTCTGGGTCTCGAAGAGCGCATGACCTCCAAGGTGGGGCTTCTCTCCGGCGGGCAGCGCCAGGCGCTCACCCTGCTCATGGCTTCGTTAAAAAGACCGCAGCTTCTGCTTCTGGATGAACATACCGCGGCACTTGACCCGGCGACCGCCGCCAAGGTCCTTGATCTTTCCGACCGCATCGTTGCGGAGAACGGCCTCACCTGCATGATGATCACCCACAACATGCGTGACGCGATCAATCACGGAAACCGCCTCATCATGATGAACGAAGGAAAGATCATCCTGGACATTGCCGGAGAAGAAAAGAAAAAGCTGACCAAGCGGGAACTTCTCGACCGCTTCGCCGCCCTCGCGGGCACGCAGGAAGAGACCGACGCGGTACTGCTGTCGTAACATGAAAAAAACGGGGCATTCGTCAGGATGCTCCGTTTTTTTATGCCGCCGTTTTTTCAGGCTCCTCATGCAGCCGATGCGAAGCGGCTGCTCACTCTCTGCTGTCCGTCTCCTGCCCCTTGTATTCCACGCAGAGCATGGTCACGTCGTCGAACTGCGGGGCATTGCCCACGTATTTGCGGACAGAGGCGTCTACGGCTTCCAGGATCTTCTGCGGGCTCTCATTTTCCGCCGCGCGGAGGGCTTCCATCATCCGATCCGTCCCGTAGAGTGCGGAACGGGACTCACCGGCTTCGGGAACGCCGTCGGTATAGACGAAGATCTTCGCACCGGGCTGAAGCTGCCACTCATACTCCGTATAATACTCATCTGGCAGTCCGCCGATCACGAAGCCGTGCGGATCCTTGATCAGTTCGAAGCTGCCGTCCGGCTGCTTCAGCGTCGGATATTCGTGTCCGGCATTTGCCGCCGTCAGTTTTCCGGTCGCAAGATCCAGGATCCCCAGCCAGACCGTGACGAACATATCTTCCCGGTTGCCGCTGCAGATCTGATCGTTGATCCGCCGCAGCACGTTTGCGGGACTGAGGCCGTTCTTGACTTCATTCCGGATCAGGATCATGGACACCATCATGAATAGGGCCGCAGGGACCCCCTTGCCCGAAACGTCGGCAATGACTAATGCCAGATGATTCTCGTCGAGCAGGAAGAAATCGTAGAAATCACCGCCGACTTCCTTCGCAGGCGTCATGGAGGCGAAGATGTCAAAATCCTTTCGGTCCGGAAATGCCGGGAACACCCCGGGCAGCATGTCCGCCTGGATCCTTGTCGCCAGTTCCAGTTCCGTACCGATACGTTCCTTCTCCGCAGTGATCTTCTCAATGTCGCTGACGTAAGTCTTCATGCGTCCCGTCAGGGACTGGAAGGCCTCGGCCAGCAGCTGGGTCTCGTCACCGGTATTCGTTTCCCATTTGAAATCAAGGTCTTCTCCCTTGACCCGGCCGACCTCATCCGTCAGCTGCCGGATCGGCCGTACGATGCGGTTCGAGAGGATGAGAGAAACGACAATGGCAACGCAGAGCGCCGCCGCGATCACCGAGAGAATGAGGAGGATCGCACTTCTTGCCCGTCCGTCCGCTTCCTCTTCCGAAGCGGCTGCGATGCGGTCAAGGTCGTTCTGCAGTGCTATCGTCGGTGCGTCGACTTCATCCTTGGCCAGGACGACGAACACCGACCAGCCCACGGTCTTCATCGGCGCGTAGGCGGCGTAGCACTGCGCGCCGTCAAGCAGCAGCTGCTTTACGCCCTCTTTCCCGCTCAGTGCTTCGTTGACCAGTGAGCGGAGTTCATCATTCGCGGAAAGGCGCAGATCCGTCGTTCCTTCCTCTACCGAAAACGACCCCGTTTTCAGGTTGGAGAAAAGGATCCTGCCCAGGTCATTGACGATGCAGATGTTTCCCTTGTCGCCGAGATCGACGTGTTCGATCATGCGGCTTAAGAGGTCCAGATACATGCCCGCGCCGGCAACACCCTTGAAGACGCCGTCGCAGTAGACCGGAACGCCGCACATGACAGCCAGCTGCGGCGTGTGCAGATCCCGCGTGACCGGCGTCAGATACACCACGCCGCTCTCCTTTGCCCCGACATACCAGGGTCTTTCCTTGGCATCCAGCGGCATCAGATTGCCCTGCGCGTCGAACTTCTTCCCGGAAATGAAGTCAGCCTGCACCATGATGCCGCTCTCCGAGGCAAAATAGTTGGATGCGATGCTCTCGTCGTTGAGATTGATCGCATAGAGCAGTTCCTGCAGGTTGCCGAGCAAATGGGTCTCACGGATAATGTCCCCGTCCTCCGGATCCGTATCCGAGGCGTAAAGGACCTGCACGGCCAGTTTTCCGTCGTTAGCCGGGTCCGGCAGGGCGATCTCCCGTTCCGGGAATTTCTCCGGTTCTTCATACAGTTTCTGTACTGCCGAAGCAACCACGCCCACGGCCCGTTCGAATTCATAGAACATGCGGTCAGCCAGTTCGGCCTTATCCTCAGCCACTTCCTGCAGACGGATGCGCGTCAGTTTCTCCATCGATTCGGAGGACATGGAGCGCGAGGTCTGAGACATCTGCTTATTGGAATTGATCAGTGTCTTGGAGACCCGGTTCGTATTGATCAGGAAGACTGCGCCCATGCCGAGCAGCGAAAGAATGACCACGATGATGATCGTAAACGTGATCTTGGAACGGAGAGGACGGTATTTTTTCTCACCCATGACTGAACTCCCTCTTACGGTATTTCCCTTTCTTGTCCGCTGTCCGCCGGGTCTTCCGGCTTCTTTCTGAACACCATCAGTTTGCTGAAAACATAGTTGGCGACCGTGACCACGACCTGAACGACCAGCTTCATGATCTTATCGTTAAAACCGAGGAGTGTTACGCTGACGAACATGATGCCCATGTCCATGAGCAGGGTTCCGACCCTCGAAGCGAAAAAGGCCGCCGCCTCCTGCAGCACGTTTCTGTTTTCACTGCGGAATACATATTTCCGGTTGGCGATATAGGCAAAAGTCACCGCCGCGATCCACGACAGAACATTGGCGATCTGCAGCTGGACGGCATTGTTCGGATCCAGCACCGTCAGCGTCAGGCCGTAATAAACGCCGAGACTGACGACGGTCGTCAGAACGCCCACGATCAGGTAGCGGAGTATTTCGCGGAAGTTTTTGGTCTCAAAAATTTTCATGGCAAATATTATAGCAGAAGCAGCCGGGAAAATCCAGCCGCTTCTTTTTTCAGTTCCCTCTGTTTTCCGCAGTCTGCACCGGTAGGCCCGGGATGACTGCCCCGCTCCGGAGAACTCAGTCCGAAGGGTTCACATGGACCATGATGTGCTTGACCTCGGGGAAGTCCTTTTCGATGGTGTCATGGACCTTCTGTGCAATGTCGTGGCCTTCCCGGAGGGAAAGGTCGCCGTCCGCAGCGATCTCGATATCGACGTAGATCTTCCGGCCGAACTGCCGCGTCTTCAGCCTGTCAACGTGCAGGACCCCCTGCTGCGCGGCGGCGCTGCGCCTGATCGCATTTTCCGTCTCCTCATCGCAAGCCCGGTCGACCATGCTGTCGACGGCCTCGCGGAAAATATCGACCGCGACCTTGAGGATGAAGAGGCAGATCACGATGCTGGCGATGGGTTCCAGGACCTTCACCCCGAGCCGCGCTCCGCCGATACCGATGAGGGCGCCCACGGAGGACAGGGCATCGGAGCGGTGGTGCCAGGCTTCCGCCTTCAGCGCGCCCGAGCGGATCTTCAGGGCATTGTTCCGCGTATACCAGAACATCGCTTCCTTGACGGCGATCGAAACGACGGCGGCGATGAGCGCCACGGTGCCGGGTGCGGCAGCCGTTTCATAGGCGCGCGTAAAGACAGACGTCACAGCCTCCTTTCCGATCGAGAAACCGGCGGCAGCCAGGATGCCCGCCAGCAGGAGCGATGCCACGCATTCCATCCGCTCGTGGCCGTAGGGATGGTCCTTGTCCGAGGCTTTCTCGGACATTCTGACGCCCGCGATGACGATGAGGCTCCCGAACACGTCCGAAGACGAGTGCACGGCGTCACTGATCATGGCGCCGGAACGCCCGATCGCACCGGCTGCAAACTTGAACGCTGCCAGAAGCAGATTGACGGCGATGCTGACGCCCGAGACCCGTGTTGCCACGGCTTCAAATGATGATTCTTTTTTCACCGGCGGCGATCCTCCTGAATACTGTAATAAAAGACCGCAGGGCTGCAGTCCCTTTTTGTAACTGCTGTCCTGCGGATCTTCTCCACTGCCACGGGCCCGGCTGCGGCCTTACGCCGCGCCTGTTCAGTCTGTACACGGATGAATGTAACACTTTCCGGCGGATTATGTCAAGCCTGCGCGGTTTTCCTGCGCAGCACCCGCCGCAGAAGAATGACGGCAAAGGCCGCGGTCAGCCACTCTCCTGCCGGAAGCGCCGCCGCAAGGCCGACCTCGCCGAACAGGCCGTCCAGCAGGAACATGAGCGGAATGTACATGAGCAGTTCCCGGATGCATGCCAGAAGGAGCGGCGCGCTCCCGCTGCCGATCGCCTGCATGGAAAACGAGGAGTTGTAGCAGAGGAACTGGCCGGGAGAAGCGATGGCCCGGATCCTGAGAAACAGCGCCGCAAAGCTGAGCGTCGTCAGGGCTGCCGCAGCATCCCCCGCCGAAGTGCTCAGGAACAGCTGCGAGACCGGCCTTGCGAAGATCTCCAGCAAGGCGATGCTCGCCCCCGCGATCAGAAGGCCGTAAAACCTCGCCTTGCGCATCGTTTCATGCATGCGCGCGTGGTTGCCGGATGCGTAATTGAAAGCGACGATCGGCATCATGCCCTGGCAGATGCCGATGTTGACGGCGTTGGGGATCCGCTCGATCTTCATGACGATGCCGAGGCCGGCCAGCACCAGGTCGCTGTGCGCCGCCGCCAGTTTGTTTGCACAGATATTGGCGAGGTCGAAGAGTGCGAGCTGGATCGCGGAGGGAAGCCCGACCGCAAAGACGCTCCGCCGGTTCTCCGGGCTGACGCTCCGGGCATCGGCAGGGCGCAGGCTGAGCGGCGCATCTTTTTCGGCTCTGCGGTAAACGCTGAGCAGATAGATGCAGGCGCAGTAGTTGGACAGCGCTGTCGCGACTGCCGCGCCGGTCACTTCCATCCCCTTTGGCAGGATGACGAACATGAACAGCGGGTCGAGGATCATGTTGAGGACCCCGCCGCCCGACAGGCCGAAGCTTGCCTCCTTCGCGCAGCCGACGTTCCGCAGGAGATGCGCGAGCACCTGCGACAGCATCATCGGCAGCAGGCCGATCACGAGAACGATCGTCGCATAGCTCGAGGCATAGCCGATCGTTGCATCGGACGCGCCGAGAAAGCGCAGGAGCGGCTCCCGGAACAGGCCGACTGCCGCGGCATAGAGGACTGCTGTCCCCAGCGTCGCACAGACAGCGAAACTGCTGACCGCTTTCGCCTCGTCACGCCTGCCTAACCCCATCAGACGGGCAATGAGGCTCCCGCCGCCGATCCCGAAGAGATTGCCGAATGCAACGTTCAGCATCATGAGCGAGATGGTAATGGTCGTGGCAGCCATCTTGTAGGGGTCGCCGGTCCGCCCGATGTAGAAGGCGTCGACCATGTTGTAGATCAGGTTGATGAGCTGGCTGATGACCGTCGGCGCCGCCATGACATAGAGCGCCCTGCCGACCGGCATGTCGGCAAATATCCTCTCTCTGTCCGTCGGTGCCCCGCCCGTTTTCTCAGCCATTTCCTCTCCTCCTGTCAGCGCCTTACCGCCGCTTTACTCCTTCACCAGGCGGACCATCTTGTATTCGCCCGGCAGGTATTTGATGCGGAGTTCCTGGCCCACCTCGTATTCGATTTTCGACGAAATGGCCATCGGACATTCGCGCTCCACGCCGTCCCTGTCCGTAAACCGGACCATGGTCGTGTAGGATCTGCTGTGGGTCTCCGCATCGTAGGATTCCCGGAAACCGGAGACGACCGCATCGGCGACGAGGCCTTCCCTGTCGATGCGTTTGGCCTTTTTGAGCAGTCTCACGAATGCGATCACGAAAACGCATACGGCGGCCGCCGCAAGCACAAGTTCAAGATGCTGCGCAAGAAATTCTTTCATGTTTATCTCCTCCTAAATACGGCAGAACCGCCGTAGAGGTCTTTCTGTGACAGCTGATGTTCTTCCCGCATCACGCTTCCGCCGCATTCCTCTCCAGCATTTCGACGGCGCTCAGGATCTCATCCCAGTCCTTCACGCGGATCATGCCGTTCGCTTCGGCGTCGTAGTCAATGTTGTGCGGCGCCGTCACCAGGATCTTCGCGTAGTCGCCGCCCTCAAGGTTGTGGATGCCGTCGTCGATCAGGACGTCGCCTCTGATCAGTTGCTTCCTCGAGGTGATGATCACCTGATCCCAGCTGAGGAAGGGAAAATACTTAAACAGCAGATCCCGCATCTTTTCCGGCACCGATTCATAGTAGGTCGCGGTCACGATCATGATGTCGTGGCCTCTGTCCATCAGTTTTTTCAAACCTTCGGCAGCGCCGGGGATGGGCTCCACCCTGCCCCAGAAGCCGGGTTCGACCGTGACCATATAGACATCTTCCCAGGAAAGCCCCGGGTAGACTGCCGCTACGTTCCAGCTTTTCACTTCGTCGACCGTCGCCGAACGCCCGAATTTTTCATTCACGCTGCGGATCCATTCCTTCAGCAGCTGCTCTATCGTATCGTCCATGTCCACAAGGATCGTCATGGTCTGTTTCCTCTCTTATTTCAGGATCTTCCGGATGAGTCTCTCATCGGTGTCGGGCAGGACCGTCCGGAGGTGCCGCAGAATGCGTTCGTAAGATGCTTCCGGCGTGCGCGTGTAGACCGTTTCCCGAAAGGTTGGGCCGAAAAAGCGTTCCGGCGTCGAATACTGCGAAAGGCCCCATCCGTAGGTGTTTCCGTCCTTGCTTCTTGCATAGACGAAGTCGCTGATGAGGACGTAGCCCTGCGACTGGAGGCGCGTGATCACGGTCTCAAAGCCCTTTCGGCCGCCCTTTCCGTAGCCGCCGAGCCGTTTCAGGCCGGTGGACACGACGGGGGCGTTCGCGTCCAGCAGTTCGTAAAGGTCCTTATCCGCGTAGGAAGCAAGGCCGTCGTCCCAGCGGGCATCGAAATCGTAGCCGTCCCGCCGGAAGTTCGCGAAGTCCGGGAACCATTCGCGGCTGATGAAGACGGCCTTCTTTTCGAAGAACTTGCCATAGGCGCAGCCGCTCTCGCGGATCACCGGTCCTTTCCACTCCCAGACCGGCCAGTCGTCGCTGCCCGGGGAATACCAGACCTCCGGAACGGCATGCTCCTCCACGGAGAAGCCGGGAACGGAGTTCGCGAACAGCGGAAGGAAACCGTACGCTTCCACGGCGTCGGTCAGGTCCTTCTTCGTTCGGATACAAAGATCACCGATCATCGCTTACTTCCTGATGCGGGCGCCGCAGTTCCAGCAGAATTTCGGAATGGGCGGTTCCAGTTTCGTCCCGCAGTCGGGGCAGAAGGTACTGCCGTCATCCAGAATGGTCGGTCCCTGTTTCGCGGCCAGGTCGGGCGAGGGAGCAGGATGAGGTTCCGGTTCAGGCGTTCCCATTGGACGGATGTCCGGCTGAGGCATCATGCCCATGCCGGGAATTCCGTTCATGCCCATGCCAAGAAAACCGCCCGTCATGCCGCCCGGATTCATCATCGTATTGACCGGCGCACGCTTTGCCGAGCCGGGAACTTCGATCTTATCCAGCATGTCCGCCCGCGCGAAGACGGTCGACGGCATGCTCATGTCGTACACCATCTGGGTCGTGATCAGCATGTCCGGCTTCACGTCAAACTTCGTAAAGCCGCTGAAGCTGTCGCGCGTCAGGTCGGCCGGCACCAGGTAAACGCGGTCCGGATCGTACCGGCCGTCAAGGTTGTAGCTGATCACGTGGAAATCGTCTTCGCCCCAGATGCCCCACTTCAGGTGGTTCCCCCTGATGACGAGGTCGTTTCCTCCGCTCTTCGCGCCCCACTGTTTCCAGACGCCCTGAAGCCCTTCCAGAAATTCATCGTCGCGGATCACGATATGGTCGAAAGGACCGCGCTCCGTCTTTTTCAGGGTGTAGGGCAGGTATTCGTCAGCGTAGTCGTGCAGCGTCAGATGGATGATGCCGTCCTCAAAACGGATCTCATGGATCTCGCGCATCATGTTGCCCGTAAGGCCGCTCGAGATGCGGTCGTTTTCAGGCGTGATGACGACGCTCTCCCCGCGCTCCATCGCTGCCGCGTCGTAGCTGACTTTCGTCTCCAGTTCGATCACGCGGTCGTAGCGGCGCAGCGTCATCTTCTCATCGCGGAATTCCAGATAGTAGTGGTATCCTTCCTCCCAGAAGCCGTTCAGTTTGTCCGAAAAAGCCATGGTCCTCTCCTTTTCAGTTTCCGGCAGGCGCATCCGCACTGCCTACGGCCTCACCGCCTTCTTCGGCGATCTTTTCCAGGGTATCCTCTAGGATCTCCCGGCGGAGCGCGGTCAGCCAGGCCGACCAGCTCACGGTATCGAACGCGTACTTTTTGTTCAGTTCGTACTCATGCGGCTCCCAGGTATCGAGGGGCGATTCGTTATGCTGGATCACGGCTTCGAGCTTGTCGAGCGACTTATAGAGCTTCGCTTCCAGCGTTTCCTGAGCGTCCATCTCGGCATACAAGCCGGCCATCTCCGCCGAAACTTCGGGCGGGAGGGTCCGTACCCACTGCGCAAGCAGGCTGTCCTCCGTATCACGGTCGCTGTCGGTCTTCAGGAAGGTCGGAATGTCGCCGGTGAAGCACTCGCCGAGGTCGTGGATCAGGCACATGTCCACGACCCGGTCGATGTCCAGTTCGGGGAACTCGCGCCTCAGCAGGAAGGCCATGAGCGAGATGCGCCAGCTGTGTTCGGCAACGCTCTCGGTGCGTCTCTTCGAAGTGGTGCAGTGGCGCGGCGTATCTTTAAGCCGCTCCGCCACGTGCAGGATGTCTAAGAACTCGCGTGCATCCATCGTTTCTCTCCTTGCAGGTTCAACCAAGGTGCCAGATCTCGCCGTCCGGCATGAGCCGCACGTCGCCCGGAAGGACTTCAAGAACATTGCCCCCGAGGTCTCTCACGACAGTCTCCTCCCAGTAGCGGTACCCGTCGCCTTCCCCCTCTTCGTCCCAGCGGTTGAAATAGAGTTTTTCGCCGTCCCGCAGGAAGAAACTCTCGTGCGGATCAAGAGGAAAAGCGGCTTTTTCCGGCCAGACGATCTCAAACTGTCCGTCAGCGCCGCCCTGGCGCGTTAAGCAAAGCGGGCGGACGTGCAGCTGCAGGTTGTAGCAGTCCTTCACGGAAGAAAGCGGGATCTCCGCCGCGGTCTCCGTCTCACGGCTTTCACAGTCGAAGGCAAAGATCCGGATGAGGCCTGCCGGGAAATCGGCTTCCGGGAACCATATCTTTCCGTTTTCGTACACGGCCTCCGCGGGATAGGCGCCCGTGCGCTTTTCCAGAGGACGGAAGACCTCGCCGTCCGGGAAGCTGATCAGGCAGAATTCCCTGCCCCGCACTTCGCGGCCGTCCTTAAAGATCTCCTCTGCTTCGTACAGGTCCCCCTGGTCGAAGCTGAGGCCATAATACCACGAGCCGTCTCCTCCCGGCACGGCGTCAATGAACGTGATCCCGTTCGTTTGCAGTTCTTTCATTGCTTTTCTTCCTGTTCCCAGCGTTTCCATGCTTCCGGCTGATAGCCGACGGTGGCCTTGCTGCCGTTCCGGACAACGGGCTGTTTCAGCACGGCCTGGTTTTCCAGTACCTTCTGCAGCCTGTCCTCTGCGGCGATGTATTTAATGAGCGCGAGCAGGTCCTTATCTTTGCAGTCCGGATCGATCATGGCATCGAGCCCGCCGACCGCCTGCGCGACCTTCTGGAATTCGCCTTTGGAAAGGCCTTTTTCCGCTAGGTCCACTGACTGAAAACGGATGCGGCGCTCCTTGAAATACCGCTCTGCCTTGCGCGTATCCGCGCTCTTTTTCGTTCCGAAGATCTGAATGTTCATGCCTTTTCTCCCTGATCCGCCGCCGCGGGAAGCGTTTTCTCCAGAAAGTCGAAAACGCGCTTGTTGAAGTCTTTCGCTTCCTCGTAGGCGGCGTGGCCGAGGCCTTCGTAAACGTAAAGTTCGCTGTCGGGGATCCGCTCATGGAGTTCGCGTGAGGCTTCGATCCCGACGATCTTATCGTCCGCGCCGCCGATGATGAGCACCGGGCAGGCGATCTTTTTCAGTTCCTCCGACGCGTCAAATGCGAGGATCGCGCGGGCGTTCGCAAGGAAGCGGCGGTACCGGTCGGACGGCTTTCCGATGAATCCGATGACTGCATAGCTCGTCCTGAATTTCCGCAGATATGCCGGCGAGTAGCTGTTTTCCGCCGTGTCGATCATCAGCGCCTTATGACTTCCTTCCTGTGCGAGTTTCATCCAGCAGGCAAGGCGCTCTTTCGTGAGTTCCTCCGCCCGCGGCGCCGTGACGGCAAGGACCAGCCGGCTCACCAGATCCGGATGGTCGACCGCAAGATACTGGGCGATCATTCCGCCTTCGGAAACACCCATGACGGCAGCGCCTTCAAGGCCGAGCCGCCTCATGGCGATGGCCTGGTCGGCAGCCATTTCGCGGATCGAGTATTCCTCCGGCAGTTCGTCCCGCCGGCTGAACATGTATACCGTATACTTATCGAAAAAGCGCCGGTAAGGCCCCGCCAGCATCAGGGCTTTGCCCTTCACCGTCGCGAGGCCGTCAGACAGCCCCGGCAGGATGACGAAAGGCCGCGCACCGCGCCCGAAGGAAACGTAACTCATCGTTCCGTTTCCGACGTCCGCCTGTCCGTTTTTCGCATTCCAAAGCATCGTACTTTCTCCGTTAAGCCGGTCTTTCCGGCTCATTTGTCATCCGCCGCAGGTCAGATCTCATCCACAGTACTGCGGTATGACAGCAGCATGTCGTCACGCCATCTGCCGCAGGCCGAAGATGAAGAGAAACAGCGCCGCCAGCGTCATCGCAATCCAGGAGAGCGAGCGCGACGCAATCAGAAGTTCTGACGGTTCCACGCCTTCCGCATTGCGGAATGATCTTTTCAGATTCCAGCGGAAAATATCTCCCCAGAAGAACACGGCAAGCGCGGTCATGAGGCAGAAGATCATTCCTCCCACCCAGAAACTCAGGTTCCCGTAATGCCAGAGCGGCGGACCGTAAACAAGCTGCGCGATCGCATACGGACCGGGCTCCTTGTAATACGTGATCTCCCCTTCCTGATGTACGACGATGGCTCCCGGCGCGCTTACCTGCAGTTCGAATTCCGGCATCCCATCTTCACGGTAAAGGCTGATGGAACCTTTTTCATCATGCTGGCGCAGAAGGCCGCCGCGGAAGAGGCGTGTTTCTCCGCGGTATATTTCGATGCCGGTCATGGAGGCGCTCAGTGCGTGCCCTTTTGGCACGGCAGACGGATCCTCCCTGACTTCATAAGGACCGCAGGAACTGTCGCCGCACCGGTATTCCACGCTTTTGTCCGGATGCACGGTGAAGGCTGCCTTTTGGCCGCCCACATTTCCTGACCAGAGGATATCGCCGTTCGCCTCTGAGCGCATGAGGAGGCCGTCCTCATAGGCGAAACCTTCCCGCCGGACCGTTACCGCATAGAGCACGCTGAAAACAAGTACCATGACCGCCTGCGCGATCAGCAGCAGTTTCTGAAAGTAGCTCAGTTTTCTGAATCGTTCCATGCCGGATCTCCTTTGCTTTAATTGATTTATTATAACATACCCTGCCGCATTTTCCTACAGGAAAACAGCCGTCTCCGCTTCTGAAACGGAAAAGGAACCGTCCCCGGCCTTTTCAGGCGGGAACGGTCCCTTGCGGTACGGAACTATTGCCTGTTCCGCATTATTTCTTTTCTTCGTCAAAGGTCTTCTTGGCTTCTTCCCAGCCGGCCTTCAGGCTCTTCCATGCCGCGGCGGCAACGTCCTTCAGGTCTTCGGCCTTGTCGGCAGCAATGGCGCGGTACTTCTCGGAAGCTTCCTTCAGAGCGGCCTTAGCGGTCTCGAGCTTATCGTTCAGATCGGCCTTGACGTCCTCGGCTTTCGCCTTCAGATCGACCTTCTCAGCCGCTTCCTTTTCGGCAGTGATCGCAGCCTGGGCAGCGGCCAGTCTCGCGATCGGAACGCGGAACGGGCTGCAGGAGACGTAATCCATGCCGGCCTTGTGGAAGAATTCCACGGACGAAGGATCGCCGCCGTGCTCGCCGCACACGCCGAGGTGCAGATCCGGACGGGTCTCGCGGCCGAGCTTCGCAGCCATCTTGACCAGCTTGCCGACGCCGTTCTGGTCGACCTTGGCAAACGGATCGTTCTCGTAGATCTTCTTCTCGTAGTAGGAGCTGAGGAACTTGCCCGCATCGTCACGGGAGAAGCCGAAGGTCATCTGAGTCAGGTCGTTGGTGCCGAAGGAGAAGAATTCCGCTTCCTTCGCAATCTCGTCAGCAGTCAGCGCCGCACGAGGGATCTCGATCATGGTACCGACCATGTACTTCATGTCAACGCCGGCAGCCGCAATCTCGGCATCAGCCGTCTCGACGACAAAGTTCTTGACATACTTCAGCTCAGCGACGTCGCCGACAAGCGGGATCATGATCTCGGGACGCATGGTCCATTCGGGGTGCTTCTTCTGGACGTTGATCGCTGCGCGGATGACCGCCTTGGTCTGCATGACCGCGATCTCCGGATAGGTGACGGCCAGACGGCAGCCGCGGTGGCCCATCATCGGGTTGAATTCGTGCAGGGAGGCAATGATGGCCTTGATCTGTTCCACGGTCTTGCCCTGGGCATCCGCCAGCTTGCGGATATCATCCTCTTCGGTAGGCAGGAATTCGTGAAGCGGCGGATCCAGGAAACGGATCGTCACAGGGCAGCCTTCCATGGCTTCGTAAATGCCTTCGAAGTCGCTCTGCTGATAAGGCAGGATCTTCTCCAGCGCTTTTTCTCTTTCTTCCACCGTGTCGGAGCAGATCATTTCACGGAATGCCGCGATACGGTTTTCTTCGAAGAACATGTGCTCCGTGCGGCACAGGCCGATGCCTTCCGCACCGAGCTCGCGGGCCTTCTGCGCATCCTGCGGGGTATCCGCGTTCGTACGCACGCCAAGACGGCGATACTTGTCAGCCCAGGCCATGACACGGCCGAATTCGCCGGCGATCGAAGCATCCACGGTCGGGATCAGGCCGCTGTAGATGTTGCCGGTGGAACCGTCGATGGAGATGCAGTCGCCTTCGTGGAATTCCTGTCCGCCGAGGGTGAAGCACTTGTTCTCTTCATCCATGTTGATGGCGGTGCAGCCGGAAACGCAGCACTTGCCCATGCCGCGGGCAACGACGGCCGCGTGGCTGGTCATGCCGCCGCGCACGGTCAGGATGCCCTGCGCAGCCTTCATGCCGGTGATGTCCTCAGGGGAGGTCTCCAGACGGACCAGAACGACCTTCTCGCCGCGTTCCTTCCAGGCAACGGCGTCATCGGCGTTGAAAACGACTTTGCCGCAGGCAGCGCCGGGAGAGGCGCCGAGGCCCTTGCCGAGCGGGGTCGCCGCCTTCAGGGCAGCCGCGTCGAACTGCGGATGCAGCAGGGTGTCCAGGTTGCGCGGATCGATCATCAGGACGGCTTCCTGTTCGGTCTTCATGCCCTCGTCCACCAGATCGCAGGCGATCTTCAGGGCGGCGGGAGCGGTGCGCTTGCCGTTGCGGCACTGCAGCATGTAAAGCTTGCCGTTCTCCACGGTGAACTCCATGTCCTGCATGTCGTGATAGTGGTTCTCCAGCAGGTCGCAGACCTTGATGAATTCCTCGTAAGCTTCGGGGAACTTCTCTTCCATTTCGCTGATGGGCATGGGGGTGCGGACGCCGGCCACGACGTCTTCGCCCTGCGCGTTGGTCAGGAACTCGCCCATGAGCTTCTTCTCGCCGGTCGCGGGATCGCGGGTGAAGGCGACGCTTCAGGTTGCCGAAGACCATCGGCATGACGTTGACGGCAGTGCCCCAGGAATAAGGGATGTCGTTGTCGCGGCGGTAGACGTTCGCGCGGGGGTTGTCCCAGCTGCGGAACACCGCACGGATGGCTTCCTTAAGCTGCACGACCGGGTCGGAGGGGAAATCTTCGCCCAGCTGGCTCTTGTATTCGGCCTTGAACTGCTCAGCCAGTTCCTTCAGGTCGGCCGCGGTCAGTTCCACGTCGAAGTGCACGCCGCGTTCTTCTTTCATCTTGTCGATGAGCTGCTCGAAATACTTCTTGCCGACTTCCATGACGACGTCAGAGAACATCTGGATGAAGCGGCGGTAGGAGTCGTAAACGAAACGTTCGAACTTCGGATCGGGGTTCTTCGCGATCATCGCCGCAACGACTTCGTCGTTCAGGCCGAGGTTCAGGATGGTATCCATCATGCCGGGCATGGACGCACGGGCGCCGGAGCGCACGGACACCAGCAGAGGGTTCTCCAGGTCGCCGAACTTCTTGCCGTTGATCTCTTCCATCTTGGCAACATATTCCATGACCTGTCCCATGATCTCGTCGTTGATCTGACGGCCGTCTTCATAGTACTGCGTGCAGGCTTCGGTGGTGATGGTAAAGCCCTGCGGCACGGGAAGGCCGATATTGGACATTTCGGCCAGGTTGGCGCCTTTGCCGCCCAGAAGGTTGCGCATCTTGGCATTGCCTTCCGAGAACAGATACACCCATTTCTTCATGTAAAATTCCTCCTAAGTTATAGTGAGTCAATGTCATACATTTTTAACGCGAATATTTTAGCACAAAACACCGCGGCGGGATACAAGAAACCGCTTAAGAATCTTAGGTCTCGCCCGCATTTCGATTAACAATTCAAGCACTTCCGAAAAAGCGCGGAAAGCGGTCCGCCCCGCTTACTTCTCCGCGTTCTTTATGGCCTTCGCGGATTCCTTCAGCACGGCTTCCACGCGGGAGACGGGCATGCCGAGACGCGCCGAGAGTTCTTCCGCAGACAGGGCGCGGCCTTCCTCGGCCTCCTGCTCCTTCACCGCCTCCAGCACGCGGTTCGCGGCGTTCGTCATGTCTTCCTGCATACGGGCAAAGCCCTCTTCTTCCTTCACCAGCGCCCGCAGGGTCTTCCGCGCGCCTTTCTCCAGGAAATCCTCGAGGTCGCCGTCGCCTGTGCCGTAGACGTCAAGGCTCTCCATCAGGCTGAGGTTCGCCTCCTGGATGAGGTCGATGAGGGGGACGCCTTTCCCCGCAAACTCACGGGCGAGGATGACCGCATAGTGGAGGTTTCCTTCGGTCAGGCGCGTGCGTGCGGCATCCCGCGCGTCTTCATCGCTGCCGGTCAGTTTTTCCGCAAGCGCTTCGATCTCACCCTGCGCCAGCGGCAGGACCGCCTCCAGATCTTCCAGGTAGAAGTCGAGCATCTTCCGGTCTTCCTCCGAAAGTTCCGCATCTTCCTCCTCTTCGCCGGAGAGGTCGAGCGTGCGCGTATCGTGCGGAACATAGTCCTTCAGTGTAATGTTTTCCCGTTCCAGATAATCGTAGATCTCGCCGATCTGATCTTCGTCCAGATCGACGCCCGGAAATGCCTGCAGGATCTCGGACACCGTAACGGCGCCGCCGTGATCTCCTGCCAGCCGGCGGATCGTTTCCAGACCTTTCTTAAATGCTTCCTGTGTGTTCATGGATCTCTTCCTTTCAGAGGCCGTAAGGAGCGCCTCTCCCTGTCAGATGAACAGTTTCTTATACATCGCGCGCCGCAGCGGTTTGATCAGCGACGAGGCGAAAAGGAACGCGCCGATCAGCCCGAAAAAGCCTGCGGAATAGAGTGACCAGTTGAACATCCTGACCTTGAAGGTGATGTGCAGGAAGAATTCCAGCAGCATCGTGAAGCCGCCGGTCAGGATGAATAAAAGTCCGATGAGCCTCAGTTTGGTGCGCGGTTTGAAACGCAGCAGCGCGATGCCTGCGCCGAGATAGGTGACGATGAACGCCATACCGGTCACCGGGAACGCGAACGGCAGGAACCAGTGTCCGCCGGTCGCGGCGTTGATGTAGACGAGATATCCTCCGAGAGCAAGGAAGCTTAAGGGAATGAAGACTGCCGGGTAGTAGCGCCTGAACCAGAAGGGCAGCACCAGTGTCACGTAGACGAAAGCTTCGCCGAGAACGACGTAGCCGGACCAGGCCATCCTTCCGTAGGCCGCAAGGCACGCGATGAGGCAGCCGAGTGCCGTCCCGAGCATTACCAGGGTGATGACCGTGAGCAGAGTATATTTCCCGCTCTTTTCGGGTTCCGGATACAGGTCGGCGTTGTAGTGCGTGTTCCTCTCCCTGTTTTCCGGATTCCAGACCGGCGTTCCGCAGAGCGGGCATTCGGCCGCGCCTTCTTCCAGCGACACGCCGCATCTTACGCAGTACATGGTTCTTCCTCCTTCCTTTCAGGGATCGTTGGATTCCACGGACACGGGGATCCCGAGCCGGACGAGTTCCGAAAAGAAACGGCGCTCGAGTTCGGTCTCCCGGATGTTCCGGATCATGTTGATGGTGGTGACGTCGCCGCAGCTGGCCACCGAGCAGTTGTTCGGGTAGCTGAGCTGCACGCCGATCATGAAATCGACCCGGGTGACGTAAGGCCGCATCCCTTCCGGCAGGGCAATGCTGCCGAGATTCGAGATGTTGATGCAGCCCTTCCGTTCCCCGCAGCGGTTGTAGACGCTCCGCATGGCGATGTTCTTGATGAAGAGCGGGGCGATGCGCAGCAGTTTGTTCCGGGCGGGAAGGACGTTCGCGGCAATGCGCGCCGCCATCCTTTCCGGTGTATTTTCCAGGTCCATCTGGTGCCGGTACTCGCGGCAGAGGTCTTCCAGCGAATAGTCCTTGAGACGCGGGTCGACGCCGATGTTGAGGACTAGGGCAAAATTGCGGAGCGTATCTGCGCCGAAGACCTTCCGGAGGTTGATCGGGATCGTGACCTTGACCGGGCGGCGCTTCTCTCTCCGGACATGGCCTTCCTGCATGCCGATGATGGTCTTCATCATGACTGCGGCAAGGAAGCCCGTCACCGTCGCGCCGTACTCCCGCGCTTTCCGGACGAGCTCGCCGGTTGGGACGATCCCCGTAATGACGTGCATGAAGCCGGTCGCATCAGGCGTTCCGAAAAGGCGGTAGACCGTATCTTCGCGGCGGCTCATGGGGAAGTCGCCGGTGTAAGTCTGGAAGGCGTCCCGGCGTTCTTCGGCCGTGGGCGCATCCCACCGGTCCCGGATGCCAAAGACCGCTTCCACCGGTACCCCGTAACGAAGTTCCAAATAACGGGCAACCAGAGATTTCAGGAAAATTTCACCGCCGGTCCCGTCCGTTATCGCGTGGAAGAATTCGACCGCGATTCGATTTTCATGATAAAGCACGCGGAAGCAGCAGCGTTTCTGCTCGCGGCGGCTCATGTGGGTCAGGGGATAGGCGTACTCGGGAATGACGTCCGGCGCCTTGTCCACCGCCTGCAGATAATACCAGAAGAGTCCCCTGCCGAGTTTCACGTATACCGTCGGAAAGCGCGGCATCAAGTCCTTCACTGCCTGCCCGAGGAGGGCGGGATCCACCGTTTCCGCAAGGTCCGCGGAAAGGCGGAAAGTGTTGACCCAGCGGCTGTTCTGGGTCGCGGGAAAGATCAGCGCCGCATTGTCAAGACGCATCCAGGGTCTCATTGCGATCTGCTCCTTAAGAAGTCCCGGATCCTTTCGGAATCCGCTTCTCTTGCCTTCAGTCCGTACAAAACGTATGCATGCCACAGGCCGTCCGCGACGGTCAGTTCCGCCTGACAGCCGGCTTCTTCCAGCGCCGCCTGCATCCGGACGGCATCGTCCAGAAGGATCTCGTCCCCGCCCGCGAAGATCAGGCTTTCCGGAAGGCCCCGGAGGTCAGCGAAAAGCGGCGAGACGAAGGGGGCCGAAGGGTCGGTCCCAGCGCAGTAATCCGCAGCGAAGACGGCCAGTTTTTCCGCGGTCAGCGACGGGTCAGCCTCCCGGTTATATGCATAGGAGTCTCCGGAAAGCGTAAGGTCGGTCCAGGGCGAAAGCGCTACGATCCCCGCCGGGAGCGGGAGCCCCTTCTCCTTCAGTTTCACGGCGAGCGCATAGCAGAGGCCGCCGCCCGCGGACTCGCCGATCAGCGAGACGGGCTTTCCGGGATACGTGTTCAGGATCCATTCGTAAGCTTCAAGCGCGTCATCAAGCGCCGCCGGAAAGGGTTCCTCCGGCGCCAGACGGTAAGCCGGGCAGAAGGTGACCGCACCGGTATCCGAGGCCAGGACTTCGCCGTAGAGGCAGGCATAGTCCAGGTCCCCGGTGCAGTAGCCGCCGCCGTGGAGATACATGACCACGCCCTCACAGGATACCTTTTTCGGGACAAGCAGCGCCGCCCTGCAGTGCTCGAGCGGGATCACTTTCCTCACCGCTCCCTTCCGCAGAAGATTCCGCATCGCAGCGCCGGCAAAGTTCATCAGTTTCCGTTCCGTTTCCACGGGATCCGGCTCGGGCGCCTGCTTCATTTTCATCATTCTCTCGCGGAGACGAGGGATCATGCTGTCGGGAATACGCGGCATACGAAGCTCCTTTCTAACTGATTCAGTATAGCACCAAAGCCGCTTCGCCGCAAGAAAAAAGAGCCGCAGGGGATCTCCTGCAGCTCTTTTCCGCATACGCCGCACGCGGTTTTCGCCGCGGCAGCAGGTATTTTACTGTTCGATCTTCGCGCCGCAGCTCGGGCAGAACGCGGTGCCCTTATCGACGGCAGCGCCGCACTGCGGGCAGAACACCTTCTCGCCGCCGGCCTGTGCGCCGGGAGCGGGCATGGTCGGGTGCATCAGTTCTTCATAGAACGCCGCGCCGACGAGACCGAGGAAGAGTCTCATGAACAGCACGCAGGCAACGACCAGCACGAACAGCACGATGCCGAACAGCCAGCCGATGTACCTGATCCGGGCAAGGGCGCCGAGGATCATGGCAACGATGCCGACAGCCAGATAGGGCAGGATGTCCGCACCGAACATCGCGCCGACGTAGCCCTTCGTGCGTTCCTTGGACAGCCTGATGGCGTCGGTAGGCTTCACTTCAGGTTCCTGTGCCAGGATGTACGGGGTCAGGCGGTACTGATAGGCCTTGATGATGGCAAGGACGATGCCGGCGATCGGGATCAGCGCCCAGATGAAGACCCACAGGTCCTTCCACAGCATACCGATCACGAGGCGTTTCCAGGTGTCGTCCTTCTTCTCATAGACTTCCAGCAGCTGAGCGGAATAGATCTCCTCGCCGCGGTAGCCGTGCAGATAGACGAGCAGCAGACCGATCTGGGCCGGCGTCGTCAGGATGATGCCGATGATCGGAACAAATCCGCCAAGCAAGCTTAAAAAACCAACCAGCACGGCGCCGAGAAGACCGATGGCCCACAGGCGGATCGGCTTCTTCATCAGAACGGCAATCGCTCTTTGATAAATGGTTTTGATCATTGTTTCTTCTCCTCTCGGGATAAGGGTTGCGGGTCATCTGACCCTGAAACAATTTTACTCATTTTCGAAGATCTGTAAAGAACTTTCCTCTTATTAATTCACGAAAATTTAAGAAATTGTGCCTTCCGAAGGTTTTTTTGCCGTAAACAGGTCTTTTTCCGCGTCTCCGTCTTGAAAAACGCCGGGAAAAGGAGTAAAGTATTTGCGGAAAATCAGGCAGGGCTGCCTGCCTTCTCAAGGAGGTAAAAATGGAGACAAGACCCTATGTTTCCTGGGAACTCATGAACAATTTCATGATCGACGTATTCAAGGCCTACGGCGTGCCGGAGGAAGACGCGAAGATCTGCGCCGACGTGCTTCTGGAATCGGACCGCCGCGGCATCGAAAGCCACGGCTGCAACCGTTTTAAGCCGATCTATCTGGACCGCATCGACAACGGCACCCTGCTGCCGGTCACGAAGATCGACATTCTGAAAGAGACCCCCACCACCGTCGTCATGGACGCGAACAACGGCATGGGCATGGTGGCGAGCTATCACATGATGGAAAAGCTGATCGAAAAGGCGAAAGTCTACGGCATGGCCGGCGGCGCCATCATGAATTCCACCCACTACGGCATCGCCGGTTACTGGACCACCATGGCGGAGAAGGCCGGCATGATCGGCATCTCGGGCACCAACGCCCGCCCGTCCGTGGCACCGACCTGGGGCGTGGAGCCGATGATGGGCACGAACCCCTTCACCTTCACCATCCCGACCGACGAGGACTTCCCCTTCAACTTCGACTGCGCGACGAGCATCGTCCAGAACGGCAAGATCGAGTTCTACGAACGGAGCGGCAAGGAGACCCCTGCAGGCCTGGTCGTCACGAAGGACGGCGGCACCATGACCGATTCCGGGCAGATCCTGAAGGACATGCGCGCCGGCAAGTGCGCTCTCCTTTCCATCGGCGGCCTCGGCGAAGCGACCGGCGGCTACAAGGGCTACGGCTTCACAACCATCGTGGAGATCCTCTCTGCAGCGCTCTGCGGCGGCCCCTTCATGAAGGAGCTTTCCGGCAAGAACCCCGACGGCACGAACCGCATGTACCGCCTCGGCCATTTCTTCTTCGTCATCAACCCCGAATTCTTCATGGGTCTGGATACCTTTAAGCATACGACGGGCGAGATCCTGCGCGGCCTTCGGAATTCCGAAAAAGCACCGGGCGCGGAACGCATCTACACCGCCGGCGAAAAGGAATGGGAAGCCTGGCAGGACAGAAAAGACAAGGGTGTCCCGGTCGGCGAATCCATCCAGAAGGAACTCATCGGTCTCAGAGACCGCTTTAACCTGCCGTATCATTTCGACTTTGAAAACAAATAAAGGAGCTTAGCATGGATTACGCAAAAGAATCGTTACGTCTGCACGGCGAATGGAAGGGCAAGATCGAAGTCATTTCCAAGGTCCCGGTCAAATCCAAGGACGACCTGTCCTTAGCCTATACCCCCGGCGTGGCACAGCCCTGCCTGGAGATCCAGAAGGATATCAATAAGAGCTACGACCTGACCCTGCGCCACAATCTCTGCGCGGTCATTACCGACGGCAGCGCGGTGCTCGGCCTCGGCGACATCGGCCCCGAAGCCGGCATGCCGGTCATGGAGGGCAAATGCGTGCTTTTCAAGGCCTTCGGCGACGTGGACGCCTTCCCGCTCTGCGTGAAGACCAAGGACGTTGACGAATTCGTGAATACCGTCTATCTCATCTCGGGCAGCTTCGGCGGCATCAACCTGGAAGACATCTCCGCGCCCCGCTGCTTCGAGATCGAACGGAAACTGAAGGAAAAATGCGACATCCCGATCTTCCACGACGACCAGCACGGCACCGCCATCATCACGCTGGCAGGCCTCACCAACGCCCTCAAGGTCGTCGGCAAGAAGAAAGAAGACGTGAAGGTCGTTACGAGCGGCGCCGGCGCCGCCGCGATCTCCATTGTGAAGCTCCTCCTCTCCGCGGGCTTTAAGCACGTCACCATGTGTGACCGGAAAGGCGCCATCTATAAGGGACGCGAAGGCCTCAACTGGATCAAGGAAGAGATGGCCGAGGTCACCAACCTGGAAAGAAAGCCCGGCACCCTTGCCGAACAGCTGGTCGGCGCGGACGTTTTCATCGGCGTTTCCGCTCCCGGCACCGTGACCACCGAGATGGTGAAGACCATGAACAGGGATGCCATCGTCTTTGCCTGCGCAAACCCGACGCCCGAGATCTTCCCCGAAGACGCGAAGGCGGGCGGCGCGAAGGTCATTTCCACCGGACGCAGCGACTATCCGAACCAGATCAACAACGTGCTGGCTTTCCCTGGCGTCTTCCGCGGCACCTTCGACGTGCGTGCGAGCGACATCAATGAGGAAATGAAGATGGCCGCCGCTGAAGCGCTGGCGGGCCTCATCAGCGACGAAGAGCTTTCCGCGGATTACATCATCCCGAAGGCTTTTGATCCGCGCGTGGGCGCTGCCGTTGCCAAGGCTGTTGCCGAAGCCGCAAGACGTACCGGCGTCGCCAGGATCTGACCTTATACACGAAAAAGGACGCGTTGCAAAAGGACGCGTTGCAGAATGAATGACTGCGACGCGTCCTTTTTCGTGTATAAACAGCAGGATAATGAAGCGGGAAATGGTAAAAAATTTCTTGTTATACCGCCATTGAAGCGAGCATGGCTGACTGATTCCACGCTTTTGTGAATACTATTCGATTATCTGAATCCTATCCCGTTTTCACGGTGGAAAGATGGGTTTTCAATCTGCCGTTTTCCCGTTTTTTCCAAAGCTTTTTCAGATTGAAACCCATTGCCAGAAGGAAAAGCTCGGTCCTTACATTTGTTTTTCCGGTCGAAAGAAATCGTCGGAATCCGAAATCATTTTTCAACAATCCGAAGGCGCCCTCCACTTGTATGGAACGGCACAGACGAAGAAAGACTCCTTCTTCCGTTGTGATGTTGGCTTCGGATCTGGCTCTTTTTTCCTTGAGCAGCTTTCGCACCCGGATCTCTTTTTGCTTCTCTTTGTCAGCTGCCTGACAGCACTCGGGACGGCGTGGGCATTCAGAGCAGTTTTCGCAGCGGTAATGGCTGATCATGACACCGTATCGGCTTTTTCGATCTTCGCTTTCTCTTTTTAAAGAAAGGGTTCTTCCCTCAGCACAGATGTAACAATCGCGCTTTTCATCATAGCACATGTTTTCTGCACGGCCGATCTGGCTCTTGAACTTCTTCGTTTTTGCCTGCTCATGGTTCGCAGGCTTGATAAAGCTCATTTGACCGTTTTCTTCCAGATACAGGTAGTTGTCCATGCTTTCATATCCCGCGTCAGCGGTGACTTTACTGTACTTCTTGCCGTGTTTCTTTTCTAACTGCCGAAGGAAAGGCTCAAGCGTTCCGTGATCATTTCGATTTGAAAACACTTCCACGCCGGTGATGTATTCGCTGTTCACAGCGATCTGGACATTGTATCCCGGCTTCAGCTGACCATTTCTCATGTGATCTTCTTTCATTCTCATGAAGGTTGCGTCAGGGTCTGTTTTGGCATAACTGTTTCGATCCGGACCCATGATTTCAAGCGATTTCAGGCCGTTTTCCCATTGCTTTCGCAGATGATCGAGCCTCTCCCATGTCTTTTGCTCCGGTGTTTTAGGATGGCCTTTCCCGGAAACCATGACAGCCGGCCGGCTTTTCCCCAACAACGTACTAAGCTCTTGCAGAGTCGAAAGTCCTGTCCGTTCTTTTACTGCATTCTTTGTCTTCTCGAGAGCTTTTTCCGTACTGCCTCTCCAGCAGAACGTATATCGGCCAGCGCGGCTTTCTATTTTCGTTCCGTCTATAAACACCACTTCATGATCCGTTTCGCCCTGTCTTTCCAGAAATTGGGTATACTGATAAAATAGGTCCTCTATCTCTTTCGAGCACCTCTTTTTGAAGCGTGTGATCGTACTGTGATCCGGAATCGGCTCACCGTTCAGCAGCCAGATGAAGTCGATATGTTTCCGGCAGACTTCCTCTATCTGCCGGCTTCCATAGATGCGGTTTTGATTGGCAAAGACCAATACCTTGAACATCACCCGCGGATCGGTGACTGGCTTTCGTCCTTTTGGCGAGAACGCCCGATATAACCTCCTGTAATCCAACTCTTCAAGCTGGGCGTCTGTCAACCGGACGGGTGCGTCTTCCGGTATCATTTTTTCTGTATTCAGTGTAATCACCAGTTGACCATTTCTCTCAACTACGCTACACTGTTCTTGCGTTTTGATTTTGTTCACACCTTGATTTTAACGCAAAAAGAGGCACCAGCCAACCCCTTTGGGCTGTACTGGTGTCTCTTTTGTTTTGCGCTTATTTTGCAACGCGCCCTTTT
>CACWLA010000009.1 GCA_902761665.1 uncultured Lachnospiraceae bacterium | reverse complement strand
AAGAAAGTAGGGCCTTTCCGGCTTTGTGATTGTGTTGGCAAAAAGAATACAGCATCCTTGAAGACCCATGAAAAATGCGGCTTCCGGATCGTATCGGATGGAGGATATGATTACCTGCATAAAGAAGCGGATGATCATGATTTTGGCTTAGAATACGGGTATCTGGTAGAGTAACAGATTCCAGTTTGTCGGGATCATCAAATTGAATATTGACCATTACATAGCCGGGAGCTGACACACGAATCAGTCCCCGGCTTTTTTCATGCCCTTTTCCTACAGGTGCACATGTGGGAGAAATGCTTTTTCATTTCTTTCAACCCCCTAAGACAAAATCGGATTACTGTATAGCACAGCAATCCGATTTTATTACCAACCCTTCAGACAGATGCCCAGATCATTTTTGTCAAAACTTTCTTATGAGCACCCGCTCTTGCGCCTCCGGGGCTTTTCGTATGAGTTCTTATCTGCTCTCCCGCTTCAGCATCACGGACCGCCCAGTACCGGCTGTGCAGGTGCGTGACGCGGATCCTGCAGGGCAGGCTGTTCAGGCCGGTGGTTCGGCTGCGGGTTCACGGCAGGCCCGGCTCCCGGTGCTTTCCGGTAAGCTTCGATGAGCGGCGTTACGTTCTTGCCAGTCATCATCTGTACGATGTTCCTCTCTCCCGTGTCACGGAACATGTTCCTGAACTTGACGTCCTCCATGATCTTCTGAACGCCGGCCTGCATCTTGTCGTGGGACATCTCGCCGCGTCTGTCCCTTGGCGACGGGAATTTGGCGTTTACCTCCGTCAGATACAGCATCTGCGCCGCCCGTTTCATGATCTTGTCACGGTTTTCAGCATACCAGCCGACCGGCTTGTTCTTGCTTTCTGCGCCCAGTTCCGTCCGGTACTTATTCAGTACGGCGTCGGGGCTGGGACGGTAGCGCTCCGGAACGCGTGACGGGACACAGCCGATCGTCCAGGTGCGTTCTGCCGCATAGTTCGTATACGCGTCCTCCAGAGCGCCGCCGTGACCGGACCTGGCCGCTTCGTACAGCTGGTCGGCAGGCGTCCTGCTGATGAAGTTGTTCACGGAAATACTCTTATTCAGTTCCCGGTAAACTTCGTTCAGTTTGCCGGCATTGATCTTCCGGTCAAGGGAATCCTTGTCGCCGCGGACCGCTTCCACGGCAGCGCGCGTCGCCATCAGTTCCTTATAGAGCCCGGCGCGCTTTTTGGCGTCATGCGTCTCCTTGATCTTGTCCTGAAGCATCTTCGTCCGCTCTTTTGCGTCCGGCATGAAAGGGGCAGGGATGTCGGCCGGGATATGGTCCAGTTTTTTCACGTATTCCTTGAACTTTTCACCCAGTTCCCCGCCGTGACCGGATCTCGCCGCTTTCCTTGCAGCTTCCGGATCGCTTTCCAGGAACGCCTTGAACGTCTTGTTCTTCATCCAGCTGCTGACGGATTTCTGCAGCATTTCGCCGTTCAGCGGTTTCTCCAGTGATTCCTTATTCCCTTTTTCTGCATTGACGACCTCGCGTGTCGCCATCAGCTTCGCGTAGAGTGCAAGTTTGTCTTCCGGACGCTTATTGTTGAAATCAGCCGCCTTGATCTTCTCCTGAACCCCTTCGATCATAAGCTTGCCGTCCGGCATGTACTTCGGCGGGACGTCATTCGGGATCTTGTCCAGCTTCGAGATGTAATCCTTCATCTTGTCTTCCAGCTCGCCGCCGTGACCGGATCTGGCTGCCTTCTTCGCCATGACCGGGTTTTCCCGCAGGAAATCCTTCAGTGTCTTGCTGTGTTTCCAGTAAGTGACCCAGGCATCGTGGTTCTTCGGATCGATATAGCGTTCCAGCGTATTGGGCGTTTTTCTTTCTGCGCCCACGCAGGCTCTCGCCGCAAGCAATTCAATATACTGTTCCTGCTTTTTTTCCTCTGAGAGACGCTCAAAGCTGCTGTCACCGATCTTTTTCTGCACGGCTTCGATCCGCTTCCCCGCAGTCGGTGCATACTGCGGCGGCACATCTGCCGGCAGATGATCCTTTTCTGTGACGTAATCACGGAACATATGCTCCGCCGCACCGCCGTGGCCGGAAGTGATCTTCTTCTTGAACTCATCACCCTTTTCATTGACGAATTCCCTGAAGGCCCTGTTATTCTCCATATCCGGAGTCTTTGCGTAATTTTCGCCGGTAATGGTAAGTTTCGGCCTTTCCTTCAGTTCCTTAACGTCGTGACGGGCTCCGACGGCACGTCTGGCCCGGAAGATCTCGGAATAGATACGTACGGCATCGTCGGATTTCGCATCCTTCTTGTTCAGCTGTTTCTGCAGATCTTCGACCCGTTTCTCGCACGTCGGCATGTAACGGACGGGAACGTCAGCGGGCAGGCGGTCTTTCTTCAGAACATACGACTTGAATTCGTCCTCCGCTGCGCCGCCGTGGCCTTTACGGATATCATTCGAGGATTCCGCGTTTTCCTTGACGAAATCACCGAAAGTCTTGCTGCTCTGCAGGAGTTTGTACATTGGATCGAAATTCTTCTGATCCACGTTCACACGCCTGGTATCTTTCGAGTTTCGGATGACATTCCCGGCCATGCGCAGCCCAAAGACGAAGGCATAGATATCCTTTACCTCTTCGTCATATTTCTGATAATCGATCTCGCCGTTTTTCAGGCTTTTTTGTGCGGCGGCGATATTTTCTTCAATGGTTTTGTTCGGATCAAATGTTACCGGCATAACAGCTCCTGTTCCCGCGGCTTCCGGAAGGAAGCCGGTACCGAATCATTCTATTTTGCGTCGTCAATGCTTTAGTGTGCGCCAGGCTGCGCCTGCAGCTGTTCACGCTGTTCGGGCTGATGGTCATTCTGCGCTTCCGGCTGTCTGCTGCGCCGCATGCTGCGCTGCACGCGGCCGTATTCCTCAGAAAGAGTAATGCCTGTCCCGTCTTCCCGCAGTTTATTGTTGATGTGTCTGCGGTATTCGGGATCGCCGGCATAACGGTCAGCCATCCTCCTGAACACCGGATCGTTCCGGATGATCTCCGCGCGTTCGGCAAAACTCTTGTTGGTCACCTTGTCGCACAGATTCGCCGACAGGGAGAACTGATGCAGCGCCAGGATGTTGGACAGATGCTCTCCGGCAAAGTAGGTATTGACTCTGCCGCCCAGCAGGGCGTTGCGGGAGCGGTTGAAATGCCACTGCGCGCTCTTGCCCAGACGGTCCATCGATGCGGTATTGATCTCGCTGATGATATCGTTGGATTTTCTTCCGCCGGTCATCATCACCGCGATCCTGTTCTGCACCTTTTCATCCGCCATCGCCCTGCGGAAGGCGGAACCGTCTTCCAGCAGTTTTGCCTTCTGCTTCTCGTACTCGTCGGCGTCGATCAGGCCGTTCTTCGGTGCGGTCGTCGCGCAGGCCACGAGGGCGGCGCAGTTTTCCAGGGTAAAGTCATTTTCCAGATCCTTGCGGCACTGCTTCTTCAGCGCTGAGACCGAAAGGTCCTGTCCGTACAGGCGCCGTTCGGTGAAAGATTCCGGATCGATCTTGTGCTTAAGGCGGGCATTGATGCGGCTGCAGTAGGACAGATATTCATCCACAGGCATGTAGCGCTTCAGGATGCACATCGCCTCCGTACCGCCGGGCGCCTTTTTCGCGCCGCCGGGGATCGCGGAGCCGCCGTCGTTGTATTTCTTCACGGCATCGATCAGTTTCCGGGTGTCGTCTCCGCTGATCTGGATGCCCTTGGTGGTCAGTTCTTCCGCGTGCTCGATCTGTTTCATCATTTCTTTGAAGAGCCTGCCCTTCTTGCTCTTCCTGGGCGCACCTGGCGTAACGCCTTCCGCCTCCATCAGCTGCTCCTTCACCGCGGTCAGAAAGAGGCTGTCTTCATAGGCATATTCCTCAGGCCTGACAAACCTGTCCATATCGGCTTTCCGCTCGTTTTCCTTCACGGCAAGCATCTCGATCAGCGCCAGGCCGTTGCCGGCTTCCTTGAGTTTTTTGGCGTTCGGATCGATCATGAGCCTGAGAAAAGCAGGCTGCCTGACGATCTTTTCCGCGAGGTCAGCGGTTCCCCTGCGGTCGATCGGCGCATTCGGATCACGCTGCATCATGACTGCGCAGGCAATCATGCGAGCAACTGTGTCTTCCGTAAACTCAGCCTTTTTCAGTTCTCCGACATAATGCAGATAAGTACCCTGCGGGATCTGTTCCTCCGGTACGGGATCATCCTCATTGCGGATCACATTGTCCCGTACCTGCGGGTTCCGATTCTGTCCCCGGTTATCGACGCGGTTCTGGACACGGTTGTTCCCCGGTTCCAATCCCCGTTGATTCAGTTCCGCATTGATGTTCAGGTTTCCGATTTCTTCCTCTTCCTGCTGCTGCGGCGGCACGATCTCAGGCGGAACAGGCGGAACATAGCCCTGTTCCTGCTGCCGGACTCCGTCAAGGTTGACATTAGCAGCATTCTCTTCAGGAATGATCTGCTCATTTACCTCTTCACCATTCTGCTCATTCTCAACGTTATCGTTGTTGTCATTGACGATTTCGTTATTTTGAAGATTCTCCGGCTGGACGTTCTGACCATCCTGGATATTCTCTTCGTTATTTTCAGGGTTGTTATTCTCAGGATCCTTCGGCATGAGGATGCTCCTTTCCGGCTTCGGTCATTCCGTTCTCATGCGGCGGGCTTCAATTGCCGGCCTCAGGTTTATTATCACCGATTTTCGGACGAATATCAATATGTCCGGGCACAACGGCATTAAAGCGGCATAACGCGCCCTGTCATTTCTACGAAAACAGGTTCTTTTCCGCGCCGTTCTGCTGTCTGCCGTGATCGACCGCGATGTTCAGCGAATCATTTTCGCTTATCGATTCCTTTCTTTCCGGTCCCAGCAGCGATTCCGTTCCGTAATCCTGCAGTTCGATCGGTTTCTGCCCCAGATGCCAGCCTCGGACCTGGTTGAAGCGCTTCACGAGCGGCTTCACGCTGGGATTGTTCGCGGCGTCAGGGACGCATATTGAAAGACCCTTTAAGGCCTTGTCCACGCAGTCCTGCGTTTCCGCCTGCTGCTTGCTCTTGCGGCCTTTGGTAAACTTCTCGACGGCGATCAGGACTTCCGCGCTGCGTCTCGCAGCATCTTCCTTCGTTTCCGCCTTGCTGAACTTGAGCAGGGCATATCTGAGATCACGCCACTCCTGTGAGTTTGCCGCCTGTGCCTGCGTCTGCCGCATCTCGTTTTCCAGTTTGTTTGCCTCAGTCTGCATCAGTTTCAGGTCATCGTCGTTCCGGAAGGTGAAGGAATTCAGGGTCTTCTGATAATCTTCGGTGACGCCGGTGCGGTCTCCGCGCTTCAGTTTTTCCACGGTCTGCTTATTGCGCAGCATCATTTTGGGGATGGGCAGAGTTTTGACCCGTTCGATCTCGTCGCGGTTCATGGCGCGGCCGCCGTCGCCCTTCAGCACGTGTGATACGGCAGCAAAGCGCTTCCAGTCGTCGTCGGCGGCTTCATATTCGTAAACCGACTCGTTCTTTTCCCGAAGCGGGGCGCCGGCCGGCAGCCTGCCGCGGTCAGGGCTGCGGAAATCCCAGTATTCCCGCCAGGTCATGCTGCGGCTGTTCATTTCGTCCCGCAGTTCCGACTTCCGCATTTCCGCGTAACCGACGTCTTCTTCCGATATCCCCAGCCTGTCCATGTTGGCAAGCAGGAAGCCTTCGATCTTCATCTCCTCCTGCGGAACGATGCTGATCGGCTCGCCGTTCTCATTCTTCAGGCCGCCTTTCAGCAGATAGCCGTAGTTATCCTCCGCATACTGAAGGATGCCTTTCTTCTTCAGGTTTTCGCTGACTTTTCTGACCTGATCATAGTTCAGGTAGTTTTCGTTCTCCGGGAGATCGTCGTTCTTGTCAAGCTCGTCCTTTCCCGGAAACTCCTCCTCCAGGATATCGTCGATCCGGATGAGATCGTCATCTTTCTTCCCTGCTTTCGGCGCCTTCTTTTCCGGCTCCCGGACGAATTTCATCCCCTTCTCCGAACCGTCGATCAGGAACATTGCGGCTCTGACCGCATAGGTCTCCAGAGCGATCTCCTTCTCGATCTCCACGGGATCTTTTTTTCTGCCTTTGTATTTTTCCAGGATCTCATCCCTGATCATCCGGGGATATTCACTTCTTGCGTATGAACTTCCAAAAAGCGGCGGCATGATGTGCTCCTTCCTGCCTTAACGGCCAATACCGGGCTGCTTATTCTTCTGGGCGGCTTTGCTCTTTTCCTCCACCTGCTTCTTATAGTTGAGGACAGTGTCTTGATCTTTGTTCTTTTTCGCTTGCTGAAGCGCCTCAGGCGATGCCAGCCCCTGTTCTTCATGAAGCTTCCTGAGGGCTTCCAGGGCGGCTTTCCGGTCCGCCAGATCCCGCATCTCCTGCTGGGCACGGATCTCTTCTTTATCTGCCAGGATGCTCTCCGGTTTTTCCAGCTTATTCAGATTTTTATCCAGGCGGTTCACGAACTGCCCGACGTTCTTCGCGTATTTGATACGGCTGCGTTCATAGTCGTTCTTGCCGGTCAGCTCAGCCGAGGTCTTGGCATTTCGCTGTTCCATCTTCATTCTGATATAGGCACTCTGCGTGTCCTTCACCGTCTGAACGGCATCTTTGACGGAATCGTAATACCGCTTGTATTCCTGCCCGGTGAGGGTCACGCCGTCCTTTTTCAGTTTGTCAAAATATGTTTCCAGCGCATCCAGTTTCTTAACGGCTTTTACCATGTCGGCAAACTGCGGAGAACCGTTCCTGCCGTGCGTCAGCTCGTCGACGTTCTTCGCACCGCCGAGTTCTTCCCGTCTTGCTTTGGTGCCGAACGTCACCATGCCGCCGATACCTTTAAGGCTGTCCCTAAAGTTCTTCGGATCCAGCTTTTCCTGCAGCGTTTTTGCGGCGGTATCCACCTGCGTCAGCTTATCCGTTTCCGCCCGGCGCGCGTTTTCCGGAATGAAATTTGCCCCGTTCTTTCTGGCCTGCCGGATACGCTGGTCCATCTTATGTCCCACCTCACCGAAGAGGTTTTTGTACCAGCCCATCTTGTCGGTCGTTTCCGGGCAGAGTCTGTCGATGCTCAGCTCCGCGAATTCCTTATCCGAAACGGTCCTGATGAATCCTTCCTCATAGGCAAGGCCTTTTTTCGGGATCGGTTTGTCATTATAGTGCTCCTTGCCCTTCTGAATGGCTTCCTTCAGCTGATTCAGACGAAGGACGGCGTAGTCCATCTGCTCTTCCGACAGACCTTTGCCGCGCAGCTCGAATTTGAGCATTTCCGGCGTCGTATCCTTGATCTTTTTTGCCATGGATTCGCTGATCACGCCCAGGTTTGCCGTGCCTGCCAAACGCTCAACATTTTCCGCGCCGGGCGCATTGCAGCCCCAGGAGCTGTCGTTATCGATGCCCTGCACCCCGATCAGTTTGCCGTTTTCGTCGACCAGATAAGTTAGATTGGCGAAATGGCGGTCCAGATTGCCGCAGAGGAAATCCAGCGCCTGCAGGTCCGCCAACTGCTTCAGGAAGGCGCCCGGCCTGGACGAGTTCGTATAGGGATCATCCGCGATCCTGGTGAACGGCTTCGTCGAACTGCCGCCGAGATCCAGTCCGTCCGCGTAATCCATGAACGTACCTTCCAGAATTTTGCCTTCATCATCCGTAAAGCGGATGTCCGTCGCGCCGGCCAGAAGATTCGGCTTTCCGAAGAGTTCCGCAACCGCGCTCATGGCACTGTTGCGCCTGTCGATGCGGTCACCGTCCTTAAGGCCGAGGCCCATCGCGTTGTACGCCGTAGCCGTCGTATTGAGCGGCGTCATCGCGGAAGCCAGAATATTGATGGCCCCAATCCCGATATCCGTTGCCTTGATTTTCATCTTGGCCAGCAGGACCTTGAAGTTCATGGCGCTGTTGGAGGGAGTCTTCTCGTCGAAAGTCGTCGCCAGCAGATGGGCGATCACGTATTCTTCACTTTTGTCTTTATCGATTTTCTTATAATCGCGGTACTCTTCCAGGAAACCTTTCAGGATCTGTTCCGACAGCACCGTCCCCTGATTTGCCGATGCCCTGCCGACGGCTTCATCCCAATTCTTCTTCAGATCCATGACCTTGGATTTGGTCAGGAAGCCGCGGCGTTTCCCGCCCTTTTCATTCACCAGCGTCATGGGGATGCGGGAAGACTGCGCTCCGCCCATTGCCTTGATCTGCGTCTTTCCGAGCGTGATGGTCTTTGTCCGTGACTCTTCCATCAGTTCCGGCAGTGAGAGCTCCTTTTCCGCGGGATCATACGCCTGGATCGTTCTGAAATCATGAGAAAGAAGGCCCTGCAGCTGTCCGACGGCGCCGGGCACGCCCTTATCCAGACGGATCTCCGGATCCTTTACGGATTCTTCCTTTGCATTATTCAGGAAGGTCTCGCCGGCAAGAGCGGTCTCCCGCATCAGCGTTTCCAGCGATGCCTTATCCTCAGCCGAGACCGGCTTCGGGATGCCGTAACTGTCAAGGACGCTGAGCCTGTCCATCAGCGCGTCCAGTTCTCTCATTTTCTGCAGATAGTTCTTCCAACCGGCAATCGCAGAAATGCTGTCGTCGGCCCTGACAGCGTTCATCTGACCGAGCAGTTCTTTTCGCGCCGTGCGGTCGTAAGTCGCCATCTGGCTGTAGCTCGGAATATAATCATTTACAATATTTCCCGGAATTACCTTATTTTCTGGAATCTCCTGATTATTTTGCTTCTTGCCTTTTCTGGGGGCCATGTCCGCTCTCCTTTTCGTTTATCGAAATTTTACGGCTTTACATCTGCAGGGTCTGATTCTTCCAGACCGCAGTCTTTTCCTCATAACTCATCTGATTCGGGTCCTTGCCGGCTTCACGGTGCTGCTCCCTTGCGGCGCTGTTCATGCCCCGCACATAGGCATCCGTGAGTTTTCCGTGCCCTTCGGCAACATAGTCGGCGACCTTCGACGCGCCTTCATTTCTCATCATCTTCTGAAATGCTTCCTGCTCGCGGATATAGGCAATGCCCATTTCCAGGCGATGCGGTTCGAGCCTTGCTTTCTGCTCTTCCGGCGAGATGCCCTTATGCTCGAGCGTCATCGCGTACATGATTTTTGCTGCCGCCCTTTCCGTCTGGTCCGCCGACCAGTCGTCATCCCGGCGGTCATTGTAGACTTCGAGTCTTGCCTTGTCGATCAGTTTCTGAGCCGGCGAGCGGAGTTCGAGCCTGTCGGCCATCTTATCCATGATCTTCAGACTGTCTTCTGCCGCTTCCACGCGGTCCGCCCCGGTTTTGTGCACGAAGAAGCGGCTGCTGCCCTTATCGGTCTTCCTGACGCAGTAGTCGAAAGTCGCGGCTCTGGCCACGTCGTAGGCCTGCTTCAGGGTAATGGTCTTCAGGTATTCTTTGTCCTCCTCGGAAACCCCCTCCGGCAGTTCCTTTCCCTGCATCTGCAGGACCTTGAAACGGAAGGTGTTCTGCGAGCGGACCATCTTCTTCTGCTCTTCGGAATTTTCAGAGCTGAGGAAGAAGCCTTTCTTTTCCTGCTTCTGCACGTCCATGAAGCCGAACAGCTGCTTCTGCCCTCTCTTGAAGGCGGCGGTGTCCAGGAGCATCCTGCCGGTATAGGCTTCCATCTTCCTGAAGCCTTCTGTCTGGCGTTCCTCCTGCGTGGCGTTTTTGATCATCTCCTTGAACATCTTATGCGATGCCTCAATGAGACCGTCCGCGCTGTATTTCGTATCGGTATTCTTGTCGCAGGTCTTTGCCTCCGTGATGATCTCACCAACGCGGTCAACAAGCTTCCCGTAGTCCAGTTTGCCTTCCTGCTTCAGCCTGCCGATGAGCGCGTTCGTATCCAGCTGCTGCTTCCAGTCGGGCTTGCTGAAGACGGCCGCATACTCGAGAGGTTTAAACTGCTCTTCCGGCAGCAGAAGCGCATGCCGGTAGAGCAGTTCCTGCTGTTCTTTCGAGCACTGCGTCAGTTTTCGCCATTCTCTGCGGTGCGCGTTCACATAGGCCGTAGCGGCGCCGATTGCGAGCTGCCCGATCCCGGCAATACGGGCCTGTTCCTTCGGATTATCCGCGAGGCAGGCTACGCCATCGAAACCGCGCCCGCACAGCTGGCCGTTCTTCCATGACCAGTCATTCGGGAAATTCGTATCGCAGGCCGTATTGCTCAAGGCCCAGTACAGTTTTTCCCCCGTTGTCTTCCGGGAGCCGAGGCCGTACTGTTCCACCTGCTTCCTGCCGGCCTGCGTCATGACGCCGATTGGGTCTTCCAGCAGCTTTTCCGGCGTGGATTTGATGTTTTTCGCAAGCGCATAGAGGCAGAACAGGCCGTTCAACTGGCTCTGGCCGACAAAATCCTCCATGTGGTTCAGCGGCAGCGGATTGATCACTCCATTCGGCAGTTCCCGCGTGGAATTGAGGTTGCCGTTGCTTAAGCCGGTCGGATGCTTCTTTACGATGTTGCGCATGGCATCCAGTTCCTGCTTCACTTCCTTATAACGGTAGTGTGCCTCACGGATCTTCTCCATGTTCTTTTCCTTGACCGCTTCTTCCAGTTTCACTCTGGCATTGTATATCGGCCAATAAGCATAGAACTTGAAACCCTGCTCACTGGTAAAAAGGCCTTCGTTCGGTTTTCCGCCCTGAAGGCGCATCACCGTATAGCCGTTCCGGTACTCCGCTTCTCCCAGTTTGTCCATCTTATCCGTGACGGCAATGACGTCATCCTTCAGGCCTTTGGATATCTCCGGCTTCAGTTTCTGCAGATCTTCGACGTCCTGCGCCGTCAACGGACCGTTTTCCTGCACCTCCGCGTCGTCCATCGCGTAAAAGATCTGATCGGTCGCATCCGAGCTCGGGAAGGTCGGGAATTTGTCCTTATATTTGCCGTTATCCAGTTCCTGACGGATGAAGCGGTTCTGCATGTCGTAAGTCGCCCGGTTTACCATGGACTGGTAACCGACAACACCGACAATCGCCTTATCTGTCTTATCGATCAGTTCCCGCACGTCATCGGAAACATAGGCAAGTTCCTCATTTACCTCATACAGGATCTGCTGATCCATGATCGAATCGGGACTGTACGGATCCAGGGACTTGCTGATCTCCTCCAGCTCGTTGGTCAGCGGATAGACCAGTTTATCCTCGTCCGGATAGGCCGGATTCGTCGGTGCGACTATGTTTTCGACCTCGTCAGCGAGTTCATCCGCTGCTTCCTGGCCCAGCATCTCTTCAAGGACCTGAAATGCATTCTGCGCATTCTGTCCGTAATTACTGCTGTTCAGGATCCAAAGCGACAATTTCTTGCCGTTATCGGACTCAGGATCCAGATAGTCATCGAACTTTGCCTTGGGAAAGTTCTGCCTTGCTGCAGGCAAAACGCAGCGCTCGTAAAACCGGTCGCGCGCAGCTTTCGGCAGACTGCGGAGAGCGCCTATCAGTTTTTTGCCAAGTGCCGATCTTTCATATTCTTCGGCATTGCGGCTGTTAATATAGTTCAGTGCTGCATGCGGGTCCGAATAATCCGGCGCCGGTTCCTGCTTTCTCTGATCCAGTTCCTGCAGTTTCGCAATGATCGCGTCAAGAAGCTTGCCCATAGTCGTATTTCCTTTACTGCTTTATGTCTTCCGTCGACGAGGTGAGGCTTCGTGTTATTCCTTCCGTTCATGTCCGAAGTAGCGGATGCCCAGCATCGTGATGTCATCGGACTGTTCAGCACCGTCTGCAAAGGCTGCTACGTCGCTGCGGACGTTCTCCAGCAGCGTCTTCGGCGACGCGCCGGGTTCTTTGTTCAGCGCCTCCAGCATGCGGTCCGTCCCGTACATCGTGCGGTCTTTCTGCATGGCTTCGGGTACACCGTCCGTGTAGACGAACAGCACTGTCCCGGGTTCGAGTTCAAATTCATACTGGCGATAGACGGTATCTTCAAAGCCGCCGATCGCACAGCCGTGTTTCCGCTTAATGAGTTCAAAACTGCCGTCAGGCTTTCTGATCGCCGGATACTCATGACCGGCGTTGGCCGTAGTCAGTTTACCGGTGGAAAGTTCCAGGATCCCGACCCAGGCCGTAAAGAACATGCCCTCAGGATTGTTGGAGCAGATCGCCTGGTTCGCTCTCATCAGGATCTCCGCCGGAGAACTGCCCAGCATGGCGCAGCTTTTCAGGATGGTCAGGGAGATCATCATGAACAGGGCTGCCGGGATCCCCTTGCCGGACACGTCAGCAATCATCAGACACAAATGGTCGTCGTCGATCAGGAAGAAATCGTAGAAGTCACCGCCGACCTCACGGGCAGGATGCATTGTCGCATAGATCTCAAATTCCGTGCGCTCAGGATAGGGCGGGAAGATATTCGGCAGCATGGCGGTCTGTATCCTTGTTGCCAGGCTCAGTTCGGTGCTGATGCGTTCCTTTTCCACCTCGATCTTCCGCAGGCTCTCTTCATTTTCCGCAAGATCTTCTTCCATGTCGGCCATGACAAGGCTGAGATTTTCCAGTTCGTCGCCGGTACGGATATTCAGTGAGGCAAAGTGGGCGGTATCTTTCACGCCGGCTTTCCTGTCAATGACGTACTTCTGCGCCGCATCCGTGATGGAATTGATCGGTTTGACCAAAGACTTTTTGATCAGGATCACCATGATCACGGCAATCAGTGAAGTCACGGCAATCAGTGCCGCCGTGATCTGCAGTGCGAATGCCCTGGTCCTTGCCAAAAGGTTATTTGCGGATATGTCCACCAGCAGGAAGGCATAGGTATGCCCGTCTTCTGCCGTAAGCGGAACGCCCGCGGTGCACATCAAACCGTATTTTTCAGTCCTGCCGATGTCGTAGAGTTCTCCCTCGCCGTCCCAATCCAGGAACTTGCGCATTCCTTTTTCTGTCACATGCTCCCACTCGCCGGGGTTCATATGGTCTTTCTCTTCAGGGTCTACCATATAGACCATGGCACAGCTATCTTCGTCATACATGGCCAGATAGACATCATATACGTCGTTCCCGCTCAGCGTTTCCTGCAGGATACTCCGCAGCGCCGCGTAGGAATCGCTTTCTTCCACGTTCATGAACAGTGTACGGTATTCCGGTGACCCCTGCTTTTCGCGTTCCGCAGGGGAAAGGCTGCGGTAAAGGCGCATGACTTCATCGGCCATTTCGGATGTACGTTCACCATTTGCAAGTCTGACCAATATGGACGTCTGACGGGACAGGCTGAAAGCCACCTTGATGTACTGCTGGCCGACTGCCATGGCATATAAAGCCACGCCTATGACAAGCGCGACCAGGCCGAGTACGATGCTGTTGATCCATACCGACCTGGCCGTCCGCGCGGAAAGGGAATACCGGCGGCGTTCCCTTTTATTCATTTCCCGGTAACTTTTTTCGGGCATATCATCTCCTGCCTCAATCCTTTACAGGCTGAAGCGCTTTATTTTCTTTTTTCGATCGTCAGCTCGTTTTTTCCGTTTTGATAACGGTAACTGACATTGTCCATGAGTTTCTTGATCAGCAGGATCCCCAGGCCGCCTTCCCGCCCGAGCAGTGCTGCCTCCGAAATGTCGGCATCTTCTTTTGCCAGCGGATCGAACGGTTCGCCGCTGTCAATGAAAGTGATCTGCACCCGGTCAGGTGACTGGAGAAGCTCACAGCGAAGCTCCGCCTCCCCTTCACCGGAAGGATAGGCGTAGCTGGCGATATTCACAAAGATCTCTTCCGCAGCCAGATGGACCTGCAGGATCTTTTCATCGGAAAAGCCCGCACGCTCCAGGATCTGTTCCACGAATCCCGTCGCCTCGTCAAGACAGTCCAGCCGTGCGGGAATGATCCGTTTTTCCATCTTATTCTTCCTCCGTTTCCGGCTTGCCCTCTTCCTGCGGAAGATGCAGCCGGAGGATGAACCCCCGCCGGACATTGTTAAATGAACTTGAACAGACGGGTGAAACCGGTGATCTCCAGCACTTCCATCACGGACCTGCCGACGTTTTTCGCCGCCAGGACACCGTGTTTCTGGCGCATTTCCATATAGGCATGGCGGAAGGCACGCAGACCGGCACTGGACACGTATTCCAGTTTCTCCATGTCCAGAACAAGGCTTTCGAACTGATGCGTCAGATCCACGAGGATCTTATCCACTTCACCCGCATTGCCGGCGTCGATGTAGCCGATCATCTGCAGTTCGCCTTCAGCGCCGTGCTTGATCAGATTCATTTTCATACTCATGGCTTATTCCTCCTTCGCGGCGCCATCTTCTGCCGGCCGCTGCACGTTCCCATCATTCTTCGGTTTCTTCTTATCGGCCTGCTTGCGGGCTTTCGCCTCCAGTTTTGCCTGTTTTTTCTCGAGTTTCGCGCGCTTTTTCTCTGCGCGTTCTTCCTTCCTGTGGTCCGGAGCCGCCTCATCGGCGTATTTTACCGTATCCGGCAGTTCCTTCCTGAACTTCGCAAATGCACGGAGCAGTGAAATGAAGCCGGTCAGGCCGCGGCCGGTATAGGCAGCGATCACAGGCAGCTCGTCGTCATAAAAGAAACACAGTACGGCAGGGCGGCTGAGCACATAGCGCAGCAGGCAGGCACATTCTTCCGGTGCCGCCTGCAGTTCGATGCCCCGCCCGATGTTCTGCATGGCCTTCACGACCGTTTCCCGGAGTTTTTTGTCGGGCAGGTCACTCGTAAGGACCTTCGCCTTCCTCATCACGCCGAGGAAACGGACCGCTGCAGCACCGTCCACGATGCCGCGCGGCAGCATGTAATCCCCCTCTTCCAGCGTAGAAAGCCGACCGTCCGGCAGCAGTTTCGTACGTCCGAGCAGGATCTGTCTGATCTCCTTATCCAGTATTGCCATCCCTTTGCTCCTTTCAGGCGCTTTCGGTACCTAAGACCTTTTCATTGCGTTCACGCAGATCGTAGTAGATCTCGTCTGCCTTGAAGGTATTGCTGCGGATCTCGGTCAGATCCATCGGACCTGTCTTGTAGAACGGGCACTTGTAGGAAGGCGTGTATTTCGTCTTCAGCGGGAAGGAGTTGAAGGAAACGATGATGCTGTTGCCGGTCGACTCCTGGTTGTTCAGGCGCTGCAGTTCGCTCGGATAGATCAGCGGACGCACCTGTGTCTGGGCCGATACGCTGATGTCTCCTGCCTTGCTGCCCAGCTGGCTGGATGTCGAACTCGTGCGGACCGTCATGTTGCCGCACATCTCGGAGAACATCTTGCAGGTATCGGTATCGTTCGAACCGATGAACATTTTTACGCCGCAGTTGCCGATGACGATGTCTGCGATTTCCTTGCCGTATACGTTCGTCAGCTGAACGAAGGACTGCACCACCATGCTGAACCAGATCTTGCGGGAACGGCCGACTGTGATCATCTGACCGAACTTGTCGATCTTCGGCATGTTGCCGAACTCATCCATGATGAAGTAGACGTTGTGCGGCAGTGTCTGGCCGGGCAGGCTCGTCGCGATCTTGATCAGGGCTTTATAAGTGCTCAGGATGAACAGGGAAGCCAGGAAGTGGCGGGTATCCTTTTCATCCGGGATCTTCAGGAACAGCGCTGTCGGGTAGTGCACGAAGTCGTCCATGCGGATGTCGGTCGCGCTGGTCAGGCCGCAGAGACCGCGGTCGTTGAAGATGTTCATCTTGTCGAAAGTGATGGACATATAGCTGCCGAGAGTCGTCTCGGGAGCTGTCATGACCTGGCGGGACATCTGGTAGGCCTGCGACAGCTTGCTGCGCCCTTCGAAATAATCCTTCAGGGTCTGATAGTTGTTCTCACTGTTGCCGAGTGCCTTGTTGATGTTGAAGAAATTGAATTTCTCCTTTGTCATGCCCAGTTCGGGATCGGCGCTGTCTTCCAGCATCGCCAGACAGACGGCCGTAACGATGCTCCGCGCACCCTTTTCCCAAAGGGGATCCTTCTCGTTCTGGACGGGGATAAGACCGCCAACCAGGTCGTTCAGGTCCTCATACATCTCATCGTAGATCTTCTGCTGCGCAACGGAAATGTCATCCCGGCAGTGCGTGAGATCAGTATAGGCGCGGCCGTTCCATTCCACCCAGGTCTGGCCTTCGTCGGCCTCGCCGTTCATCCTCTGCAGATTCGGATAATCCGACATGCTGTCCATATGAGCCTTGATGCCGGAACCGGCCTGCAGATAGCTCTGATAGGCATCCCAGATGGGTTCCAGGGGATTCCAGCGGCTGGAGGAATAGGTGTCGCGCAGGTCCAGGACGAGCACGTTGTAGCCGCGGCTCTTCAGATATGCGGAATGCAGATCGAACAGTTCGCCTTTCGGGTCGGTCATGATCATGCTGGAACCGCAGTTCGTGGCCGCAATGATCTGGATCATGGGGTTGATGAAGGTCGTCGTCTTACCGGAACCGGTAGCACCGATGACCAGCGCGTGCACGCCAGGCTTGAAATTGCCGACCAGCATGCCCTTCTTGTCCAGCACCGCTCTTACGGGTACGCCGTCGTTCTTGGCCTTCGGCAGGGTCTCGTAGGTAAAAGGCGGAAAGTATTTGTCTCTCTCTTCGTCGGTCAGGAAGCGGCTGTTTTCGAGCGGGCTCTCGACCACGCTCTTCTCCGCCTTGCCCTTCAGCATCTTGCTGCTGATCCGGCTTGAACGGAAACCGCCGTTCAGGGCGTAGATCACGCTCATGAGAACGACAAGAGAAATACCGATCAGCCAGGTCGCCCATTCGATCAGGAGCTTCGGACGGAAGGACCATTTCCCGCCGTTGATGGAATTGCCCACGTTTTCAATGATGAAGCGGACAAGTGTCCCCAGGAAAAGAGAGGACAGAACGAAGATGAGCACATACAAAAGGATCGTCTTCGGGTCGGTTTCCTTGATCCGTTCGACAAGATCTTCTTTCAATTTCTTGAACATCGCGCTCTCCTTTCGCTCACGGGGATCCCGTTTCGGTCACGGTGACCATTTCATCGCTGTCCTCGAAGGTCTCAATGACCGGTTCAAACACGTTCAGTTTGTGGGAGTCGATGGTCCAGGTGCCGTCTTCCGCGATCTTCACCGTAAAGATGAGTTCCGCCCCGCCGGTTTCACTCCGAAGGGTGATCTCCGCGCTGCTTTCTTCTCTTCCGCGGACATCCAGCCACAGCGTGACCAGACCGTCCTGACCATTCAGGCCGTTCACCCTGACTGCCTCATTATCGGAGGAAACGGCGTCCCAGGCATTCATCACATAAGTTGAGGCATTCGTGCTGATTTCATCAGTTTCTGCTCCGGGAGGCAGGGAGGATGCAATTGCCTCCTCCTGTCCGCCCTCGATCTCTTTCATTTTGTCTTTCAGATAGACCGTGATCTCCGTGGGACCCGAAGCAGTGATCTGATAAGGCCAGCCCTCATCCTCGCCGCCTGCCTTTACGCCGGGCAGTTCACGGCCGACTGCGGAAAACACCGTGGCTTTCAGCTTACCGTTCTCGCTGACAACGTCCAGAATGACGCCCAGTTCGTAAAGCTCACCGCCGTGCGCTTTCTCACCGCTGGCCGTCAGTTTCAGCGTCATCTGCGTGCGGCCTGCAGCCTTGGGCGTCACGATAAATCCTGCTTTGCCCTTCGGCGGCTTTTCTTCCGCGTTCACGTCAGCCACTTCTTCGACCGAATTGGTCATCGTCCATACGTAACCGTCAGCCTTTTCATCCGGCAGGCGGAAAACCAGGCTTCCGTCCTTCTTTTCGGTCCAGGAATAAGGGTAGAGGGTATTCTCTCCGCCCGTATGCGTCCTGCCCTTATTCTTTCCGATGATCACGGCAATGATCACCGCCAGAAGGATGATCGCGGCCAGCACGGCAAGGGGAAGAAGCAGACGCATGAGTTTCTGCTTCTTCTCCAGCTTTTCACTTTCAAAAACGACTGTTTTCGCCATTATGCTCTCCTCACGCAGGAATATAAGCAATCAATTATCGGTCAATTTTGGTCTTCCGTTGATTCCTCTCCGGATCCCACCGTCGTTTCTTCCGGATCGGTGGGGTCCGCAGGGTCTGTCGGATCAGCCGGATCGGTAACCGATTCGCCCGACGATTCGCCGGGATCGGTCGGATCGGGATCCGTAGGTACGGTCGGATCGGGATCGGTCGGCTGTTCGGACGTTGCCGTTGCAGCAGCCGCGCGTTCTTCGTCGCCCTGCGCACGTGCTGCCTGCAGCGCGGCGTAGGCGTCCGGAAGCGGATCCTTTTCCGTCTGTACCGTGATGATCAGAGTGAAGACGGTGTCGGAATTGCTCTTCACCTGGATCTGATAATAAAGCCTGCTGCTGCCGAAGTTGCGCGGTGCCCTGAAGCTGGCCGGTGAGCCGCCGTCAAAGCTGCCTGCAGACGAACGCAGGGCCTTAATGACAGCCAGGAGTTTCTGTGCAGCTGCCGTTTCAGCGGCTGTCACGTCCTTGAGCGCCAGCGTCTCATTGGCGTAAGCTTCTCTCGCACTCAGCTGAGCTTCCGTATACCCATGCGTCGTGTCGAGATTCAGGCGGCCCGTCGCTCCCGTCGAAGGATCGTAGTTCGTGACCGTCGTGACTGCATTCGGATATGCAGACGACCTCGGAATGATACTCAGGCCTTCGCCGGACTCAAGCAGCAGAGATTTCGATTCACCCTTCAGAAGCGTGATCGTTTCCTGAGTGCTGCCGGAGGCGTTCAGGACTTTGACCGTACCGGCCGTACGCACGGCGTTCCATGCATCATAGGCCGACATCAGCCTGTCTGTTTCGTTCCTTACCGTGATCTCTACGGTGAAGGAAACTTCTTTTTCATCTCCCGTTTCGTCGGACTCCACGTACAGACGGTATTTCATTCTGCCTGACGTATAGTTCCTGGCCGGCGTGAAGCTGATCAGTTTTGTCTGATTGTCCATCGTGAAGCTGCCTGCGCCGTTCTGCATGGCTTCAATGATCGCCATCAGTTCGTTGGCCGCCGTTTTTTCAGCGTTCGACGATTCAGAAGATGCCGCCGATGCCTTGGCTTCGGCAAACATGTCAGTCAGTTCACTGGCTGAGTAGCCGTGCGTCGCACTGTGGCTGACTCTGATCTCTTCGCCCGTATCCGGATCGATCGCAACCAGTTTGGTCGTAATGCCGGCACTGCCGGTCTGCAGCGGCTGGATCTCGATCTTCTCGCCGGATTCGATAACGGTGCTCAGTTTCTCGTTTCTGGACATCATCTCATCGCTGACGGTCTTGCCTTCCGTATCGATCACTCTGACCTCGCCGATGGAGCGGACTGCATTCCAGGCTTCAACTGCCTGGTTCAGGCTGCTCTCCTCGGTATGAACGGTCACTTCGACCATGCAGCTCGATTCAGGATTTTCTTCTGAATACATGTAGACCAGGAACTTCTGGTTTTCACTGCTGAAGTTGCGCGGCGGCACGAAGAGAACACTCTTCTTGTCGCTGCCGACTTTCAGACGGCCGGCAGCATTGCTCATGCTGTCAAGCTGGTCAAGCACCTTCTTCGCTGCTTCTTTTTCTTCCTTGCCGGCGGTTTCGGACTTATAGGAAGCCTCAACCTGCGAACGGATCCTTGCAAGCTTCACGGGGTCGAAATCGACGACCGGATCAAGCAGGGCCGGTCCAAGTTCACCGGTAACGGAATCGATGGCAAAGACGTCGGCGCCGATGCCTTCACTGGAGCCGGACAGGCGCACGGCGATATCTACCTGCTGGCCGGATTCGATGACAACAGGCTTGCTTTCCCCTGTGATCACCGTGCCCGCAGAGGCAGAGGACGGATCCTGGCCGTCCGGCTGCGGCGTCAGAACATTGATGTTGCCGACAAGAATGATATCCGAAAGGAAGACCTTGATCGGTGTATCCTCAATGACTTTCGTATCCACCGTACGGGTGATCTCCCGGCCGTCAGCGCCGACCGTAACCGCGAGAGAGCCCAGTTTCCAGCTGGCCAGATTGTCGGGATCGTCGTCCCACGGTTCAAGCTGCACCCAGCGCAGTTCTGCCATTCCCGGGATCAGCATCCGGACAACATCCGTTTCGCCGGCTTTGAACGTCTCTCCGCCGTCCTGGACGTAAGGACGGATATCATCATAAACTTTCGTCCGGCTTGCGCCGTATTCGTCGTAATAGCCAACGGTCATGCGGATCGGACTGTCGGTACCGCTCATCGCAGTGTCTTCATTTTCTGCCGTACGGAGGAGGATCGTGAACAGCGTCACGTATCCGTTTTCCGAGGCAATGACAGGCGTTCTGGAAGGTACTGCGCCTTTTTGTGAATGCAGTTCATAAAGGATCGTCCGGTCAGGCTGCTGATCTGCGGCGTAAAGATGCTCGATTTCGATCTCCGGATTGCCGATTTTGATCAGGTTGATGCCGGTGATCTCTTCTATCTCGCCGACGTCGAAATGCAGCTCAACGAGCTGGCCTGCCCGAAGCTGATTATAGCCTTGTTCCGTCAGATAGACATATTTGCTCCGCAGTTCCTGACTGCCCGGATAAGAAGGCCTGAAGTACAGCGCAACGGCCAGATCCCGGTCGTTCGTCGTCAGTTTCTGCACGCTCTGCGTAAGCGGCATCTGCAGGAAGACCCTCTGTACGTTTGCGCTGTCCGTACGGTCTTTTGCATGGAGGGTTCCGCCGAGTGCAGCATTCGGATGACCGGACAGCAGATACGTTTCGATCAGCACGCCGCTGCGTACCCGCTGCAGGATACCGTAGCGGATAGGCACCGAAAGGGTCCGGCGGGCACTTGCAAGTACATCCACGCCGTCCAGGGAATCCATGTTCCTTGCATTGATACCCGTTGCATAGAATATGGTCTCACCGTTTGCGTCTTTGCCGACGGCCATCTCGCCGGTCGAGCTCTGCATCGGCAGTTTGTTCGTGATATCCGTATAGCGGATCGCCGACGTCAGAGAATATTCATCCGTCGGAGCGATGGCCTCGCCGGTCTCCGGATACAGATACAGATTCAGGATATCGTTCTTGGAGTTCGGTTCCTTCGGAACAACGGAAGCCCATGCCGTTGTCGACGAATCCAGCGGAACTTCATTTTCCTTAAAGGAAATGTTCAGTTCGGCAATGGAGTTTTCCTGGAGCGTGCGGTAAGTCTGAACATCCTTCGACAGGATCTGGTCCTCCGCACGGTCCCAGACAGCTACGAGTTTCGGCTCTTCTCCCTTCTTGTAGCCGTAATCGTACTCACCGTTGGCATTGATGAAGCGCTTGCCGCTGCTGCGTACCAGTGAGACGCTGACATTGGAAATATTCCACTTTGTCACGACGCTGCTCCGGATGACCAGTGTCATGTCAAGGATCTGCCAGATATCGTCCACCGTCAGGAAGAAGTAGTCCGTCTTGCCGGCACGGAACTGGTAATTCGGATCGCTGACGTAGAAATCGACCTCTTCGGTCACGGCCGAATCACCGTCCTGATAGGTCCTGACACGGGAGCCGGGTCTGCCCGTATACTCATTCATCAGCTTGATGATATCGATGCCTTCCGAGCTTCTGAAGCGTCCTTCACGGTTGAAGTACGAGAAGGACAGGCTTACGCCGCCCGTAAACTGCGGATCGATGACCGTTTCAGAATTCCCCTGATAGTCATACCGGGTGGTCTGGCCATAGGTGCTTGTCGTTATGCCGACCATGAGCTTGGCGGCATAGCCGGATTCCGTGATCTGATAGGTCGTTGCGATCTCGGAAAGCGTACGGCCTTCGGAGCCCTTCTTCGTACCGACTTCGCCCGGATCGCGGTATTCGATGCCGACCCAGCCAAGGCCGTCATCAGCAGTGCCTCTGGCTGCCCAGCTGGGCGTCAGGGCTGCGTCGGACTCTTTGGAGACAAGAATGTAATCGATCTTCAGCTTATCATAGATATTGCTGTTGCCGTCCTGATCATCCGGGATGACCAGGATGGAGCTCAGATCACCGTAGTCCTGGCTTGTGGAAATCTTAAAGCTTACCTCAGTCCCGGTTCGGAAAGCGTCACCGACGATCTGCTGGTTTGCCAGCGTTACGCCGCTGGCACCGTTTTCAAAGATCAGCTGAAAATAGAACAGGTTTGCGCTTCCGCAGTCGTCATCGATCGGGTTGTGATCTGCCCCGGTGGCTGCCTTCTCGCCGGCCACTTTCACGGTGACCGTATAGACCGCTCTTGCCTTGGTGAAGCCCAGATTCTGCTGCGTGTCCGCAAAGGTCATATAGTGGTTAAGCTGGCTCCAGTCGACATCTTCTTTCTTGATGACATCGCCGCCTTCGCCGTTGATGATGGTCCATTCACCATCATCCTGGATAAGCGTACCGGCTTCCCAGCCGGGATCACCGGGTACCGGTTTCTTAGGACCCGGAATGTTTCCGAGGGTAAAGCAGGTCGCTTCTGTTTCAACCTTACGTCTGTAGCGAAGATGCGATGCATATTTCGGCTGGGTCGGATTGGCTGTATCGACTTCCTTACTGGCAACTTCCTCCCAGACCGCCGTGCGGCCTTCATAGGAGGTGACATAGGCGATCGTTATTCCGCCGACCTGCCATTCGTCATTGCCTTCCACCTTGATCGAAACATCCGTGAACTCGCGGACGCCCTGGAGCGGGATCATGAACTGAACAGAGCTTCCCTGGCTGAAACCGTATTTATAGGCAAATTCGCTGATGTTGCCGGCCCATTCGCCGTAGAATTGCTGGACATAGTCCTTAATGGTGTAGGTATCGCTGACCAGTTCCTTGTCCTTCAGGCTGAGATAGTGGAACTGCATCTTGATATCGGCAGCCGTGCCTGCATTGACCACGTCATCGGTATAGACCGTGACAAGATAACGGTCAAGCCGGTCGACCGGTCCCAGCACGATATTGGGATTGTAATCCTGAAGGGTGATATACTTCAGGCTCTTTGTCGGAATATTGATGCCGTTGATCGAAGTGGAACTGGAATACTGCACCGGGTTCTTAGGGCCGGGATCAAAACTGTACTGCAGCGTTGCACCGTTCGCATCCATCGAAACCGTCGTCCTGACGTCGCGGTATACCGCAAAGCAGGAATAGTTGATGTCGTCACTCTCGGAACGCTTGATGCGGTCGTTGCGGATCGCATTGGAGGGATCCGTCAGAATGATCTGCGACGCTTCTCTCGCTTCGCTCTCACCAAGGATCAGTCCGATATAATTGAGGTTCACGAAATCCGGCAGCATCAAAGGGATCGCGATGGAATCGCCCTGCTGGGCAAATCCTGCGATGGGGACGTCGCCAAGCGCTTCGACCACCTGCCCCAGCGCGTTGATCATGAACGGCAGTGAAAGTTCACGGATCACCCCGTAAGTGTCAGTATAGCGGACCCTGATCACTGCGCTCTCACAGAATTTCAGGGAACTGACCTTCGAGTTGCTTCCTGCTGCGTACGAGCCGGCAAGCGCTTCCAGTCCGGCGCCGGCCTGGTCAGCCAGGTCAAGCCGGACGACGATCGTATTCGTTTCCTGGCTTTTGTGCTGCTGTCCGATACTGGTTCTCATGTTGGGGTACATGCGTCTGAAACTTTCCATGTCCCGTTTATTGATGAGCGTCATGCCCGAAGCGCCGCTGCGGTCGGTAAGTCCCGTGATGGTCTTGCATCCGCCGGTGTTGTTCCAGCGAAAGATACCGCTGCCGTCGCTCATCACGACGTCCGCGACAACTTCACCGGCAAAGTCAATGAAATAATTGTTCGAATACCACCCCGCCATGTCCAGACCGTAGAGGGTATTCACCTGATGGATGCGCATGGCCTGACAGGTCCATGTGCTGTCAGTTTGTGTTTTCTTGCCGAAGATCTGGATCTTGTCAAAAGACACTACCTGCCCCTGCGCCTTGAATATGAGCTGGTCGGTCTGTACGGAACCGAGTGCCTGGCGTTCATTGTAATTCTGATTTCTGTAGTTGAAGACGTTCCGGACCATTTCGATGCGGGAATTGCGGTTGCCGTAGCCTGCAGCTTGCTCAAAGCTGTTGGTGAGCGCATCCACGGTCGGGATCAGGATGGCCGTGCGCTGTACATTGTCCGTCGTCGTATAGTAGACGGCAAAGTAGAGAACATTATCCGCCGCGCCGCCTCCGTTTCTGGTGCCGCTGCTGATCTCCAGGATATAGGTGTTGGTCATGTTCCTGCCGTTGCCCACCCTGCTGAACTTGCCGAGCTCCTTTGCGGTACCGCCCGAAGAAGCCTCCGCTTTGACCGCGGAGTCCGGCAGCAGCTGGAACAGCATCGCCAGCACAAGCAGCACAGACATCAGCCTGCGCAGCATGTGTCCCCTTCCGGAGAAGCATCCTTTTCGAATTCTCTTTTCTGCGTTATCCATAAGCTTTCGCTCCTCCACAGCGCATCAATTGCTGCCGCCCGACCGGATCTTCCGCATGCGCTCACTGCGCGCTGCGATCTCGCGGTTCAGGTCGTCCAGCGTGATCTCCGACACCGTGCTGCCGTTCGCCTGCATCTTTTCAAACGGCGACATCTTCATGAGGCTTTCGGCAAAGCTGCAGAAGGACGCCATGAAATCGTCGTCATCGTCTTCTTCGCCTTCGTCCTCTTCTTCCTCTTCATCCTCTTCATCCTCTTCGCTTTCGTTCTCTTCGGCATCGGTGTCGTCCGGAACGTCTTCGTCAAGCCATCCGTCTGCGCCGATTGCTGACGTGTCTTCGTCTTCATCGTCATCGTCGTCGTCGGATCCGGAGGTGAACAGACTGCCGTCGTCAAACAGCACCGAAAGTGCACCGTCTTCCTCGCCGCCGTATTCTTCGTCGTCCGAAATGTGGTAGAAGTCTTCGCCCTTTTCCCGGGTCTCAGGTTCCTCTTCAGGCTGAAGCACATCTTCCACGCGGCCTTCCCGAAGGGCACGAAGTCGCTCTTCCAGTTCCTGCTGCATCCGCAGAATTTCTTCTTCCTTCTCGCGGAGCATGCGTTCGCGCTCGGTCTCTGCCTGTACGGACTGTGCAGCTGCCCCGGCGAAAGCACCGGCTAACGGTACTGCTTCCGTACCGCCCCGTTCCGCAGCATCGGCCATGCGGCCGAGGGCAGAGGCGATCTTGGAGAAGATATCCGTCTGTGCACTGCTCATGCTGTCCAGACCGATCCCGGCTGTCTGCGCCGGGCGTTCTTCCTTTGCGGTCAGTGCCGGTCTTGCCGGCTTTTCGTTCCAGAAATCGTCTTCGTCTTCCTCTTCGGGTTCCGCATAGTTCAGGCTTACGCCGCCGTGCTCGCGGGCGTATTCCTCATATTCGTCTTCTTCGTATACATTCAACGTAACGCGGCTGCTGCCGGCCCAGTCGTCCTCCTCCGGTACCGAAAGCGGGAAGTGTTCGCTGCGGCCGAGGGCGGCGACTGCAGCGTCATGCGCAGCGCGGTGGACACCGACGAAATCTTCCCAGTTGGCTTCGCCCTGCGGACCGCTGAAGTAACGGCTCACATAGCCGTTCTGTTCGAACATGTCCGCCACGCCGGGCGAAGTCTGCACCCGGAAGGTCGAACGGCTGGTCGGGCTCATGATGGTGAAAGCCTGTCCGCGCGGTGCCTGCACGATCTGTTCCTGTTCGTTTTCGTTGATGCCGCCGGCTTTCTCGTACAGCAGGACCAGATCCTGCATGTCGTTCGGCGCCAGGGAGAAAATGAAGCTGTACTGGCAGGCGTTGATGATGGCCGTCGACTTTCTGGCCAGTTCTTCGGAACCTACGAAGTCCTTGATGTTCTGCGTGATGACGATCTGCATGCCGTTGTATTTCCGGATGCGCTTCGCCAGCTGGAACATGAAATCCAATGCGACCGGGTACTTCGAATCGATGAAGACGTGGGCTTCGTCGATGACGACCACGATCTTGCGGTTCGTCCTGTATTTCAAATTGTAGTCCCGGTTCTTGATGATCTCGTTGTCGATGTATTTGAGCACCAGCAGCATCTGCGCGTTGGCAATTGTCTGGTTGCGGTTCGCCAGCATCGACTGGAAGTTGAAGACCGTGAAGTTCTCATCCGTGGTGACCGTGCTCGGCCCGTTCCAGATGTTCGCGTTGCGGCCGCCCGAAGAGAACTTCGCAATGTAGTTCATGAGCGAACGCAGCAGGTCGCGGGTGAAGGGGTTGTCACTGCTCTGGAACTCCTGCAGGACTTCGTCATAAAGGTCATCAAAGACCGGATAGTCCTGCGGCGTGAGCTTCGACAGATCCGTATCACCCGTGATGTCGCGGGTCAGGTACATGTGGTCCACCAGGGTATTCAGATACTCCATGGCGTCCTTTTCGCAGTCCGGCATGATCTGGCGGAAGAATTCCTCCAGGAACTGCAGGTGCGTGGCGTAACTGCCGCTCGGGCCGTTCTCGCCGGCTTCGTCGTCATCAAGCGCCGTAATGATATGGAAGGGATTCAGCCTTCCGTACTGGGCATTGCCCACGTTAATGACCTGGCCGTGCAGATTGCGGGCCAGTTCTGTATATTCGTTTTCAGGGTCGAGGATGAAGATCTTCGCGTCCTCAGCCGCCAGGTTCGTCAGCAGCGATTTGGTCGCGTAGGATTTACCGGAACCGGATTTACCGACGATCACCATGTTGCTGTTCACGCGTTCGGCGTCACGGCGGAAGAAATCGATGAAGACCGGGATGCCGTCGCTCTCGCCGAGTTTTACGCCGCCCTCGTCGGAAATATGCGAGAAGATCCAGGGATAGCAGGCTGCCACGGTGTTGCTGGCGATGCCGCGTCCTTCCTTGGCCATCGGGTCGAAGGCACTGACCTGGGAACCGATGAAGGCCTGGACCTGATCGAATTCCATGTTGTTCAGACGGAAGCCGCTCTCCTGCCAGGTCCGGCGGATGTTCTTTTTCATCTCCGACACGGCCGGCAGTTCGCTCCACTGATCCTGCGGGATCTTATGGTTGTTCCGCGAACTTACGATATCATAAGCCGTTACGTAAACATTGCATTCCAGCAGGGCTTCGGTATCGCTCTGGAGCGTTGCCAGCAGTTCCTGCAGGGTGGCGATGTGCGTCTCGATCTCCATCCGCTTGGAATCGATGCCGGTGGACGACCACTGGCCGCGCAGTTCCGTCAGGGAATGGTCGATGTTGCGGATGGACCTTGCGCGGTCCATCGGGCTGCATTTCACCACGACCTTCGTGCCCGGGATGCTCATGACCCCCGCGAGCCAGGCATCGCCGACCAGCGTGGGATAATGCACGACCCGGAAGTTATGGGTGATGATGTGGTTGACTTCAACGTTGCGCACGTGGATATCCACCGTCTCGGGCTGCGCCCAGGCTGCCAGATCTTCCGCTGCGATCTTCTCAACTTCTCTCTCGTCAAAGTCGATCTGATTCGAATATTTCAGGAAAACGGCAAGGCCTCTGTCATCCAGGCGGCGCACCGTCAGTTCACCGTTCGTCAGCTGGTTCGCCGCGTCGCGGATCTGATTTTCCAGCTGGCGGCGGTCACTGTCGAACAGCACCAGGTAGAAGAAGGAATTGATGACCTTGTTCGTACTGCTGTATGCCCGCAGCTCATTGATGCGGTCATATTCGACCTCGACGCGCGCTTTCAGTTCCTCTTCGCTCAGGATGGCATTTTCATAGCTGTCAGCCAGATCCCGGAGCTTTGCGTATTCCTTTGCCAGATAACTGTCGTACATGATCGGCTGTTCCAGCTTGACGATGTTCGCACAGTAATTCGAATGCAGGGAACGCAGAATGCGCCCGAAACAGTTCTCGATGGAATTCGTGCGGCGGTGTTCGCTGAAGAAACGGAACTCCACCGGATCGATCTGCAGGACGGCGCCGTAGTACTGGCCGTCCAGATATTCGATACAGTTATCGTGGATCCCGGTGAAAGCGATGATCTCGCTCATCGATTCGCGCTTCAAGGATGATTCTGCTGCGGCTGCCGCTTTCTCGGCCGCCGCGCGGTCTTCCTCTTCGCGCCGCGCCAGGATCTCTTCCCGCTCCTCGTCGCTCAGCGTCTTGCTCTTCAGCAGAGCATCTTCTTTCTTGCGGCGTTCCTTGCGCCCTTTGGCGATCGTCTGTTCCTTGATCGTCTGCGTGCGGGACTTCGCGGGTTTGTCCGCTTCACCGCCTGTCAGAACACTGCTCCGCCTGCCGAAGTGCCGCTTATAGCCCAGGAAACTCAGGATATGAAGCAGATAGACATAGTTCGGCTGGTCGTCGAGGCGGATGAGCAGCAGGGCAGTCAGGGCGACGACGATGATCGAAAAGCCCAGTTTGAAGGGCAGGTTGGAAATGATCACCAGTACCAGCATGAGCATGCCGATGCCGCCGACGATCACATCCCCGATCGTTACACCGCGGAACAGTTCCACGCTTACTTTCGTTTTATTCGGTATCAGTCTTTGCATCTTGTTTTTTCCTTATCAACAAGGTTCAGATCGTTAAGAGTGCTGCCGGATCCCTTCCGGGATCAATGCTGGCTCAGAGATGCGGGCGGTTGTTGTTCGGCAGTCCCATGTCGTCACGGAACGCGGCGCCGTTTACTCCGCCTATCCCCGCGCCCTGACGGAAGTTGTTCAGGGAGTTGTTCTGGGCAGCGTTGTCATCGGCCGGAGCGGGTCCGGGATTGGCATTATTCTGCGGAAGGGGCGGAGGAGCCGGATTCGGGTTGGCCGGAGGGTTATTCTTGAAGTCGTCGGTTTTGGGGGGTCCGCCTGCGTTTCCGGAGGCACCGCTGCCGTTTCCGCCGCCGCCTCCGGAGCCGCTTCCGCCGCCTTTGCCGAGATTGGCCCAGGCCTTAAACGGCCGTGATATCGTATTCGTAAGAGGAGCTGCAACGAATCCGGTAACCCCCAGGGCGCTCTTGCCGGCCAGTTTGCCGGCGCCGGCGACCGTACCGGCGACCTTGCCGATGGCCTTGCCAGCCGAAGAGCTCATGTCGCCTGCGGAGATGGACTGCCAGCCGGCGCTGTCAGCCAGGATACCGGTCAGCAGGGCTGTTGCCTTCTTGGCCACTTCAAAACCGCCGTAGACCAGTACGAATTTCGCGAGCTGGTTGAGAAGAGGCTGTTTCTTGGCGTCGAACAGTTCCAGCTGAGGGCTCATGACGATGGGCAGATAGATCAGAAGGAGCCGCATCGCGATGACCGTGCCGAAAACGCTCAGCGCCTGGACCAGGAAAGCGGTCGTCCACTGTTTGAACTTGCCGCCGTTATCGAGCGGTGAAGCCGCTATGACCGGCGGAGCGATGATGTACAGGAACAGCAGGTTGAAGATCCTGGCAATGCAGTTCAGGATGATCGTCAGCAGGTCGAAGATCAGTGCGACCGCTGCGATCAGCACGACGATATATTCGGTCGGAAAGCCGATATCGAAATCTTCATTGACATGGTTCATGTTGTAGATGCTGCGCGACTTATTGTACAGATACGGGCCGCGGAGGGCATCGTCAAGCGAAGGCGATTCATTATAGGCGGGGTTCTTTGCCGCATGCAGCGTTCCCATCAGGAAAATCATGCGGTCCAGATGGACCTTTTCATCTGAAGACCAGGTCCGGCTGACTTTCTCCTCCGGTGTTATCACACCGTTGCTCTCCAGATATTCCATGGCATGCAGGATGCTGTTAGCCACGTCTTCATTGTAGATATCCACCTTGACGTCCCGATTCAGATTGCCCGCCTTGGCGATCTGGGCAAGGACCGATTGCCAGGTTTCGACTTCGTTCCCCTTGTCATCCGTCTTATAATAGGAATAATCGAATACCCCCTGCCGCTGCAGGAGGGCCAGATCATCCTTTATCGTATTGTAACAGACGTTCAGGTTGTATCGGTTATTCTTGGCCGAGACAAGTGAGTGGTTGCCTATGGTGACAAGCACCCTTCCCATCGCAGCATATTCCTCTCCCGTGAAGGTCCTCTCCTCCGGCTGATCCAGATGGTAGGCATTGTTGAAAATGTAATCGATCTGCTGCATCAGGATGTTTGTCCCGTTGATCACGACCGTCATGATCAGCGTAAGGCCGAGGATCAGGAAAATGCTTCTGAGGCCTGAAGTCAGGATCTGGCCTTGTGATTCCTGGTGCTTCCCGGAACCGTCAAACATCTTCTTGATCACTGCCCAGATCGTAAAGCCGAATGTCAGGGCAATGCCGATAAGAGCCATCGCCCAGTAGATGTTGCTGATGGCCTTATTGGAGAAGAAAATGTTGATCAGGTAATTGCTTTTCCCGTCGTAGCTTGCCTGTTCCAGCCCGGCAAAGACTTCGAAAAGTTCGGTCAGGATGCCGATGATCCGGCACAGAGCCGCTTCAATATGGTAAAAGAGCTTGAAGAGCGTTGCATTCAGGATGCCTTCCAGCAAAGAGCTGAAAGTCGATCCCATCCAGTCACTTATTGTATTCCATAAACCGTCCAGCAAGGTTCTTCCCCTCCTTTCGTAACGATTTCATATCTTATCCGATCCTCAGGTTTTTCCGTTTGATCAGGATATATACGCAGACGCTGACCAGGATCACGATGGCAAGTGCGATGAAGATCAGGCTGCTTACGGTGAAGTAGCTCAGAATGACGAAACGGTATTCCGACATGTTGCCGGCGGCATCGAAGACCTGCATGACGTAGTTGCCGCTGTCATATACCGCACCGGTCCCGTCTGCGTTGATCTCCGGCGCCACCTGAACGCCGGCGCGGGTAAGAACGATGCTGCCGTCTTTCTCGAATCCGGAAAACTTCAGCGCACTGCGTACCTGCCATTCCTCGTTGATCCGTCCTTCGAACGTCAGCACAGGCGGCGTACGGTCGATGGCCGTATCCAGCGTGTAGACGATGTCCGTCGCTATGCATTCGTATTCAACGTGGTATTGGCCTTCCAGTTCCATTCTTGCGTTGTAGCGGTCAAAATAGACCTCTTCGCCGTCGCGGGTCACGGAAGTCAGATAAAAGCCGTCGGGCGGGGAGAACACGGAGATCGCATTCGTGGTCTTGCCGACGATGGTGAAGGACATGACCCGTACCTTGTCGCCCGCCTGCTGCGAGACGACGACATAATCACCGGTATCTTTGATCGTTGACAGGTTCCCCGTATATTCGCTGCCGTTCCGGTAGACGACGATGGAACTGTCAGCCCCGGTTGAAAGCGTTACGGTCTTATCCACGATCATGCCGTCCGCTGCGCTGCAATGGATCTCATTCACGGTATTGCTGACCGGAAATACGAAGTCGTGCGTCTTCCAGTCATAATACATGCTTGAGGAAAGCTCTACTCTTCCGGATGCCGGTCCGGTCTCCGGATCGTCTTTCCCAACCGGTTCATTCGTCTGCGGATCCAGTTCGCCGGAGTAATCGATATTGGAAGCAGCCGCTCTGAGCGGAAGGCACAGCACAAGAACCAGCAGCAGTAAGGCCGCTCCCGCCCCCGTCATGATCCTTCTTCTATCTCTCATCTCTCATATCCTCTTTCCTCTTACTCTCGTCCCGTACTCTTCCGGCTTTCTTTCGCTGCTGTCTCAGGCCGTGCCGGCCTCCCTTGCAGAAGACTGGGATGAAGTCAGGCATCATTTTGCGACTCTGCCTCTGCGCAGAGGCATCGTATGCACTTCCGTCTGAAGGTTGAATCTTTGTCTGGTTCCGTTGTAAAGAGCATTTATCGGAGTGTTGTAGACACTCGACTGATAAGTTGACAGATACTTAAGTCCGTATATGTCGTGGTGCCCCTCCGGAACCAGTCCGAAGCCCGTATCGTTCATCGAATAGCCGATATACAGGTAGCTGTCGGGATTCCGCCCTTCTACGGTATAATCCGTATAGATATCCCAGATTTCGCTTACCATCTGGCCGTAGTTGGCGACCTGGGCGCCTTCCCCGAACTGAAAACCGTAAATGCCGCCGGCAGCCAGCGTACAGTTCGGCATGATGATGATATTGCCGTCGCAGGCGACCCGGCCGGCCGCTGTCTGCTTAATATTGTTGCTGATCACCGCGCAGTTGCGCGTATAGCCGTTCGCCGTCGTATTCTGCTGCAGGATCATGGTTCCGCCCGGTTCGATCAGGATCTCGCCCTGATTGACGATCCAGTCAGTCAGGCTCAGCACGCCGCCGTTTTTCACGATGATCTTCGTTCCTTCCTCAATGACCAGCGGGCCGTCCAGATTCTGGGTCTGTCCGTTTTCTACCGTGATATCCGATTTCAGGAAATACATGAGGTTCGGCTCGGCATAATAGATGTCAAAAGCAAATTTGCTTCGGGTCTCGTAGTCGGCACTGTGCCACGCCCCCACGTTATAATACGTACTGAGATCCCGGTTTCCGTAGCTGGCAAAGATCCCTCCGCTGTGCCCGAGTTCAATATTCGCTTCCGTACCTATCAGCTGCCTCAGATATCTGGCGTCGTCAAAGCTGTCGCTGACACGCCCCGTTTCCACGCGGAAACCTCTTTCCGTAAATACGGGTTTCCCGTCCGTTCTCCAGTCCTGAATACTGACATACCAGACCGTTGCGGATTCGTTCTTATTCAGGAAATCCGAAGGACTTGAACCGTTTTTCATGTTTTTGAAGGAGCCGTAAATCAGATCGGAAAAACGGTTATATGTCTTGGAGTTGACGGGATACAGGAACCAGCTGAACACCCGCTTCTGGTCCTTGTCATATGTGATCCCCACAATACTGCCTTTTTTGACCGTATAATCCATCGTGCGGAAGCCCACCAGCCAGTTGATCTCATCGGCCGCAAAAATGGTGCTGTCCGAACCCGCTACGTCTTCCTGCGTCGGTATGACGCCGATCTGCACGCGGTCTGCCAGCATATCCTGAGTCCATCCGCTGAGCGGGTCCGGTTTTTCCTTTGCAAGACGCTTCATGACCGGAAGATTCGGCATGGTGAAGCTGACAGCCGAACCTGTTGATTTAAGAACATTGTAATCAAAGTCCAGATCGGAAAGTAGGCCGGCCTCGTTCGTGGGATAACCGACCTCGATATGATACTTCCCCTCCGGACATCCGTTTGCCGCTTTGCCGTGCCATTCACTGTTGGAGAGGCCGGCGCCGGAATAGCTGCTTGTGATGGGATAGTAATTGGATCCGCCTTTTCTGCTGATGAAGGTCAGGAACTTTGAGTCGACGTGCATGTAATATTTATCATCCCAGCACATCAGCACCCGGTATTCATTTCCGTCCTGCGGCGGCAAACCCTTGTGCCAGTAATAAACCGTCTGCTGGCGGACCGCTATGCTTGAGTCCTGTTCGGGTCCCACAACGGGTTCGCCGCTCGCGTCCGGCAGGGATTCGTCAGTTCCGGCAGGCGGCGCAGCCGTCGCCACGGCTCCGTCGGAAGCGAGGACGCTCCGGGCTGCGGGCATCAGAAAATCTCCGGCCAGCATCGCCAGCAGAAGCAGCAGTGAAATAAGTTTCCTCATCTTCATTTTCTTCATTGATCCTCCTTTCCCCTACAGGACCTGCCCTGCGGGGGCGGGGTGTTTTTCAGCCTTTGGCTGAGCCTCCGGCGCATTTTTCTGCCCTGTCTGCGTTCTCCCGGCAAGAAAAGCCGTGTTAACCATCTCGATCAGCGAAAAGCCGTTGCCTTTGCCGGCACAGTTTACCGCCTGACCAAGGCGCCGGGGATCGTCCGTGATCCCATCGAACGCGCGGGCTTTATGTCTAAGGCCGTCCGAAAGCTCCGCGACAAGTTCCCGGTCAAGCGCTTCGTGCTCGGCCGGGCCGCGGTGCGGAGAGGGCGGCTCTCTTCTTTCAAAATTCATCTGATAGCTTACTGCGTAGATATTGGCGAGACATTCTTCCGCTTTCCGGGCTGCGCCGGGCGTGCTCAGGTCACCGATCCCGGCGAGCCTGTCGCGCTGGCTGCTCAGATATTCTCCGCAGGTCATTTCTTTTTCAGTTCCGGAATCTGCCATGATTCCTCCTTGTCAAATACGATTCTTCACCGGCACTTCCCGCATGTCCGGCGTGCCGGGCATTCTTCGGCTGCCCTTCTGCGGCGCGGACCTTCAGGAAAGGACCCGCGCCACAGCAGGAAAAAGGGGTTCCCGGGTACCGGGCAGCGTCCCCTTGAAACAGTTTCTTTCGTACGCAGAACTCTGTTGATCAGAGCTGGACACCGGCGTTCTGAGCCAGCCAGTTCTTCATGATCGGCATGAACTGACGCAGTGCGAAGATAAGCACGAAGATCAGAATGAAACCAATGATCGCATTCTTCAGTGCGGATTTGGCTTTTTCACGATCCTGCGGTTCCTCTGCCTTCGCATACTTGACGCCCAGAACCACACAGTAGATGGTTCCCGCCGCACCGACGATGGCAAGGACAGGGCCCAGAATACTGTAGATAAGGTCTACAATGGGTTTTACAGTTGCTTCTGACATTCCGTTTTCCTCCTTTATTCATCTCCGTCCCTTCAGGCTTTCCGTCTGCGGGACCGGAGACCTCCCTTTGGATGATGATATTATGGACTAAACGCCGCGGTTTTTCAAGCCCTCTGCGTCAATCGGCATAATAACGGCATAATAACGGCATAGCACCGGAATAAACCGGCATCATGCCGTTATGCAAAGTCATTATTGTATATTTTTACGGTTTTTTTTACGATTTGTCCATTTTCCTGCGTCCGCGCAGGACCGATGCTGCAGCTCCGGCAATGAGTACTGATACTGCGCCCGCGGCGATGATCCAGCCGGCAGAGTCCGTACCGTCCGCCTCCTGCGGCGCCGGCTTCGTTTCCGGTGCCGTTTCTTTTTCCCGGTATGCGGCAAGGACTGTCATGTCCGAGAAGACGCGGCTGTCTCTGCCGAATTCCTGTCCGTTTCCGTCAGTCCATCCCAGAAATGCAAAACCTTCCTTTTCCTCCGCCTCCGGGAAATCTCCGGCAGACAGGCTTTCTCCGGCATAGACGGTTTTTCGGGCAAGGACCTGTTCACCGTCCACAAACGTCACCTCCGCAAAGACCCTGGCGAGTCCCGTATCAATGACCGCCCCAATCGCTTCTCTTCTTTCTCTGATGTTTCCGCGGATGCTTTCAACGGTCCTGTCCAGTTCACCGTCATCCCGCGGCGCTCCCCGCCAAAGTTCATGATCTTGCCAAAGTTCATGATCTTGCTCCCAGGAGAGCCTGATCTCTTCCCGATAACGGTCCAGCACGCCGCCTTCCCGGATCACTTCCTCAAGGATATCCTGCAGTTCCTCCCAGGCAGCCCTCAGTATCTGCTGATATTCGGGATCGTTTGCCCGCAGATGGTCCAGCCAGGGCATCTTCGCGTTATTCAGGAAATTTGCGCCCCCGTTTATCCAGAATGAGCGGTCAAAATCCCAAAGCGGCCCCCAGAACAGTTTCCCGTCTCTTTCCTTGTACAAATATGTGCTCGTGGAATCAAAGCCGTCGTCGTTATAGGCAAAGCACTGTACCCACCAGTATTTCGCGGCGGATTCCAGATCCATCAGTTCGCTGACTGCCGCGCCCTCTGCGTTTCGGAAGTCCTCGCCGAAGACGGCATCCTCGACCGACTGCATGTACTTTACGATGTAATCCTTCTGCGCTTCCAGCGCCGCCTGCTGCGGCTCGCCGTATTCATCGAGTTCCGGCTCTTCCACCAGGAAGGACATCCCGCTCTTCAGGGTGAATTTGCCCGCATCCGTATCTTTTTCGGACGGTGACATGGCCAGAAGATACCCGCCGCTGATCTCCGGGAGCCCGGTCTGGCTCTTCTTGATCTTGTCGATCTCAATGCGGTTCTCACCGATCCGCACCTGTTCACCAAGCAGATAACTGCCCTGGTACTCACCGTTGACGACCAGGTCCACGGGAACGAATTTCGGCGTAAAGGCGAGTCCGAGTGCATCGCCGACACAGGCGGCAATCCGATTCCGCAGCAGGCTGTCGTCCTTGGCATTGGCAAGAAGCACCCAATGTTCGTTTGCCCCCATCCCGAAAATGTCCGCACTCTCCGCAAGCCTGAACCGGTACGGTTTCTTATCTTCCAGCCAGGTCGAGTTGCCGCGGCCGCGGATGTAGGCAAGAGGGAGCTCCCTGCCGAGCGTTTCTCCGTCCGCTTCGCCGTATTCGCTTGTCCAGCCGTCCGGAACGTCGAGCCTGATGCTGCCGTTTTCCGCCCGGTACTCATGGCGGTAGCTGCTGACGACCTTCTGATACTCCTCAGGATCGATCGTCAGCGTTAGGACCGGGATCCCGTTTTCCGGAAAGGCATGCGTTTCCTCTGCCGTGTTCTCCTCTCCGGAGGCAGACGCAGCCGCACCGCTCTCCGCCCCTGCCCTGAGCGGCAGGAGGAAAAGCAGAAGGATCATCAGGATCGTTAAGGCTGTTGCTCTGTGTTTCATCATTACGGCTCCTTCAGTCTTATCATACATCATTCCGACGGATCAATAAAGCCATTCCTTGCGTCCTGCGGGATTTTCTCTGTATCTTTTTTATGATTTTTGCTTTTCCTACACAAAAAAAAGTGGTAATATATTTGCTGTCTTATTATGGAAAGGAGCTGTTCAGATGGCGATCACCGGAACTTTGGGCGAACGCATCACCCAGCTGCGCATCGAAAGCCGGATGTCTCAAAAGGATCTGGCTGATTTCCTGTACGTTAATCAGGCGACCATCTCCCGCTGGGAGAAAGGTATCCGTTTTCCGGATGACGACCTGATCGTCAAAATGGCGAAGCGCTTCGGCGTAGATCCCGACGTTCTGCTTCATCCCGCTCCGGAAACACCGGTCGTCATCCTGGTGGACGACGAACCGATCTCGCTGGAGGTCAACGTCCCCATGATGCAGGAACTGGCCCCCACCTGCGAGGTCCGAGGCTTTCCGGACAGCCGGAGCACGCTTGCTTTTGCGGCAAAGAAACGCGTGGACGTGGCTTTCCTCGACATCGACCTTTTCCGGGAGAGCGGGCTCGATCTCGCCAGGGATCTTGCTGCGGTCTGTCCCGACGTCAACATCATTTTCCTGACCGGCCATCCCGAATTCATGAAGGAGGCCTTCAGCCTGCACGTGAGCGGCTATGTCATCAAGCCCATGTCGCCGGACGACTTTCTGCACGAAATGAACCATCTGCGCTTCCCGGTCGCGGGACTGCAGCCGTAAGGGAAAGGAGCCACCGTGGGAACCGATCCTGCCCTCACCGGCATTTCGCAGGCCAATCTTTCCCTGATCAACCTCAGCATCGCGCTGGCGGGTATTTTCCTCTGCCTTCTCGGCATCTTCCAGGTGCGGATGATCTTCCGCAGCAATCCGCGCGTTTCCCGTTATTTTACCCTTTTCTTTGCTTCCCTGCTTGTCTTTGCCATGTCCAACATGGTCGGCCAGCTTTTCAGAGGCCTGCCCGGCGCGGCTTCGCGCGCCATTCTGATCGTCGCCAACTATCTGGAAATGACGGTCTCCTGCCTGCTGACCTATATCGCCGCCCGTTATTATCTGTCCCTGCTGGATCCGGATAAAAACAGAAAAGCCCTGCGGATCAGCTTCGCGGGCATGTTCCTTGCCCACGTCCTCCTGGTCACGGTCTCGCAGTTCTCAGGATTTCTTTATGTCATCGACGAAAGCAACGTTTATCACCGCAGTGCAGGCTACCCGCTCGCCTATCTCATGCCCGCTGCGATCATGCTGCTGAACGCCGTTCTGCTCAGCCGCGAGCACGGCCGCCTTTCCCGCAAGGAGCGCTTCGCCTTCTGGGTCTTCATCCTCTTTCCGATCACGGCCATGATCATCCAGCTGTTCATCTACGGGGTCTACATCGTCGTCTTTGCCTCGATCCTGACCGGCCTCTTCCTCTACATGTTCATCATTTCGGACCAGGAGGAAAAGCTCGAACAGCAGACAAAGGAACTTTCCGACCTTAAGATGAATATCCTGACGGAGCAGATCCAGCCGCACTTCATCTACAACACGATGAACACGGCCTATCTGCTTACCCAGAAGGATCCCGAGCAGGCCCGGACCCTGATCCGCGATTTCATGACCTATCTCAAGATGAACATCGGCGCCCTCTCCGCCTCCGAGCCCGTCAGTTTCACGGATGAGCTGTACTGCACGAAGGCCTACGCGGACATTCTGGTCGGCCGCTTCAACGGACGCTTTTCCGTGGAATACGACCTCGATTTCATGGATTTCGAACTGCCGCCGCTGAGCCTCCAGCCGATCGTGGAAAACGCCATCAAGCACGGGGTGCTGATGAGCGACAAGCCGAACCGGAGCATCCTGATCCGCAGCCGGAAGGAAGGGGACAGCGCGGTCGTCAGCGTCATCGACAACGGTCCCGGCTTTGACGTAAGATCCGCCCCCAGCGGAGAAAGCACCCACATCGGCATGGGCAACGTCCGGGAACGCCTGCAGTACATGTGCAAAGGCAGCCTCGAGGTCAGCTCCATCCCCGGCGAAGGCACGACCGTCACCATCCGCCTGCCGCTGGAATAAGCCTGATTCATCAATTCCGCAGCATGAAAAACGCCCGCTCTGCGCGGGCGTTTTCGTATTTTGCATTTCCGGTTACAGCTTCTTTACGTAGCTGCGGCGGCGCTTGTGCTGAAAGCGGTCAAAACGTTTCCAGAGGTTGTTGATCGCGTGATTGTCCTCCAGATTCAGGTTCGTCTCCGCGTATTCGATGTTCTTCTCCGCCATCATGTGATTCAGCAGATCGATGATGATGACGCTGACACCGCGGTTCGCCCACTCGGGATCGACGCCGATCAGCGCGAGGTCGATGACCTTCGGATGATTGATGGCGTACAGGAGTTTCACCAAGGTCAGGGGATACAGGTGCCCGCCCGAGCCGACCAGGGCGCCGGCCATCGCCGGAAAGCACAGCCCCATCGCGACCGGGGCTTCGTTTTCGTCCAGGAGGATGCCGACGTAGTCCAGCTTGATGACCAGTTTGAAATTGCTGATCAGCATGTCTTTCATGCCATTCGTAAGATCTACGGTGCCGTAGAGCTTCGCGTAGCTTTTGTCGATCAGTTCGAAGAATTTGCCGCCGTACTTATTGATGAAATCCGACGTATTCTTCGCCTGTCCCCAATGGAGCCTGTAGCGTTCCATGTACTTGGCCGCGAGCCGTTCTATCTGTTCGGCGTACGCGGGATCCGGCTTCAGGCGGCTCTCCGTCCAGTCGATCTCCTTCACGTAGCCGCAGCCTTCGATCAGTCTGCCGTAGTACGCATAATTGTACTGTTCTTCGAAAGTCGCGAGGTATTCAAACCCTTCGACCAGAAGGCCTTCCCGCTCCAGGTCCGAAAAGCCGAGCGGCCCGCAGATCTCGGTCATGCCTTTTGACCGTCCCCAGTCTTCCACGGCTTTGAAGAGGGCATCGGCGACCTCCTGCCTGTCGACCGCATCAAAGCGGGTGAAGCGGATGCGTTTCTCTCCGCGCTTTTCGTTGCTGGCCTTCTGCAGAATGCCGGAAATGCGGCCGACTGTCTTCCCGTCTTCCTCCGCAAGGAAATAGACCGCCTCGCTGGTATCGTAATAGATATAGTCAGGCCGGAAGATCTTCTTCTCGTCGCCGTAAAGCGGCGGGACGAAGTTGGGCTCGTTCTCATACAGCCGGAGCGGAAAATTCAGGAATTCGCGCTGATCGCGCTTTGAAGAGACTTCGCGTACGGTAATCATCTGCCTGTCTCCGATCCTTTTTCAATATTATCAGCGTTTTCTTCTCAGTCGTCGACGCCTTCCAGCGCTTCGAGGCCCTTCTTCGCTTCCGGCTTGGAATCGCCGTGCTTTACGAAGAGCATGGTGATGAATGCGAGTCCGACGAATATCGCCGCGTACGGGAAGAGGATGCGCATGCCGAACTTATCCATCAGGAAGCCGCTCACCATGGGCGTGGCGACCTGCGCCGCCATTGAGGCGGTGTAGTAGAAGCCGGTATACTTGCCGATGTTTCCGCCGCTCGCCAGTTCCACGACCATCGGGAAGGAGTTCACGTTGATGGTCGCCCAGGCAATGCCGGCCAGGGCAAAGAGCACGTTCATCAGCATGGTCGGGCTGTCGGAATTCATGAGCGCCGCAGCGCCGAACGCGACCGTCAGCATGACGACGCCGGCAAGGATCGTCTTCTTTCGGCCGATCTTCGAAGCAATGATGCCGACGGGCAGATAGGCAACGATGGCCGCGCCCTGTGCGATCATCAGCGTCAGGTTGTAGTCCTTGTGCAGGATGTTCGTGGCATAGACCGAATACTTGCTCGTCACGGCATTGTAGCCGAAGAACCACAGCACGATGGACCCCAGGATGAACAGGAGCGAGCGGACCTCTGCCTTTGACAGGCCACGGTCGTTTTCATTGGCCGCTTCGATCGATTCTTCAACACCGTACTTCACGCTGTCTTCTCGCATCTCCTGCGCCCAGGCCGGCTCTTTTACCGTCAGGCGGAAAACGAGAAGCGAAAGCAGCATGAGGCCGGCGACGACCGCAAAATACATCATGTAGCTCATCATGGAATTCTTGACCGAGCCGGTGGAGAACACCATGCCGAGGCCGAGGACCAGGATGCCGCCGGCCGTCCCCATCAGGTTGATGATGGCATTTGCCTTGGAGCGGAGCGGCTTGATGGTCACGTCAGGCATCAGCGCGACCGCAGGGCTGCGGAAGATCGACATGCTGAGCAGCATGATCAGCAGGATGATGATGAACAGGACCAGGGTAAGCGGCGACGATGCCGTAACGCCCCTTGCGTAGGCCTGTCTTGCCGGAACGACGTAATTCGTATATTCCTGGTTCGTCTTCAGCTTCCCGTCCTTCGTGACCTGCGACGTGATGGCAGTGAACGCTTCCTTCGTATATTTGTCCTTCAGGACGAAGGTGTCGCCGTCGGGCGTCATCAGTTCGGCATTCTGCTCTTCGTCGTAGACCACGGCGAGCGCAGCGGGATCGTCGATCGCCGACACTTCCTTCAGTTTCTTCAGCTGCGCCGCGTCCACGAAGGAGATCGCGATCAGCATGACGGCTGCCAGGATCGTGCCGCTCACGATGAACGGCGTGCGCCGTCCGTAGCGGCTCTTGAGCTTATCCGAGATCGCGCCGAACATCGGCAGCATGAACAGGGCCAGGATGTTGTCGAGCGCCATGATGACGCCGGACCAGGTCTGCTTCATGCCGAACTTGTTCGTCAGGATCAGCGGGATCGTATTGTCGTACGCCTGCCAGAATGCGCAGATCAGGAAAAAGGCAAAGCCCACCAGGATCGTGCGTTTGTAATTCAGTTTCATGTCTTGCTCCTTCCGCGCAGGCGCGCTCTCACGTGCCCTGCCGCATATACTTCACTGCTCAGTGTTATGTTCTTCCATGATCGCGTCGGTGATCTCGGCAACGGACGGATAGATCCAGGTCGGTGAAACACCGAAACGTTCGATATCCTCCGGGACGCCTTCCCCGCTCAGGACAAAAACGCTGTCTATCCCTGCATTTGCGCCGCAGGCAATGTCCGTATAGATGCGGTCGCCGACCAGCACCGTTTCCTCACGGCGGTATCCCAGCCGCCTGACGGCGAGTTCGGGCATGTATTTTTCCGGCTTCCCGATAAAGCGCGGCCGCTTTCCGCTTGCCCTGAACAGCATTTCACATATGCTGCCGCAGTCGGGGACCGAACCGAATTCCGTGGGGCAGACCCAGTCCGGGTTCGTTGCGTAGTAGGGAATGTCCGGTTTGGCGGCCAGAAGCCGGCAGGTATCTTCCAGCTTCCGGTAGGTCAGTTCACGGTCAAACCCCACCAGCAGATAATCTGCCTCCTGCCAGTTGTCTTCACTCACCGTAAAGCCGGCGATCTGCAGCTGTCCGATAAACGAAGCCGTGCCGACCACGAAGCCCCGCTTTCCCGGCTGTTCCCGCCGGAGCAGATCGACTGCAGCGTCCGCGCTGGTCAGAAAATCCTCCGGCGAAGCCAGGATCCCGAAGCGTCTCAGCCTGGTGATGTACGCATCCGTTCCCCGCGAGGAATTGTTGCTCATGAAAATATATCTGCCGCCGGTCTCCCGGATGGTCCGCAGGAACTTTATCGTACCCGGAAACAGGCTGTCCCCGAGGTAGAGCGTACCGTCCATATCCAGCAGCCAGAGACGTTTCCTCCCGAGGCTTCCCATTGCGATGCTCCTCAAACTGTATTGCTGTCTGTTCCTGCCTAGTTTAGCACACCGCGGCCAAAAATGACAAGACTTCCCGCGAAATTGGCGGAAAAACTATGCCCGGAGCCCGGACAAATTGCTCTTCGCCGCTGTGGACAAGAAGAGAATAAAGTGCTATAATTTTTGGGCAAAATCAAGTTATACTGCAAAGGGAAGACCATGGAAAGAATTTCCGAATGGATCGCCGTCCCTCTCGGCGCCGTCATGGACTGGTGCTACGGCTTTCTGATGAATTACGGCTGGGCCATCCTGCTGTTTACGTTAATATCCAAGATCATTCTGCTCCCGATCTCGGTCTGGGTGCAGAAAAACTCCATCAAGATGGTGGAGATCCAGCCCGCGGTGAACCGCATCAAGGCGAAGTATTACGGCGATGCGGACACGATCGCCGAGGAACAGGCAAAGATGTACAAGGAGAAGGGCTATCACCCGATGGCCAGCCTGGTCCCGCTGTTCCTGCAGATCGTCATCCTGATGGGCGTCGTGGCCGTCATCCGTGCGCGGATCGCCGGCGGTCAGGAAATGCATTTCCTGGGTTTTGACCTGACGCTCGTCCCCTCCGAAGCTCTCGGAAAGATGCTCGTCATCCCCTTCATTGCCGCACTTTCCGCTGCCGCCCTCTGCATCGCGCAGAACCGTTCCAACGTTCTGCAGCACGAACAGAGCAAACTGAACCAGTGGGGCATGTCGATCTTCTCCGTCGGCCTTTCGCTCTTCCTCGGCTTCTTCGTTCCGGGCGGCATCGGCCTGTACTGGATCGCCAGCAACCTTCTGGCCATCCTCCAGCTGTATCTCCTGAATCTCGCGATCCCGCCGAAGAAATACGTCGACTATGAGGAGCTCGAAGCGAGCCGGCAGGCGCTCGCCGCCCTGGAATCGCTGAATGCCGGGCAGGTCATCTCCAAGGAGGACAAGGCCCGCGAAAAAGCCGACTACAAGCGCTTCTTCAGCATCAATAACAAGCACCTGGTCTTCTATTCCGAGCGCAGCGGATTCTACCGCTACTATAAGGACATCATCGAGACCCTGCTGAAAAAGACGAGCGTGCGCATCCATTACGTCACCAACGACCCGAAGGATCAGATCTTCGAGCTCGCGAAGAGCGAGCCGCGCATCCTGCCGTACTACGTTTCCGTCAGGAAAATGGTGACCCTGATGATGCGCCTCGAATGCGACATCTGCGTCATGACCACGCCGGACCTGGACAACTTCTATCTGAAGCGCTCGCTGATGAAGAAGGACATTGAGTATGTCTTCGTGCCGCACGACCCTTCCAGCGCGCACATGGGCTTCCGTGACCACGCCCTGGATCATTTCGATACGGTCTTCATGACCGGCCCGCACATTAAGGACGAAGTCCGGGCGACCGAAAAGCTTTACGGCACGAAAGAAAAAACGCTGGTCGAATTCGGCTATCCGCTGATGGACGACCTCGTCGAAGGCTACCGCTCGCTGCCGCCGAGAACGGAAGGTCCCGCACAGATCCTGATCGCGCCGAGCTGGCAGGAGGACAACCTTCTCGATTCCTGCGCGGATGACCTCATCCGCAGCCTTTACGGCGCAGGATACAAGGTGATCGTCCGGCCGCATCCCGAATACGCAAAGCGCTGGCCCGACCGGCTGCAGCTTCTGAAAGAGCGCTGGTCTGCCGAAGAAGGCGAACGCCTGGTCTTCGAATATGACTTCTCCTCCGGTTCCTCCGTATATTCCTCGGATCTGCTGATCACCGACTGGTCGGGCATCGGCATCGAATTCGGCCTCGCCACCGGCAAGCCGGTCATGTTCGTGAATACGAAGATGAAAGTTGAAAATCCGAACTGGGAAGCAGTCGGCATCGTTCCGCAGGAGATCCGCCTCCGGAGCATCCTCGGCAAAGCCATCGAAAAGTCCGAAGCGGCATCTGCGGACACGGTCGCTGCCGCGCTGCTGGCCGAAGGCCATTCGGATGAGAAGGCGCAGGAACTGCGCGAAAACTACTTCTATCACACCGGGACCCACGGACTGTACGGCGCCCGCTACCTCATCGGGCGTCTGACCAATAAAAAACAGTAAGGAGCATCTGAACCATGAGAATGATCCCGCTTTATATCGACGTGGCGGTCATGAGTGCCACGATCGAAGCCATCGTCGGCGTCGTCATCGCCGTCAGCGCTTTCCTGATCATCCGTTTCCGCAAGGCGAAAAAGAAAGTCCAGGAGACCCTGCATCTGGAAGACAGCGCGAAAGAGACCGAAGGAGACGTCGTCCTGCTCGACGACGAGATCGAAAAAGCCCCTGCCGAAGCTGCCGAACCCGGTGCCGAGTTCTTCGAAGGCGGCTCCGAAGTTTCTGCGTCCGGTCCCGAAGAAACGACCGGTGCATGACCTCTTTTCTTACGGAGTGACACCATGAAAGAAAAACCGATCCTTGCCATGATGTATGATTTCGACCGTACCCTGTCGCCCAGGGACATGGAGGAATATGCCTTCATCCCCGGGCTCGGCATGAGTGCGAAGGAATTCTGGAGCATCTGCAACCAGACCGCGATCCGGCATGAAATGGACGGCATTCTGGCCTACATGCTGGAGATGCTGCGCCTCTCGGAAGGCAAGCAGCTGGTCACGCGCGGTACGCTGAACGATGTCGGACGCCACGTTGAGCTCTTCCCGGGCGTCGGCACCTGGTTCTCCCGCGTGAACGCGTATGCCGCTTCCAAAGGCCTCCAGGCCGAACATTACAGCATCTCTTCGGGCATCAAGGAGATCATCGAAGGAACGTCCATCGCGGGCGAGTTCAAGAAGATCTACGCCGCGTCATTCTGCTACAATGAAAAAGGCGTCCCCTTCTGGCCGGCCACGGCAGTCAACTACACCGCAAAGACCCAGTTCATCTACCGCATCAACAAGGGCGTGCTGGACATCAACGAGGACAAGCTCCTGAACGAGCACATGGCCGAAGAAGAAAAGCGCGTGCCCTTCTCCCGGATGATCTACATCGGGGACGGCATGACCGACGTCCCCTGCATGAAGCTGACCAAGGAAAACGGCGGCCATTCCATCGGGATCTACCACACGGACCGCGAGGTGGCCGAAGGGCTGCTGCGCTATGACCGCGTGGATTTCATCGTCCCGGCAGACTACAGCGAAGGCAGTGAGATCGAGCAGACCGTTTTCCGCCTGATCGATGAGATGGCCGGACAGCTTGAGGAGGAAGAACATGAGTAAACAGAAAAAAGCAGCTAAAGCCCTGAAGAAGAAAGCCCTCGACAGAAGAAAGCAGCTGATGGCCGCCCTCGGCCTGGAATGGGTGGGACCCATGCTGAAGGTCCTGAAGATACTCCTCCTGTTCTTGCTTTTCGTCGTGGTCCCCGCAGTTGGGATACTGCTGCTGGCCCTGCAGTGCCGCAGAGGCAGCGACTGGTCATATCTGAAGAAGTTCCGCTACGCGCACCGCGGCCTGCACCGGAAAGGCCTGCCGGAAAACAGCCTGGCCGCCTTCCGCGACGCGCTTGACCACGGCTACGGCGTCGAGCTGGACGTCCACCTCATGAAGGACGGCAATCTTGCAGTCGTGCATGACTCGAAGCTTGGCAGGATGTGCGGCGCAGACGCCGTGATCGAAGATCTGACGGCCGAGGATCTGCCGAAGCTGAAACTCGATTATACCGAAGAAACCGTTCCGCTCTTCGAGGATGTGCTGAAACTCTTCGACGGCCGTCCCGAGCCGATGATCGTTGAACTCAAGGTCGCCGACGGCAATTACAGCGAGCTTTCGGAAAAGACCATGGAACTCCTCGACCGCTACAACGTGCACTACGTTGTCGAGAGTTTCGATCCGCGGGCCGTTGCCTGGTTCCGGAAGAACCGTCCCGAGGTCGTGCGCGGACAGCTCTCCACGGCCATGACGAAGCCTGAACACGGCGGCAGCAAGAAGCCTGATCTCATGCTGGTCGAGCATCTGTTTACCAACCTCATCGCGCAGCCGGATTTCATCGCCTACGATTTCTCCGAAAGGAACATTCCGGAGCTTGCGGTCTGCCGGAAGATCTACGGCGTACAGGAAGTCAGCTGGACCATCCGGACGCCGGAAGACGCGAAAAAAGCCGAAAAGCTCGGCAATCTGGTCATCTTTGAAAACTTTGGCTGGTAAGGACATGAGACCACTGAAAAAGGCGGCATCTGCCGCCTTTTTTGCTGTTCTGCTTCTTTTGGATCAGTGATCCGATTTGAGACCGGCGCCGCAGAGGGTGATCAGAACGTCCTCAAGCGGACCGTACTGCCGGCGGATCGCCTCCAGAGCGGCATAATTTGCCGCAGTCGTATGTTCGACATAGAAGCCCTGTTTCGCCAGCGCTGCGCGGGCTTCGAGGATACCGTCTTCCGGGACGTCCACGAAGCGGATGCCGTGTTTCTTCGCCAGTTCCAGGATCTTTCTGCCCCGCATCGGTTTTCCGATAGCGATCCCCTCCGCAAGTGTCGGAACGGGGGTTACGGCCGCGGGCTCTGTCTCTCCGCGCCCGGCAGCCTGAGACAGCGGATCGCAGCGCTCAGACTGGAGCGCCCAGACTATCGGGAAATGATCGATGCAGCCGGATTCCAGCAGATGTTCCAGTGCCTTTACTGCGCCGAGATAGAGCGTACCGTTTCCGACCGGGATCACGAGGTTTTCCGGGATCCTGCCGAGCTGTTCGAAGACCTCGTAGATATAAGTCTTCGTTCCCTCGTAGAACAGCGGATTGTAGACGTGGCTCGCGTAACAGCAGCCCTCCTCTTCCACTTTCGCACGGCAGACGTCCGCGCAGTGGTCGCGGGATCCGGGCACGACGGTGCATTCCGCCCCGTGCGCGCGGATCATGTCGATCTTTTTCGGGCTCGTTCCTTCGGGGAGAAAGATCTCACAGGCGATTCCGGCTTTCGCGGCGTAGGCAGCCACGGCGTTCCCCGCGTTGCCGCTCGAATCCTGTACGACCTTTTCCACGCCGATCGATCTGCAGTGCGCCATCAGAACGGCTGCGCCGCGGTCCTTGAAGGACAGGGTCGGCATCATGTAATCGACCTTCGCGAAAACGCCGTCTGCCAGCCGGACAACGGGTGTCATGCCTTCGCCGAGGCTGACGCTCCGCCATGCTTCGTCATCATCCAGCGCCATGAAGGCGCGGTAGCGGAACAGGCTCCATTCATTCCTGTCGATCAGGGCAGGGTCGAATTTCGGCGGGTCGAAGTCCAGTTCCCACAGTGCGCCGCAGGGGCAGTGCGCAAGACGCGTCGCAAGCGGCTCTCTCCGGCCGCATTTCGGGCAGATGAATTCCATGTTCACGCCTCGTCCGGGAGTTCGAAATCGATGCAGGCGCGGGTCGCCGTATAGGGTCTGACGAAGGTGTTTGCCGCATATACGTGATCCGGATGCACGGCGTAGCCTTTCAGGGCTTCAGGGCTCTCCAGGCTGGTATCCAGCATCAGGTCGACCGTCGACGAAGCCAGGTGCTCCGTCTGCACGTGTACGGAAAGCAGTCCCGGGACCTTGCCCACAAGGCCTTCCAGGTTCTCCTTGATGCCCTTTTTGATCGTTTCCTTTTCCTCGGCGGAATATTCGTCTTTCAGTTTCCAGAGAATGATATGTTTGACCATGACCGTCTCCTTTCTCGTACGGAAATCGTAGCACAGTGCGAAAAAAACTGCAAGCGGGGCTTGAAGAAGAAGGCAGCAGAAGGTAATATGGGTGCAGACGGCCGCTGTCCGCGGCCGGAGGAGGTTACATGAACGAAGCTTTAGCCAATGCCCTCGTTGCCCTGAAAAAGAACCGATTTGACGTTTATTTTGCCGAAAATAAGGAAGAAGCCCGCGAGATCGCGCTGGAACTGCTCCCTGAAGGGGCGTCCTGTGCCGTCGGCGGATCCGTCACGCTCGAGCAGCTCGGCCTGCTTGCGGATCTTCGCAGCGGAAAATACCGCTTCATCGATCGCTATGATTTCGCATCTCAGGAGGAGCGGGAGGAGAAGCTCCGTCTGGGGCTTACGGCCGACGTCTTCCTCATGAGCAGCAACGCCGTGACCGAAGACGGCCTTCTCTACAACGTCGACGGCCGCGGAAACCGTATTGCCGCCCTGGGACACGGCCCGAAGTCGGTGATCGTCATCGCCGGACGCAACAAGATCGTGCCTACCCTTGCGGATGCTGTCCTCCGCGTGAAGACTGTCGCAGCCCCGCTGAACGCAAAGCGCCTTAACTGCGGCACCTACTGCCAGGAGAAGGGGCACTGTCTCTCCGTCGACCAGGGCTGCGCGGAAAACATGACGTCCGGCTGCGCCTCCCGCCGGCGCATCTGCTCCAAGTTTTCGATTGAGGGAATGCAGTTCATTCCGAACCGCATCAAGGTCATTCTGGTCGACGATGACCTGGGATTCTGACGCCGCAAAAATTTTCAAAAAAAGTGTTGACATTTTCCCGTGCATGATGTATATTACCAAATGCGCCGTTAAAAACGCAGCGTAAGCGCGAGTGGCTCAGCGGTGGAGCACCACCTTGCCAAGGTGGGGGTCGCGGGTTCGATCCCCGTCTCGCGCTTTTCCTTTTGCAGATGTGGCGGAATTGGCATACGCGCATGATTCAGGTTCATGTCCATGTACTTGGGTGGGGGTTCAAGTCCCCCCATCTGCACACTTCATCCCTTGTCCGACAAGGGATTTTTTATTGCCCGAACGTCATTTTTTCAGAAACGCAGCATTTGACGCACAAAAAAGAGCGCCGGTCTCAGCAGAGCCGGCGCTCTTTCGCTTCCAGAGCCTTTCAGTTGAAGAACAGGGTGATCGGGTTGTTGGCGTCCAGGAATTTCGCAAACAGCGTCTCGCCGATCTTCTCTTCGACCGAACTGAGGCCCACACGCCTGAAGACATACAGCACGACGAAGATGATCGCGAGCATCAGCACCGCGCCCATCAGAAAGCCCAGGAAGCGGTCGAGTGTTTTCACCACGTCAAGCTTCCAGAGCAGCCTCCGGATCCCGTTGGTCAGCAGCTGCAGCAGGATGGAAACGATGATCAGCACCAGCAGGAAAACGACGACCTGCACGGCGACGTTAAGTCCTTTCCGCGTTGCCGTTTTCGCAGCATCCGTGATGACCTCGTTAAGATTGGTTCCGCTGCTGCCTGCCTTCTTCAGCGTTTTGGCCAGGATCACGCGGATACGGTTATGCGGGATACCAGCCTTTTCCATCGCATCCGCGATCTTCTTGATGCCAGGGTTCTTCTTCAGCGTCTCATATTCTCCGTCAGACAGATTATCCGGGTGATTCTCGTCGATCTTCAGCGCTTCAAGGTCGACGTTTGCCAGGTCGACCTCCGCGTTCCCGATCGCCTGCAGCACCTTTTCCTCGGCCTTCGGATATAAGCGGTTAACAAGAAGGTCCGTGGTCCAGCGGCAGACCTGGACAGCCGCGAAGATCGCGACGAACAGGATCAGCACGTCCATGAGGCTCTTGAAAAAACCCTTTTTCACGCCGGTTGCGATACCGATCACCAAAAGACCTATGACAACGAGTTCAATGATGATTGAACCGACAGATCCGTACATTTCCTACCTCCTGACTGGTCAATCCCCGTCCTCGGCAAAGCGGAAGGTCGTAAAGCTGTCGAAGCTTTCGCCCGCCCTGAGCATGACGGAAGGGAAATTCGCGTGGTGGACGGCATCCGGGTAGCCCTGCGTCTCGATGCAGATCCCGTGATGCGGTCCGTACATGGCGCCGTCCTTGCCGGCCCGGGGCGTAAGCGACCCGGCGCTGTAGACCTGAGCCACCGGCCGGTCGGTGAAAACGCTCATCGCAATGCCGCTCTTCCCGCCTTTCAGCACGGCGGCCGCTTCGGCGCCGCCCTCCGCGGCGCGGGCAAAGACGAAGCTGTGGTCCAGCCCTCCGGTCGCTTCAAGTTCCAGTGCATTCATGACGGGGCCGAGTTCCGTCAGGCTCCCGAGATCCAGCGGTCCGAAAACGGGTTCGATCTTCCCAGTAGGTACAAGGTTTTCATCGGTCGGCAGATATTTCCGCGCGTTCAGCATCAGCCTGTGCGCGTCGATTGGCCCGCTGTCCTGACCGTCCAGGTTGAAATACATATGGCTCGTCAGATTGACCGGCGTATCGCGGTCCGTCTCGGCATGATAGCGGATGGTCAGCTCGCCGGGGACTTCCATCGTATACAGCACTTCCGTCACGACAGTCCCGGGGAAGCCCTGGTCGCCGTCCGGTGAAACAAGCCGCAGCAGCACGCTGCAGGAGTTGCGGCTGACGATCTCCCAGGTCTTATAGCAGAAGCCGACGGGGCCGCCGTGCAGCACGCCGTAGGGCTGGTTGGGGACGAGGTCGATACGCCGACCGTTCTCGAAATAGCTGGCGTCCCGGATACGGCCGCATACGCGGCCGACGACGGCACCCAGATAGGCATCCTGCATGTCATAGGCGGCCGGAGATTCATAGCCCAGAACGACGTCCTTGACATCTCCGTGCGCGTCAGGCACGTTCAGGCTCTGCACGGTCGCGCCGTACGTCAGGATGCAGGCACTCATGCCGCGTCCGTCCGAAATGGTCACGCGGTCGCGGTTCCGGTCTTCCGAGCGAAGGTCAAAGAACAAAGGCATCTCACTCCTCCTTCCCGCCGATCAGCGCACCGCCTTCGGGGCAGATCATCAGTTTGCGCACGCAGCCGGCGCCGAGCGAACGCTGGACAGCCTCCGCAAACGCTGCGCTCTTTTCCTTCGGAACGACAGCAAGCGCCGTACCGCCGAAGCCGCCGCCGTGCACACGCACCGCACCGGCGCCGCCGAGCGCCTTTTCACAGACCGCAAGCGTCAGCATCATCTCCTGATGCGCCGTCGCGCCTGCCGGGATCACGTTCTGCAGGTAAAGCGCCGAAGAACGGCCGCTCTCCCTCACCAGTTCCAGGAAAGATTCGAAATCGCCTCTTTCAAGCGCTCTCGCCTGTGCCTGTGCCCTGCGGTTCTCCGCAAAGAAATGCATCGCGCGCAGGACAGCGCGGTCGCCGGCAAGTTCCCGAAGTTTCGGGATCGCTGCCATGAACGTATCTTCGTCAACGTCTCTCAGGTAATCGGCCCCGAAGAAACGGCTGATCTTCCGGCAGTCTCCGGGGATCGCGGCATATTCCGCCGTCAGGTTCTCATGCCCCGCGCCGGAATCAATGATGTAAAGTTCGTGGCCGAACCGTTCAAAATCGATGCTGATCCTGCGGATCAGAGGATTGGCCGGGTCGCCGAAATCCACGGCCACCAGCCCGCCTTCCGCCGATGCGATCTGGTCGAGCAGGCCGCTCGGCTTGCCGAAATAAACGTTTTCGGCGAACTGACCGGCTTTCGCGATCGTCTCCGCATCCGCCCCGCAGCCGTATTCGGCATTCAGGATCTGTCCGAGCAGCACTTCAAAGGCCGCCGAAGACGACAGTCCGCTCCCCGAGGGCACGCGGCTCGTCACGTAAATGTCCAGGCCGCCTTTCGCGTAGTCCGCGCCGAGTCCGGCAAAGCGCGCTGCCATGCCGCGGATGAGGCCGATGGTCGTGCCTTTCTCCTCTTCACGAAGAGCCGTATCCGTGAGGTCTACCTCGCAGAAACTGTAGCCTTCCGACTCCAGGCGGATCACGCTGTCCTCCCGCCGTCTTACCGCTGCCGCCGCATCGAGCGTCACCGATGCGGCCAGCACGCAGCCGTGCTGATGGTCGGTATGGTTGCCGCCGATCTCGACCCGTCCCGGCGCCCGGTACAGCCGTTCCGGTTCACGTCCGAAGCGCGCCGCAAAGAACGCTGCCAATGACTCCAGCCTTGCCTTTTCCTTATCGGCATCTGCACCGTACAGGCGCTTCAGCCTTGAGAGTTCAAGATTCATATTGCCTCCGCCTTTCCGAGCAGCCTTACGGCCTGCTCCTTCAGTCTGCGGTTTTCTTCCTTTTCAAGCCGCGGGTCCTCCTTCAGGAGTTCCGTGGCTGCTTCCGCCGCCTTAAGCAGTGTTTCATGGTCCTGATAGATATCGCCCAGCGCGAAATGCATCTCGCCGCTCTGACGGATACCGAAGAGGTCTCCCGGACCGCGGAGCTTCAGATCCTCTTCTGCTATTTTAAACCCGTCGTTCGTCTGATTCAATATCTCGAGCCGTTCTTTTTTGCGCGGTTTTCCGGACCCGTCCATGAAGACGGCGTATGACTGGGCATCTCCGCGTCCCACCCGGCCGCGCAGCTGGTGCAGCTGTGCCAGGCCGAAGCGCTCGGCATTTTCCACCATCATGACCGTGGCGTTCGAGACGTCCACGCCTACCTCGACCACAGTTGTTGAGACAAGGATATCCGTTTCACCGCGCTGGAATTTCTGCATCACGGCATTCTTTTCGGCGGCGGTCATCCGCCCGTGCAGGACACCGATCCGGATCTCCGGCGGCAGAACGGCTTTCAGACGTTCCGCGTAGTCACCGACATTTTCGCCGGCCATGGCTTCGCTCTCCTCCACCAAAGGACAGATGACATAGGCCTGGTGCCCCGCTTCGATCTCTTTCAGGATCAGACGGTACGCACTGCCCCGCGCTTTCGGCGTGACCACGGCGTTTTTGATGGGCAGCCGCCCCCGCGGCAGTTCGTCGATCACGGAAATATCCAGGTCGCCGTAGAGAATGATGGCAAGCGTCCGCGGGATGGGCGTCGCGCTCATGACCAGAAGATGCGGCTTCACGCCCTTTGCACCGAGGGTCTCACGCTGCCTCACGCCAAAGCGGTGCTGCTCGTCGGTGACGACCAGACCGAGGTTTTTAAACGCGACGCTTTCCTGGATCAGGGCATGGGTACCGATCGCGATGTCAGCCCGGCCGTCCGCCAGTTCCTGCCGGATCACCCGCTTGGCTGCCTCCTTGACCGAACCGGTCAGCAGCACGCAGCGCGCGGGGATATCCGCTGCCGCGAACAGCTTCGTGATCTTTTCGAAATGCTGTTCCGCAAGGACTTCCGTGGGTGCCATGAGCGCGCCCTGGTACCCGTTCTCCACAGCCGCGAGCAGCGCCATGACCGCCAGCACGGTCTTGCCGGAGCCCACGTCGCCCTGGATCAGGCGGTTCATGCGCTTTTCCCCGGAGATGTCGCTCCTGATCTGCTCCCAGGCCTTTGCCTGCGCGCCGGTGAGGCTGTAGGGAAGGCTCTTCCGAAACCGCTCCGCCAGCGCCGATTCCGGCATCGGGCAGGGATTTTCCCGGCTCTCCCCGGCCTTCATCAGGCGGATCCTGAGAAGGAAGACCAGGAATTCTTCAAAGACCAGCCGCTCCCTGGCCCGGACCAGTGCTTCTTCGCTTTCCGGGAAATGGATCTGCCGCAGCGCCTCACGCTCGGTCATCCAGCCCTTTCCGATGAGAGCCGGCGGCAGCATCTCTTCCTGCACTTCGCAGTTCTCCAGCGCCTGGGCAATTGCGTCGCGGAGCTTTTTCTGGCTGAGAATGCCCATCGTCGGATAGACCGGCCAGATGGCATGCGTCAGCTTATCGTATTCCTCAGGCCTGAAGATCTTCGGATGGTCCATCCTGAGCCCGTACTTCGTTTCGGAGATGACGCCCCGGAAGACCCGCTCGTCCCCCTTATGCAGGGCGTTTTTCAGATAAGGCATGTGGAAGAAAGCGACACCGAGCCTGCCGCTGCCGTCGGCGATGCTGAAGCTCGTCACGGTCCTGTTTCCGAAGCCGCGGTTGACCGGCGCCGTTGTCAGGATGCCGCGGACTGCCGTCGGAACGTCCGTTGCTGCTTCCGCGATCTCGGTGACCGCTTCCGGCCGGTCATAGCCTCCGGGAAAAAAGCGCAGAAGATCCTCCGCGGTCAGGATGCCAAGCGACCTCAGCTCCTCCGCAGACCGCGGACCGATCCCCTTTAACGCCGTGACCGGCGCGCCTTTTTCGACCATGCCCTCTCCTTAGTGAAAAAGGGGGACGCTTCCGTCCCCCTTTGCCTGTTTACTCTACCGAAGCGATGAAGGAGTAGACCGGCTGCCCACCGCATATCACGTCGATATCGCAGTCCGGGTACAGTGCCGTGAGTTTTTCTCTCAGGGCTTCGCCCTCTTCCTCTTTCACGTCTTCGCCGTAGTACAGCGTGATCATTCCGGATCCTTCGTCGACCATCGCCGCGATCGTGTCCAGCAGGACCTGCATCTTGTCCTTGCCCACCGCATAGATGCCCTGCGGACCGCCGAGTCCCATGAAGTCGCCTTCGTGGATCTCCATGCCGGCGATCTGGGTGTTCCGCACCGCGTAAGTCACTTCGCCGCTCTTCACGGAAGCGAAGGCCTCGCGCATCATGCTGAGATTGTCCTCCAGCGGATCCTCCGGCATGAAGCAGCTCATGGCCGTGATGCCTTCGGGGATGTTCCTAGTCGGCAGGACCTCGACCTTCCTTGACTTGCCGAGCTTCTGTGCCTGCTGCGCCGCCAGGATGATGTTCTTGTTGTTGGGCAGAATGATGATGGCCTTGGCCGGGACGGACTCAATGGCTTCCAGCATGTCTTCCGTGCTGGGATTCATGGTCTGTCCGCCCTGAACGATGGCGTCGACGCCGAGGCGCCGGAAGACTTCCGACAGGCCGTCGCCGACTGCCGTCGCAATGAAGCCGATCTCCTTCCATTCCGATTCGGGGACCGTCGTTTTCACGAAGGCAGAAGCCTTCGCAGGAGAAGCAGGCGCTTCTTCGGCTTTCTCAGCAGGTACGGCTTTCACCGCTTCCTTTTCTTCGCGCTTATTCAGCACGGCAACGCCGATGAGGCTGCCGTATTTCATGCCTTTCTGCAGGACCAGGCCGGGATCGTCGGTCTCGACCGACACATGCAGGATGTCGCAGTCGCTGCTGACGTCAGCATGGTCACCGATCGCTTCCAGCCAGGACTTGAAGCCCGCTTCCTGTTCCTGAGACACCGGATGCTTCGGCTTTACGCCGTAGGACACGCGGTAGGTGTACTTGTCATCCGGAACAGCTTTGCGGCCGGCGTCTTCGGCCGTCTCCCCTGCCGTGACCTCACGTCCCATCATGCAGGCGTAGGCGCCCTTCAGGAAGACCATGAGTCCCTGCCCGCCGGAGTCGACCACGCCCGCTTCCTTCAGGACCGGAAGCAGTTCAGGCGTATACGCGAGGACCTTATCGCCGTGATCGAGTACCTGCTCGAAGATCTTTTCAAGATCGGTCTCTTCAGCCGCAAGTTCGTTCCACTTTTCCGAAACGCCGCGCGCGACCGTCAGGATCGTGCCTTCCTTCGGCTTCATGACCGCCTTGTAGGCTGTCTCTACCGCCTTGACGCTTGCTTCGGCGATCGCCGCTGCGTCTACGGTCTCCTTGGTCTGCAGGACCTTGCAGAAGCCGCGGAGCAGCTGCGAGGTGATGACGCCGCTGTTGCCGCGCGCACCGCGCAGGGAACCGAAAGAAACGGCCTTGGCCGCGGATGCCATATCCGTGACCTTCGGACCGGAAACCTCTTTTACGGCACTGGTCAGCGTCAGGGACATGTTGGTGCCCGTGTCGCCGTCCGGTACCGGAAAGACGTTCAGATCGTTGATCCAGGCCTTATTCGCCTCCAGATTATTGGCTCCGGAGATGAACATCCTGGTAAACATCTTTACATCAATGCTTTGTGTTGCCACTTTGTTCTCCCCCAGAACTTAATCGATGAGGCGCACGCCTTCAACATAGATATTGACTTTATCAACCGGAATGCCGGTAAAGGTTTCGACTTTGTACCGAACGTTTTCGATCAGGTTTTCCGAAACCGCCGAAATGCTGACCCCGTAGGCCACGATGATATGGAAGTCAAGGCACAGTTTGCCGTCCGCAACGTTCACGCTGATCCCCTGCGAGAGGTTTTCCTTCTTCAGCAGCGAAGTGATGCCTTCCATCACGTTGGTGGTGGCCATGCCGACAACGCCGAAACACTCGACAGCCACGGCACCCGCATATTTGGCGATCACATCGGTATCGATGACGACCTCGCCGTGATCGGTTTGAATATTGGCTTTCATAGGTGGCTCTCCTTTCATAAAGTGAGAATCGGTATTATATTATACCGATTCTCACCGAAAAAATCAAGCGGGATCAGCTTTCTTCCTGCTGATCTCAGTTGTTTTTCATGTTGACGTCGAGCTGTTCGTTCGGGGTCGTGATACCCTTCGCGGCAAAGACGGGGCCGACCGCCTCGATCAGGCCGAAATACACATCCCAGTAATCCTCGGGCTTGCAGTAGGAACGGCAGATGATCTCGATGCCTCTCTTGCTCGGACCGTTCAGCAGAGCGACGGGAGCAGGATCCCGGACGACCTTCGGATTGTCCAGGCACATCTTCACCAGGGCGTCGCGGGCGACATTAAAATCGGTGCCGGCAGCCACGTTGAAGTTCAGGTCGACACGGCGGATATCCAGGGCGGTGTAGTTCGTTACCGCGCTCGTGGAAACGACGCCGTTCGGGACGTAGACGACCTTGTTGTCCAGGGTGATCAGCTTGGTGCTGACGACCTTCAGGTCATCAACGGTTCCTTCGAAGCCCGCGACCGCAATGTAATCACCGATCTTGAAAGGACGGGTGATGAGCAGCAGCACGCCGCCGGCAAAGTTGCTCAGCGTTCCGTTGACGGCCAAGCCGAGGGCAACGCCCAGGGAGGCGATCAGCGCGGAGAAACCGGTGGTGTCAATGCCCAGGTAACCCACGAGGGCGATGACGACGAGGATCTTGGCCAGCCATCTGCCCGCATTGATCAGTGCCTTGATCAGCATTGAATCAAGCTTGCCGGCTTTGTCCAGTGACTTTTTCAGCTTCTTGAAGATGGCGTTGATGATCTTGAACGCTACGATCAGGATGACCAGCGCAATGACGACCTTGATCCCTGTGTTCAGGACCGCAGTTTTGATGGATTCCCAGTTCATGTTGTTACCCTATCCTTTCTATTATTTCACCTTGCGGTGTGATAGACGAACAGCCCAAGAGTTCTACACTCCTGGGCTGTCTGTGTGCAAGAATCAGTTATGCTCTTTCCACTTTGCCGGACTTCAGGCAGGAAGTGCAAACATACATCTTCTGTGTGCCTTCTCCAACTTTGACCCGAACGGATTTGATGTTGGATTTCCAAATGTGATTGGAACGTCTATGCGAATGGCTGACATTGTTGCCAAAGTGAACGCCTTTTCCGCAAATAGCGCATTTTGCCATAACCGCACCTCCTTCGTCTTTACCTTGCGGCCTGTGCCGCAACATTGAGACTATAGCAAAGAGCCGCCGAAAAAGCAAGCCCTTTTTTCGCATTTTTTCAACAAAAACACCGTATTTCTTTTCCTGTTTCGGAAAATTACACTTCCATGTTGTCGAAAGCTGCTTCGCTTTCGCTCTCTGTCTTCGGTTCCTTCTTCAGGAAGGACGAGAAACGGTTGATCAGGTCCGGGACGGATTCCAGGAAATGCACTGCCTTGTTCTCCTCCTGGACGTTGATGATGCGGGCTGTGCCGTTTTCAATGAGGAGCACAGCGTGAGGACTCATCTTCGCACTGACGCCGCCACCGCCGCCGTTGCTGTTATATTTCTCGTTGACGCTGGCGCCCGCGCCCATGCCGAAGGTAACGTCGGCAAGCGGGATGACATACTTTCCGCCGCCCAGATCCATTGCTTCGCCCATCACGCTCTTGGTGCCGATGGCCTTGTCCATGCCTTCGAACATCTGCTGCATCGAGTTTCCGAATTTCGTATTGTCTGCCATGATGATCTCCTTATGTGCAGGCCGCTCATGCAGCCTTTTGTTCCTGATCCGCCGCTTCGGCGGTCTCTTCCGCGGTCTCTTCGCCGGCTTTTTCGTTCTTGTCCTTGTGCGTCAGTTTTTTGATCCACTGCCGCAGGGTCTTATTGAGCAGCAGCCGCAGGGCCACCTCAACGAAGATCCCGAGCCTGAGCCTTCCTTTCAGTTCCAGACGCAGCTTCATGACCTGCTCTTCGTAATTGCCATCGATCCGGATGTGATCCCTGAAGACCGGGTAGAAGCTGTAGAGCGTACCCATGATCTTACCGGTCTTTGCCGGATCGCCGAAACCGAGTTCACCTTCCACCAGAAAGTGTGTGGGCTTCAGATGGCGGCCGATCTTTTTCAGCTGTTTCCCGATGAGGCGTACCGTTTTCCGGTTCTTCTCGTCGTACCAGTAACCCTGGAATTCATCGATCTTCCCGGCGATCTCATCGAGTTTCTTCTCGATCGCAGCAAGCTGCGGCAGATCTTCTTCGGTCTCACCGGCAGGTTCTTTCTCCTCTGTGCCGGAGGCTGTTTCCTGTGCGGCTGAAGCTGCCTCCCCGGCTTTCTCATCAGCCGGTTCCGCAGGCTCTTCTTTCGTTTCGGGCTTCGAGGTGGAAGTAGGTTTTTCTTCTGCTGGTGAAGGTTCTTCTGCAGGTGAGGGTTTCTCTTCTGCGGGTGAAGGTTTTTCCTCCGCGGTCTGCGGCTTTTCTTCCGCCGCCGCGGGTTTCTCCTCCGAAGATGCCGGCGCTTCAGCAGCGGCCGGTTTCTCATCCGCTCCGGAAGCTGCAGATCCTTCTTCTGCAGAGGCCGTGCCGCTCTCCGCGGCAGCTTCTTCCGTCCCTCCCGGCGGTTCCTCCGCTTTCTGCGGCTCCGGTCCCCAGTCGCCGATGTGCTTCTTCATGAGGGTCTTCAGTCCCAGGAGCCTTGCCCGGAGCAGACCGTGGTCCTTCAGCCATTCAAGTTTCACATGGACCGCCCGGAGCAGCCATGTCACATGGACCCGGGCTTTCACTTCTTCATCATAGCGCGCCGCAACATTCAGGCGCAGCGGCACCAGCAGGACGATGAGCAGGATGAGGATCACCAGCCCGAGCACAGCAAGTACCGTAATGCCGAGGATCTTGAGGATCGTCAGCAGTATCGCAAGTACCGTAGCTATGATACCACCTCCCCTCTGTCGGTCCAGGCGTCTTCCGGAAGGCTAAGGAAATACTCTTTCACCTTCACGCCCCCGCCCGCATCCAGGCAGTCCTGCGTCATCTTAAGGAGCAGGCCGTTTGCCTCCTCCATCCCGGCGGCGATGCCGAGAATGACACGGTCGTCACGGTTAAAATGCTTTTCGTTCAGCATGATGAGAGGCAGCACCTCGAGGTTCTCCCGTTCCTGCGGTGCGGGTGAGATCAGACAGCAGAAAGCAAACCGGCTTTTCCATTCCGGATGCTCGATCAGCCGGATCACGGCTGCCTTATCCTGCGCTATCTTTTCCCCCACGTACAGGGACCTGAGCCACTTCATGCGGCATCTCCTTATTTCGGCCGGGGACTTCTGCCTCAGCCCTTAAGCACTTGCTGATTCTTATACAGATACTCCAGGAAGGAATAAACGGTGAGGATCACCGCGAGGACCATCACGATCATTGTCAGCGTTTTCCACCAGGCTGCCGTGACCGGGATCAGAAGGCCCATGCACCAGATATTCTGGAGGGTGGTCTTGATCTTGCCGCTCCAGTCTGCAGCGATCACGACGCCGCGTTCGACCGCGATCAGGCGGAAGCCGCTGATGGCAAATTCACGGGCAATGACGATGATGACTGCCCAGGCCGGCGTGCGTCCGAGCGCCGCCGCTGCGACGAGCGTACTGCAGACAAGGAGTTTGTCGGCCAGCGGGTCCATGAACTTGCCGAAATTCGTCACCAAATTGTATTTCCTTGCGATCTTCCCGTCAAAGAAATCCGTGACCGCAGCAATGAGATAGCAGGCGGCCGCGGCAATGTCGGCCCAAAGGCCGTCAAATGCCAGAAGCAGCACAACAACGGCCGGGACCATCAGGATCCGCATGACCGTCAGTTTATTCGGCAGATTCATCTTCCACCTCCCCGATCAGATCGTAACCCTTCGCGCCGGTGACCTTTACCTGTACGAAATCGCCGCTCAGACGTTCCTCCGCCGAACGGAAGAACAGGTAGCCGTCCACGTCCGGGGCGTCCATGCAGGTACGGCCGACATAGACGTTCTCTTCGTCAGAGACCTGTCCCTCGACCATGACCGTGAGGCTCCGTCCGGGCATCTCGCGGGCTTTTTCGAAGGCGATCCCCTGCTGGAGGCGCATGATCTCGTTCCGGCGCTTTACGCGCAGGCGTTTCGGCACCTGATTCTTAAACTTCGCCGCGGCCGTCCCCTCTTCTTTCGAATAGGCAAAGACGCCGAGCCGGTCGAAGCGCATCTCCTTCACGAAGGACAGGTTCTCCGCATGGTCTTCTTCCGTCTCGCCGGGGAAGCCGCTCATCAGCGTCGTGCGGAGCGTGATGTCCGGGACCTGTTCGCGGAGGCGGCGGATCAGTTCCGTCACTTCGCCACGGGTCGTTTTCCGTCCCATCGCCTTCAGGATGCGGTCTGAGGCATGCTGGACCGGCAGGTCCAGATAGCGGCAGAGTTTCGGCTCTTCGGCAAAGAGCGCGATCATTTCATCGGTCAGTTCCTCGGGATAGCCGTACAGCAGGCGGATCCAGCGGATGTCCGGGATGGCCGCGAGTTTCCGGATCAGTTCCGGCAGGCATTTTCTGCCGTACAGATCGGTCCCGTAAAGCGTCGTTTCCTGGGCGACCAGGATCAGTTCCCGTACGCCCTTTTCGGCCAGATCTCCGGCTTCCCGGACCAGCGCTTCCATGGGGACGCTCCGGTAAGGGCCGCGGCAGAAGGGGATGGCGCAGTAGGTGCAGAACTTATTGCAGCCTTCGGCGATCTTGAGATAGGCATAGTGGCCGCCGGTCGTCACGACGCGAGCGCCTTTTGCATCCGGCAGACGGCTGATGTCGCGGAACAGGGAAAGGCTTTCTGCCCGCTCCCGGCTGCGTTCGGCTGTTTCTTCGACCAGCTTCACGATGCTGTCCCAGGAGGCCGTTCCGATGACGCCGTCCAGTTCGGGCAGTTCTTTCAGGATCTCGTCCTTATACCGTTCGGCAAGGCAGCCCGCAGCGATCAGGCTGCGGCAGCGGCCTGCCTTCTTGTATTCCGCAAGACGCAGGATCTCCTGAATGCTTTCTTCCTTGGCGTCGCCGATGAACGCGCAGGTATTGACCACGATCACGTCGGCATCCCGCTCGCTGTCGGTAAAAGAATAGCCGGCACGCGAAAGAAGTCCGATCATTTTCTCGGAGTCCACCAGATTCTTGTCACAGCCCAGCGATTCAAAGAAGATCTGAAGCATGTCAGTTTTCCTGTTCAGGTTCTTTTTCTTCGCCGCCTTCGGGTTCTGCTGCTTCAGCAGCCTCTTCGGCTTCTTCGCCTTCAGCAGGGTCTGCAAAGCGTGCAGCCCTCTCCGCTTCCTTTTCCGCCTTCATGCGGGCATATTCCGCATCGCTCAGGATGCGGATGCGGCCTTCGTCGAGTTCTTCCACGGCGATCGAAAGCGGCTTGCGGGAATGGTCTTCCTGCTCCATATATCCGTTATCCACCATCTGACGGGCGCGCTTCGCGGTCCCCATCACGATGGAATAGCGGCTCTTCACCACCGGGTCTTCGGCAGTGCCGTTCGCATTGATCTTGGTCATCAGTTCAGAATAGGAAGGATGGATCATTGTCGTCTCCTTATCAGTAAAAACACTTCCGGATATTGTATCATGTTCTTCGACTTTTTTCAAGTAGGCAGCGAGATCGGCGCGGATGGATCGGGCGAGGGCGAGCCCCTCCTCCTTCGTCAGACGCGGCGGCGCGGATCCGGTCACCAGGGCGTCGATCTCGTCGGCAGTCTCCTGTACCTCGCGGTTCACGACAACGTGATCGTAGCTGGGGATCACCGCTGTCTCTTCGATCGCCTTGTTCAGGCGGCCGATGACCTGCTCCTCCGTCTCCGTTCCGCGGCCGGTCAGCCGTTCGATGAGTTCTCCCGCTCCCGGCGGGATGATATAGATGAGGATCGCCTCCGGGCAGGCTTTCTTGACGTTCAGCGCCCCTTCCACTTCAATGTCAAGGATCACGTGGCAGCCTTCATCCTGCCGGCTCTCCACATAGTCCCGCGGCGTACCGTAACTGCGGTCCAGATAGGTGGTGTGTTCGAGGAAACGTCCGTCAGCCAGCCATTCCGCAAAGGTCTCCTGCGTTACGAAAAAATATTCCCTGCCGTCCACCTCGCCGGGGCGGGCTGCCCGCGTCGTTGCGGACACCGAAAACACATATTCCGGATGCTGCTTCATCAGCGCCTTGATCACTGTGCCCTTGCCGACACCCGAGTAGCCGGATACGACGAGGAGCCTTCCTTTTGCCTTATCGTTCTGCGACATTGCCCTATGCTCTCCTGCCTTCTTCATTGACATGATTATTGGGATTTATTATAATGCAGGCGTGGCTTTTCGTCAATTGATACGGATAAAGTCCGAAGGAGAAATCATGAAAAAGACCCGTCAGATCCTGGCCATCATCGGCATCGTCCTGCTGCTTTCCATGTACCTTGCCTGCCTGATCCTTGCCCTTACCGGAAAACATCAGGCGACGACGCTGTTCAAGGCTGCCCTCGGCGCCACCGTTGCCGTTCCCATCGTGCTCTACGCCTTCATGATGCTGCTGAAAGTCTTCCCGCCTTTCGTCAAAAACGAAGACGGCGGCGAAGGTGAAAAGGAAGGGACCGGTGCCGGCACGGAACCGGATGCCGGAGAAGCCGGCGGATCCGATAAGGACTGATAAACAGTTTGCCTTTTCCGGGGAAATCGGCTATAATATTTTGGATTTTTCCTATTATTCCCCGCAGTTCTGAGACGCATGCGCATCCTGAACTGTATTGTATGAAACGAATGAGATCAGGTACCTTATGAAAACTGTCGACATTATCGTTCCCTGCTACAACGAAGCGGAAGGCCTGAACCTTTTCTATGAAGAAACGGAGAAGGCCGTCAGCCGCATAGTAGGCTATGAATTCTCTTATATCTTCATCAACGACGGCAGCTGCGACGGATCACTGGACGTGATGCGGAGGCTCTCGGCAGAACATCCGCGCGTGCATTACATCTCTTTTTCCCGCAATTTCGGCAAGGAAGCCGGCATGTACGCCGGACTGACCCACAGTACCGGGGACTACGTCATCATCATGGATGCCGACCTGCAGCATCCGCCTGCCCTGATCCCGCAGTTCGTGAAGGCCATTGAAGAAGGCCATGACTGCGCGGCCGCCTGCCGGAGCTCGCGCACCGGCGAGAAGGGCATCCGCAGTTTTCTGTCCGGTCTCTTCTACAAGTTCAGCAACGCCATGACCGAAGTGAAGCTCCCGCAGAACGCCGTCGACTTCCGCATGATGAGCCGGAAGATGGTCGATGCCATCTGCTCGATGTCCGAAGTGGAACGCTTCTCAAAGGGCATTTTCGCCTGGGTCGGCTTCGATACCGCCTGGATCCCGTATGAGAACGTCGAGCGCGCGGTCGGGACCAGCAAATGGAGCTTCAAGGGCCTCGTCAGATATGCCATCGACGGGATCACGGCCTTCACCGTGAAGCCCCTGCGGATGATCCGCGACATGGGCCTCCTGCTCTTCCTGATCTCCCTGGTCTACATCTTCGTCGTTTTCATCAAGACCCTGATCCGCGGCGTGGACGTCCCGGGCTACGCTTCGATCGTATGCCTCCTGCTGTTTCTGGGCGGCATCATCGAGTTTTCCATCGGGATCGTCGGAGAATACGTTTCGCACATCTATCTGGAGGCCAAGGACCGCCCCGTTTACATCATTCAGGAGACCGACCTGACCGAAGGCCGTTCCCGTTCGGACAAAAAGGAGAATGCAGATGACAAAGCTTAAACAGAAACGCAGCTTTGAGGAGAAACTCCCGCTGATCCTGGCCTTCGTGCTGCCGATCCTGATCATGCTGGGCATCTTCGCCGGCAAGGAGATCTGGCCTTTCGGCGAGAACTGCTTCCTGCGCACCGACCTCTACCATCAGTACGTCGCGTTCTTCGAGAACTACGGCGAACGCCTGCGGGCCGGCGGAAGCCTCACCTACGCCTTTGACATCGGCCTCGGCAGCAACTATCTGGCACTGCTTGCCTACTACCTGAGCGGTCCGCTGCACATCTTCGCCTTCCTGATCCCGCAGGGCTGGATGATCGAATTCATCACCTACCTCATCGTGCTGAAGATCGGCGCCTGCGGCTTTACGATGGCCTGGTATCTGTCGAAGCGCTACGATACGAGACATTTCGGCATCGCCTTCTGCGGCGTGTGCTACGCCCTGAGCGGCTACCTTGCCGCCTACAGCTGGAACATCATGTGGCTGGACGTGCTGTGGCTCGCCCCGATCGTGCTCTACGGCCTGGAACAGCTCGTGGAAAAGGACAAGCCCTTCCTGTACTGCATCTCCCTGGGTCTTGCGATCCTGTGCAACTACTACATCAGCATCATGCTGTGCATCTTCCTGGTCTTCTACTTCCTGTGCCGCATGGTCTGCCTGCCGCGGGTCGGCTGGAAGAGGATCCTGCTGAAGTTCTTTAATTTCGGCTTCTATTCGGTGCTCGCCGGCGGACTGGCCTGCGTGCTCGTCATTCCCGCAGCCTATGCCCTCATGGGCACCGCCAGTGCCAACACCACCTTCCCCCGTTCCGTGTCGAACTATTTCTCGATCCTGGAAATGATCGCGCGGCATCTCACGGTGGTCGAGGTGGAGACCGGGCTTGACCACTGGCCGAACCTGTACTGCGGCGTTGCCGTGTTCCTCTTCGTCCCGCTGTACTACATGAACCGCGACGTGGACTACAAGGAGAAGGTCGTCAACACGGCCCTGCTGGCTTTCCTGCTCCTCTCCTTCAATACCAACGTCCTCAACTACATCTGGCACGGCTTCCACTATCCGAACTCCCTGCCCTGCCGCCAGTCCTACCTCTACAACTTCATCATTCTGGTGATGGTCTTCGAGGGGATCCGGGCGCTGCCCAAAATCACAAAAGGAAAACTGCTCGGCACGATCGCCGGCGCGGTCGGCCTGATCCTGGTCATCGAAACGGTCGCGGATCCGGAGGAGATCCCGTACTACGCCTGCTATGCCAGCATCGCCTTCATCTGCCTCTACGGCCTGTTCTGCTACCTGCACAAGACGCGCCGCGTCACGGGGATCACGGCCGTCTGCCTGTCGCTCTGCCTGCTCATCGTCGAAATGGGTCTGAACACCGCGGTGACCAGCGTTTCGTGGGTCAACCGGACGAACTTCATGGCCTATGACGACAGCTACGACGAACTAATCGAGATGGCAAAGAAGGACAACGGTGACAGCGGCTTCTTCCGCATCGAACGGTATAAACTGCGCACGAAGAACGACGGACCGTACTTCGGCTATGACAGTGCCTCCATCTTCTCGTCTACGACGAACGCGAAGATCTCGCAGTTCTACAAGAAGCTCGGCATGGAAGGCAATACCAACGCCTATGCCTTTACCGGCGCGACACCGTTTACCGGCGCCCTGCTGGACGTGAAATACATCATTTCCGAATCCGAACTGCCGGAGACCGCCCTGCTCTCATACGTGGGCAAGGCGACCAACAAAGCCGGTACGACCAGCCGTCTGTACCGCGCGGAATATACGCTGCCCCTCGGTTTCCTGCTGCCGGATGATACGGACACGCTCTGGTCCTATGCCGCAGGGTCCCCGATGAAGGTACAGAACAGTTTCGTCAACGTTGCCGCGGGTGTCGGAAACATTCTGGAGACCGTTGAAAGTCACGTGAGCGGCTCCACGATGACTGCGAACGTTGCGTCTGAAGGCTATTACTACGTTTACGTGACCGGTTCCGTAACCAAAGTCAATGCGACGGTCAACGGAAAGGGAACTGTCACCTGGGACAATCTCGGCCGCGGTTATCTGGTCCGCACGGGCTATCTCAATCCCGGCGACGAGATCAAGGTCTCTGCCTACGACTCTTCCGCAACGACGATCACGGCTTCCTGCTACCGTTTTGATGAGGAAAGGTTCATCGAAGCCTGCAATCAGCTTACTTCGCGGCAGTTCGCGGTGACGTCTTTCGTCAACGACCGCCGCAATACCGAGATCCGCGGCACTGCTGACGCGCCGGTCGATTCGCTGCTCAGTTTCTCGATCCCGTTCGAGAAAGGATGGAGCATCACGGTGGACGGGAAGGAAGCCGAGGTCTGCGAACTTGGAAATGCTCTCCTTTCGGTCCATATTCCGGCCGGCCGGCACGAAGTCGTGCTGCATTACGAAGCCGAAGGCCACAAGCTCGGACAGCTGGTCTCACTTGCTTCTTTGCTGCTCCTTCTCTTCCTGATGCTGATGAGCTACGTCATCCGCGCACTCAGGCAGAAGAAGGCCGAAAATGACGCGCAGGAGACGCCTCAGGCTGCCGGGACCGCAAAGGACCGCATTACCAGGCTCCATGAGATGGATGAAGCGGAACGGCGCAGGGACGAGATCGTTATTCCCGATTTCCTTAATACGGAGTATGCCGAAGCTGCTGCCTCGGCTGATTCCCGCAAAACTGCCGACAAAGAAGCCGAAGAAGCCCTGCTGCGGCTGGACTACGAAGCGGAAAAAGCCGTTCCGGCCGTTCCCGCACCGGAGCCCGAAATCCTTCCCGCATCGGAGCCCGAAGCCGTTTCCGCACCGGCTCCCGAAGAAGATGTGCCGGCGGCCGAACCTGCCGCTCCCGCTCCTGATGCTTCCGCTCTTCCGGCTGCAGATGAAGGCGGTGCCCCCTCTCCGGCCGCTGCCGCCGCTCCTGCACCTGCCGAAACCGATACGGACCGCATGTTCCGCCGCATCGATTTCTTCGACCGCAGGGACTCCTGATCCGACGGAAGATCCGCAGTCCGGACTGATACGGACATATGAAAACTCCCGGCTGCACAGCCGGGAGTTTTTCATTTGCCGTTTTCGTTTTTCTTGCAACGGTCCCTGACTCAGACGACCCGTCCGACGACCTTGCCGTCGCTGAAGAAATGCACGACGTTTTCCGCCGCCGTGCGCGCCACGTTGTAGGAAGCTTCGCGGCTCTGCGCGGCAAAATGCGGCGTCACGATCACGTTCGGGAAACTGAACAGCGGATGATCGTGCGGCAGCGGTTCGGTCTCCGTCACGTCCACGGCAGCTGCGCCGAGATGTCCGGACCTGACCGCTTCGACCAGAGCGTTCTCATCCACGATCGGTCCTCTCGCGCAGTTAATGAAGATCACGCCTTTCTTCATGGCGGCAAATTCCTTCGCGCCGATCAGATGCTTCGTTTCCTCGCTGAGGAAGCAGTGGATCGTGATGAAATCCGACTCTGCAAGGACTTCCTCCAGACTGCCGACGAGTTCGCAGCCGTCCGGTACCTTCGTAATGTACGGATCGTAAACCAGTACGCGCATCGCGAAGCCGCCCGCACACATGCGCGCCATGCGTCCGCCGATATCGCCGCAGCCGATGACGCCGAGGGTCTTGCCCCAGAGTTCCACGCCGTCGCCGCGCTTCTTCGCCTCCCAGCCGACCGTTTCATAACCGCCGGCAACCGCCTTCAGGTTCCGCGCCGACGCCATCATCAGCGCCAGACTGTGCTCCGCCACGGACTGTGCATTGCAGCCGGGCGTGCAGGTAACAGCGATCCCGAGTTCCTTCGCGGCGGCGAGATCGTAATTGTCCAGACCTACGCCGTGCTTGCTGATCAGCTTCAGTTTCGGGTTGCTCTCCATCATTGCGCGGTCGATCGGCAGGATGCGGTTCACTACCGCGTCGCAGTCCTTAATGTATTCGCGCAGCATTTCCGGATCCATTGCCGGCATCTTGACCACTTCATGCCCCGCCTCCAGCAGGACCTGTTCCGCTATCAGATTCATGTTTTCCGAAATCAGTACTTTTGCCATTTTTGCTCCCCTATTCCCCTGCTCAGAACGGGCAGGTATAATGATGCCGTTTCCGACTTGCCATGCCGTATTCGATCGCGTCCATCGGACAGTAATTGATGCAGGCCATGCAGTGCGTACAGTTTCCGCCCCACTGCGGCTTTCCGTCTTCAAGGCGGATGTTGCGCAGCGGGCAGCCCTGAACGCATTTGCCGCAGCTGATGCAGGCGTCCGTTGCCCGGAAGGCCTTATCCTTCACGAACATCTTATAGAACGCCGGATTGATCCATTTCGTCTGCAGCGTCCGGTAAAGGCCTGCCTTATCCTCCGGGAAAGCCTGTCCCCGCCGGATGAGGTCCGCAAATGCGGTGACCGCCGGCTGGGCCTTCCGGATGATCTCCTTTGCTTCCTCCTGATCGGGCGTTTTAAACATCGCCGTATAGTTTTCCGGCATGACCAGTTTCCCGGTACCCATGTACCGCATGCCCTTCTCTTCGCTGAGTACCCGGTTGGACCGGCCGGCACTGCCGACCGAATCCCCGCAGGTCATCACGAACCAGGCGGCTGCCTTTCCGAAGGAAGAACGCCTGATCCAGTCTTCAACAAGATGCGGGATGCGCCAGGCATAGGTCGGTGTGACAAAGACCGCGGACTCCACCGCGTCTTTCCACAGTGACCCTTCCCGTATGAGGCTTCCGATGTTGCAGAGTTCTTCCCCGGCCGCGCCGGCGATCTGCCGGGCAGCCCAGGCACTGTTGCCCGTGCCCGAAAAGTAAAAGATCATACGGGCTCCTTATTACCGGTTTTCGTACCAGTCGATGACCGGCTGCAGGCGTTCCTTCGAGACCACGCTGTAGCCTTCGGTGATCATCTTATAGACCGGCTCCTCCGCCCGTTTCTCTTCCGGAAGTCCTTCCAGGCGCTTCATGATCGTCTTTTCCACGACGTTCATGACAGCCTTGTTGAAGCCTTTCAGTTTCTTCTTGTCATAGCCGCCCTGCAGATAGAATACCGGCAGCCCTTCCGGCGCCTTGATCTTCTCCGCAAGTTTCTTCGTCTGCTCTTCGCTCTCGGGGCTCATGCCCACGCCGACCGCGCAGACGATGCAGTACTTCTTCGCTGCCGGTGCGTAGCCGACAAGGCCGCCGGCCATGATCCAGCCAAGATAGATGGCTTCGGCGCCCTCGACCTGCGCAGGCACTTCGCCAAGCCGGTATGCCGGAAGATCAAGCGCATCGCGCAGCATCATGGCATATTCCTTCGTGTTTCCGGTGTTGGACGTGTAGATGATGATCATTTTTCTTCCTCTCTGTCTTATTTTTTTTCGATGTTCCTGATTTCTGTTGTCTCCGTGTCACCGCTTGCCTCAGCGGTAATGCTGTCTGGCAAGCGCCAGCAGCGTCACGGTCTGCTCGTATCGCAGTTTCTGGTTCTCGGCGCCGAGCACGACCGCGATCACGGTCTGGATCTCTCCGTCCACCCGGACGTCCATGCTCGCGATCAGGCAGCGGCCGGCACGGTCGGTCGTCCCCGACTTCATCCCTGTCACCGGGAAGGCAGACAGGAAATCGAGATATGAACTGACCGCCTGCACATTCCCGCCGAAGCTCGGGAGCGGGATGCTCCGCTTTGCGCTGAACGCCGTGAACTCGTCGCGGTACCAGTTCATGATGTATGCCGAAAGGATGTAAAGGTCGTTCGCAGACATTTTGTTTCCGCGTTTTGCCGTGATCTGATCCGCTTCGTACTGCGGCAGGCCGCTGGCATTGTAAAACATGGCTGAGCGCAGCTTCAGTTCATAAGCCCGGTCATTCATCTTCTGCACGAAACGCTTTTCCAGATCGTCGGAAAAACCGCAGGATGTCATCACGGCTTCCGCCAGGGCCACAGCAGCCTCGTTTGAGGACGGAAGCAGCATGGCCGCGATCAGGTCACGTACCGTGACTTCCTTGCCGACGTTCCAGTTCTGCCGGCAGATATCGAGCCCGTAAGCCGAAACAGCGAGGCGCATCACGTTTTCGGAGATCCTGTACGTCGAATCGAGGGTCAGGCGGCCGTCGTTTATCGCCTCCTGCACCAGGAGCCAGGTCATCAGTTTCGAGGTCGATGCGATCTCAGTCTGATGCATCGCATCCCAGGCGTAAAGGACCTCGCCGGTGGTGGCGTTCGCCAGGACTGCGCCGTCCAGATCGTGAAAGTATTCCGCTTTCTCAAGCCGTTCGATATCCACGGAAAAACCGCTGTCCAGGTCAGCTGTCAGTTCCTTTTCTCCGGTGTATTCCAGAGAAAGATCCAGCATGAGGCCGAGATCCATCAGGCTGACGAAGGCGTCCGACGTGACGGGACTCCCGTCCGTATCCGCCTTGTAGTAAAAACGGTATTCCTGCTTCTCACCGTCCACCTTCACGGACGGCGCATAAAGGACGAGGCCGTCCCTGCCCTGCGCGTCGTTCGTTCCGGCATATTCCCCCGGAAACTCAACGGCAAACGGCGTATTTTCCTTCTTGGTGGTCGGTACGTAATTGCGGGAGGTATTGATCTCCCACTGCACGTCTTTCCCGCGCTGTACGTTGAAATGCTTCTCCGTGCCGGAAAGAGCTCCGGCGACGTCGCGGATAGACAGATAAGTATTGTATTCGGAGAGGACGAAGTAACCCTTGACCGTCGACTTTTTCCCGCCGGCGCTGAGTGTGAAATTCACGCGTTCGCCGAAGTCGCCGACGACGGAACTTCCGAGAGGGTTTCTCCTGCGGCGTATGACGAGCAGGCCGCCGATCATGCCAAGGACGACCAGCGCAGTGAGGACCGTGATGATAAGCTTTCTGCTGTTGATCTTTGCCGCCATGAGTTTCTCCTCCCGCCTCAGGCCGCAGGCCGTTTCTGCCGTTTCTGCCGTTCCTTACAGGACCGTCATGCCGCTGTGCAGTTCGTGCAGCTGCTCTCCCATGATCTCCTTCATCATGGCAAAGGCCGTTTCCCCCGTGCAGTGTCCCGAATAAAAGACCGTGGGCATGCCGGACAGTTCCTTCGCCACCGTCATGATGTTTCGTTTTTCCGCATCGGTGTATTCGCTTTTTTTCATGAAGTGGAAGCCGGTCAGCACGACGTCCGGAAAACCGCCGTACAGATCGCGGTAACTGTCCAGAATGTTCAGGATGCCGCTGTGCGCGCAGCCGGAAAACAGATAGTTCTTTCCGCCGTCATGCAGGACCGTGCACATCTCGTGGCGGAAAGGATCCGGCTTGTAGCGGTCGCCCAGACGGATCTTCAGCGCGTCGTTGCTTGTCGAATAGCAGCGCCTTCCGGTGATATTGGTGAAGATGCCGATCTCATCGTCCAGCTGCATCCTCCGTTCCACCGCGGTGACCTGCGGCAGGGAGAGGATCTCCTTGTCGATCCCGATGTAGCGGATCCCGTCCTCACCGACGTGGAAAAATTCCCCGCCGGCGCAGTCACGGATATAAATGCGCGCTTCGGGATCGATCTTCGTGAAGGCCATGACGCCGCCGCAGTGATCATAATGTCCGTGGCTCAGGATCACGGTATCCACCTGCGCAAGATCGATGCCCAGCAGCTCCGCGTTCCGGATGAAGCCGTCCGAAGCCCCGGTATCCAAAAGAATCTTATGGTGCGCAGTCTCCGCGTAAAAACTCAGACCGTGTTCATATGCACAGCCGGGCATGCCCGGCGTATTCTCCATCAGTACAACGATGTGCATCCGTTACTCCTCTCTTCGGAAAGCCGAACTGTACGGGATCGATACCGCCTGCCTGCGCATGAGTGCTTCCGCGCAGAATTCCGAAACGGCAGCGGCTTTTTCCGCGGCCTCGCCGGGGCCGGTATCACCGAGCTGCACGGTCTTGTTTTTCCCGTGGTAATCGCTGCCGGCGGTGACCAGCAGCCCGCTGCGCCCGGCAAGCCCCAGCATCATGTCCCTGTGTGCCGGCGAAAAACCCGAATAGAAGGCCTCGACGCCCATGAGTCCGGCTTCTTTCAGGCGCAGAACGCGCTTTTCCATCTCTTCCGGTCCCAGATCCTGTTCCCCGTCGCCGAACGGACCGTGCGCAAGGACGGGGATCCCGCCTGCCTTGAGAACAGCTTCGATCGCCTCTTCGGGACGGATGCGCCGTTCGGGTCCGTGATAATGGTCCAGATAATTCGAAATGGCTTCGGAGATCGTCCCGGCGTAGCCGTGACGGATCATCAGCTTCGCGATATGCGGTTTGCCGGGATTGTGATGGCGCATGAGCGCGGCATATTCACTCTCCGAAAAACTGAAGCCGTACTTATCTTTCAGGAAGGCCATCCGGTTTGCCGCCTTCTCGATGCGGACCTTGTGAACGGAGGCCATGAGGCTGCGGATCGCTGCAGACTGCGTATCGTAGGCATAGGCAAGAATATGGTATTTCCCCTTTTCGTCGCGGCAGGAAAATTCAGCCCCGGTGATGAAGACCGGCCTCACCTTGTCCGGGATCTCCTTCAGCTGCAGCAGAAGCTGGCGGCTGCCGCGGTATTCGTCATGGTCGGTGATCGCAAAATAGCTGATTCCCGCTCCCTTGACCTTATTCAGCAGTTCCCGCGGTGAATCCGTCCCGTCGGACCAGGTCGAATGCATGTGGAGATCGGCTCTGAAATTATTCAGCATCTTACACCAGGCTTTCCCGGACAGCCAGAAGCGCCGCCAGCCTGTCCGCGGAATTTGCGATCGCGGTCCTGCTCTGCTCCGAACCGTCCGAATGGCGGACCGCATGGTGCAGGAAGCGTGTCCGGCCGATCACGGCCGCCGCGTCTTCCCGGTCCTTAAGCAGCATTTCGTCATCCGTCCCGTAATAATTCCGCAGCAGGGCTTTCCAGAGCCTCTTGCCTGTCTCCCGGGGGAAGCCGAGAAAGCGTTCTATCGCCGCATGGTCATTCTCCGACGAAGCAAGATAGGAAAAATACATCGTTCCGAATTCGAAGAGCGGATGTCCGCAGGAAAGGGTGTCCATGTCGATCAGGATCATTTCGCCTTTCTGCAGCATGATGTTCTTGGCGTGGCAGTCACCGTGAAGCATATACTTTGTTTCCGGGACTGCTTCGATGAGTGAGATCAGTTTTGCTGAGGAAACATCATCCAGGACACCGGAAGAAGCGACGGTCCCGGCCCAGCCGAGAACGCGCGTCTTCATGGACGGAAGGTCTTCCGCTGCCGGAGTTCCGTGCACCAGTTTCAGCAGGGCGGCATACTGTTCGGCATAGGCCTCCGTGTTCTCCGGATGTTCGGCCAGCAGCTGCGACAGAGACTGGGCGTCGATCATTTCAAACATGGAAGCGTAATCGCCGTCCACCTTCACGACGTCATAGGAGATCGCCGTCGGAATGCCGGCGATGAAAGCCTTTTTCGCCATCTCCCGCTCATGAAGGATATCGTCCAGCGACTCCGCGCCCTTATAGATCTTGACGACGGTATCCGTGTCAAAGCGCAGAATGTCGCCGTTCGCGCCGCGGCCGATCACCTCACAGCCCTCACGCGAAAGGTTGCGGAAGGCTTTTTCGACCTTCATCAGCGCGGTGAACCCCGTCATTTCCAGAATATTGTAGATCTCGGGCTGCGCACCGACGATCCGCAGACCGGGATGTGCCCGGCGGATGCGAAGGATCACGCGGAGACCTGCGCTCGAGAGATATTCCAATTTTTCCAGATCAAGGACCATCGGGTCCTTTGCCCCGGAGGCGAGGACAGCAGCCTCAACCTCTGCTGCATTTCCCGAATCGATCCGCCCTGCAAGCCGCAGGGTGCAGATCCCGTTTTCAATGATCATTTCCGGCTTTGTCATGTTTCCTGTCCTTTCGGTGCCCATAAACGGCCAATTTATAATTTTAGCATAGAAAAAGCCGCAGGACAAGCCTGCGGCATGAGGAGTTCGAAGAATTGTGCCGTTTCGCGCCGGATGCGCTCAGCGGATGAAGCGTTGATACAGTTTCTTCAGGCCGGCCTTCCAGACCAGGAGCCAGGCACCCGCGGCACCCACGACGGCCTGCAGGATCTGGTAAGGGAGTTTGGTGACGGCTGCAGCAGGCGTTCCGTAGATGAATGCGCGGCCGAAGGTATAGCCGGCAACCATGATGACGACGCCCAGGGCGAGGGCCGGAATGCAGCTGATGCGCGGATGCTTCGTCCCTTTTCCGCCGCGCAGAAGCGCGATCGCGAGGGCCTGCAGACCGTGGGTCACCAGTGAGACGAACATCGGCGTCGGATAAAAGAACAGGTCGCCGAGGAAGGCGCCGACACCGCCTACCAGAAAAGCTGAAAGCGGATCAAGCAGCAGCGCTGCCGTATCGATGATCACGTCATTTAAGTACAGATGCCCGCCGGGCACGGGAACGCTGAAGCTGCTCATCAGAACGTTCAGTCCCATGAACAACCCGGTCACGCAGATACGCAGCACCATGCCGTGGTTCTTGTCTCTTCCTTCCGCCATGTTCCTTCCTCCGCCCGGTCTTCGCTTTCTCGCGCCGGGTCTTGCCAGATCTTCACTCATAGTTTACAATACGTTTGATATGATTGAAATGCTCAGAAAGGAGAATTTTTATAATACCAGATGGAACGTCAGGATGAAAAATACATGCAGCTTTACCGGAAGATGCGGGAAGGGATCGTGAGCGGTGCCTGGGCATGCGGAGCGCGCCTTCCGTCGAAGCGGACGCTGGCGGCGGAAAACGGCGTGAGCATCGTGACCGTGCAGCACGCGCTGAGCCTTCTCTGCGACGAAGGCTATGCTGAAAGCCGCGAGCGGAGCGGTCATTACGTGATCTACCGGGCAGGGGATCTCTATGCGCTGCCTGAAGGGCGTACGCATGCTGCTGCCTCTCCGTCCGCTTCCCCGCCGGCTGCCGGGACGGGCGGAATCGGAGCGGACGCTGCGCAGCAGGACTCCGCCTCGGCTGAAGATGTGCCGCATTTTCCCTTTACGGTTCTTACCCGTGCCATGCGGAAGGTCATGGCCGAACAGGGCGAGAAGCTGCTCGTCAAATCGCCGAACAGCGGCCTGCCGGCGCTGAAGGAGGCACTCAGTGCCTATCTGATGCGCTCAAGGGGCATCCGCGTCAGGGAAGATCAGATCGTCATCGGTTCCGGTGCGGAATATCTCTACGGGGTCGTCGTGCAGCTGCTGGGCCGGGAGCGGCTCTACGCGCTGGAAGATCCCTCCTACGAAAAGATCCGCCGCGTCTATGAGATGAACGGCGCGCGGACGGAACTTCTCGCCATGGGCAGCGACGGCATCCTTTCCTCCGCCCTTGAAAAAAGCCGTGCCGCCGTTCTGCACGTCACGCCCTACAACAGCTGGCCGAGCGGTGTAACGGCTTCCGCCTCCAAGCGCGCGGAATACATCCGCTGGGCAGCTGCCCGCGGCGCCTTTGTCGTTGAGGACGATTACGACTCGGAGTTTACTCTCCTGTCCAAACCGGAGGACACGCTTTTCTCCCTCGATCCGTCCCGCTGCCTCTACCTCAACACCTTTTCCCGCACGGTGGCACCGTCGCTCCGCGCGGGCTACCTCCTGCTGCCGGCTGAACTCGTTCCGGTCTATGAGGAACGTTCCGGATTCATTTCCTGCACAGTCCCGGTCTTCGAGCAGTATCTGCTCGCCGAGCTGATCGGCAGCGGAGATTTCGAGCGCCGCGTCAACCGCGTCCGCAGACAGCGGCGGCGGAAACAATGAGACAAAAAAATGCTGCCGTGCGGCAGCATCTTTTTTCTTGTTCACGCCGGATCCTTTTCCGGTTTCTGCAGCAGCCTCGAAGCGAGAAACACGATGCCGGCAGCAAGAACCGCCATTCCCGAGGCGATCAGCATCACCGGCGTGTAGGAACCGAAGCCTTCCGCCATCAGGCTGACCAGGGTGATCCCCGCGGAGGAAACAAGCGTCGTGATCATGGTGATGATCCGGTAGAACCTGCGGTAGCGGTACGGACCGTAAAGGTATTTGGCAAACATCGGGACGCCCAGGGCGCAGATCGTCATGCAGTTTCCGGAGACCACGGCCGCCGGATAAAGGACGGCAGGCACCGTGACCAGGATCAGACTGAAGGCAAGGACGAGGCTCCCGGTCGAAACATAGAGCGTCTTTTTCGCGCCGATCCGGTCGTTCAGGAAGCCGGTCACGAACTTGCTCGCGATATTGCCGGCCATGGACAGAGACATGAGCATGGCGCCGACGGCAGCCGTAAGACCGATCGACAGGGCATACTTCGCCAGGTGCTGGGCGTATGCGTTGATCAGGGAAACGAGCGCAGTAAAGACCATCGCAAGCACGAGCAGCTGTTTTTCCCGCGGCGAAGCCGGCGCCGTTTCGGCAGCCGGATCGGTCCCGGCGCTGCGTCCGCTCTCTCCGTAGCGGGCAAGCCCGACCGTTTCGGGTTTCGTGGAGCGGATGATCAGGACGGCAGGCAGGGCGACCGCGAAGGCCATCAGCCCCTGTACGTGGAAACCGGTCCTCCAGCCTGATTTCTCAATGACGGCATTCAGCAGAGGATTGACGACGACGCCGGCAAGGCCTGAAAAGGCCGTATAGAAGCCCATGGCAAAGCCGTAGCGCTTATCGAACCAGTTGTTGATGAGGAAAGGGCAGACATAGAAAATGAGGAGCGATCCGCCGACGCCCTGCAGAGCGCCCAGCGCATAGAACGCGGGCAGCGTTGAGACGGATCCCATGAGGGCCGTGGAGCCGCAGAACAGCGTCAGGGTCACGAGCAGCGCGATCCGCGGGTGTACCCTGTCCAGAAAGCGTGTCGTAAGCGGCATGCTCAGAAAGCTTGCCGCCCCGTGAAAGAGGGAGTAGAGCGTAAACGCCGAAGTTTCGAGTCCCAGATCACTGCAGACCGGGTCATAAAAAATGCCCCGGCAGTTCTGCACGATGCCGAGGATCGCCGTCTGCAGCAGGCAGCAGGCGGCCAGAATGAACCAGGCGTAATGGATCTTTCCCTTGTTTTTCATCTTCCGTTTCCCCTGCCGTCAGTCAGACCGGGCGATTCCGTTCAGCGCTTCCCGGGCCAGCGCCAGTTCCTCTTCCGTTTCACGGCGTTTCCGTTCCGCTTTCAGCCCCTCCCGGTCTGTGACGTTCCGAAGGATCTCCTCCAGGACCGCGATGCGGCGGATCAGATAGGCTTCCATCGTCGCTCCGCCGGCTTTCAGCAGATGCTTTCCGTACAGGCGCTCCGCCTTCCGCCACGGCGTCTGCCTGCCCGGCTCCGCCGTCATCAGAAAATAAAACTTTCCGTCTTCGAAAACGATCGCTTCGTCCGCGATCCGGAAACCGTTCTTCTGCAGAAAACTGCGGAACGCCGGGATCTCGGACTGCGGCGAAAGCACAAGGCGTGCGGCCGCTTTTGCCGCCGCTTCCCCTTCCGTAAGCATCCTCTGCATCAGGGCGCCGCCCATCCCGCTGATCAGGATCACGTCGGCTTCGCCGGGCGCAAGCACGCTGAGGCCGTCGCCGAGCCGCAGGCTGATGCGGTCCGCAAGGCCGGCCTGCCGTACGTGAACGGCGGCCGCCGACAGCGGTCCTTCCCGAAGGTCGCTCGCAATCGCCCGTTCAAACAGGCCGCGGCGCACGAGTTCGATCGGCACCATCCCGTGGTCGGTTCCGATATCCGCCGCGAAGGTGCCGCTTCCCGCCAGTTCGATCAGTTTTTCCAGCCTTGCCGACAGCTGCATGGGCTCAGATCTCCACCTGTATCTTTTCCTGTTCTTCGCGTTCGGCGGCTTCCGCCTTCGCCGTCTCGCTTTCCACCTGCGCTTCGATCTCAGCCAGCTGGTCCGGATCCAGTTCCGGCAGGACTTCACAGCCTTCGATCTGAAAACGCCGCAGGAATTCCTCGGTCGTCCCGAAAAGGATCGGCCGGCCGGGCGCGTTCAGGCGTCCCTTTTCCTCCACGAGGCCGAACTCCACCAGGCGGTTCACCGCATGGTCGCTGGAGACACCTCTGATCCTTTCGATGTCGCCCTTCGTCACCGGCTGCTTGTAGGCGATGATCGCGAGCGTTTCGCGCACGACGTCGGTCAGGACCGGCTGTTTCGGCTTCGAAGCCAGCCGGATCAGGGTATCGTAGCAGCCTTCCGCGCTGCACAGCTGGTACGCGCTGTCCAGCCGGATCAGCCGGATGCCGCGTTCTTCTTCCTCGTACTTTGCCTTCAGCGCCGCCGCAGCCGCTTCGACCTCTTCCGGCGTGATCTCCATGGCTTCCGCGAGCTGTTCCCGCTCCACGGAGCCGCCCATGGCAAAGAGTATTCCTTCCAGTATCGCTTCGCGCGTCATGCTGCGTTGTCCTCCAGCGTAAAATCGTCGCGGGTCGAGTCCTCCGTAAGGCGGATCTCCCCGGTCTTGATGAGTTCCAGAATGGCGAGGAACGTGATCACGATCTCCAGTTTCGTCGCCGAACTGCCCAGAAGGCTCCGGAAGGAATGCCGTCCGGGCTTTCTCACCCGTTCCTTCACGTAATCCAGACGGTCGCCGATCTGCACCGCTTCCCGTTCGATCTCGCCGAAATGCGAGTGGACCTCGTCAGTACGGTCCTGCTGGCGCTTCATGATCTCATCGAAGATCCGCTTCAGTTTTTCCGCGGTCTCGTTTTTCAGCAAACCGTCCAGATCCACCGGCGGCTTGTATTTCGCCACCTCAGGAGGCAGGTCCTGCGTACGGTAATAAAGTCTGTCGCTCCCCTCTTCCATCTGCCGCATCTCCGCGGAAAGGAGCTTGTACTTCCTGTATTCCAGGAGGCGTGCCACGAGTTCTGCTCGGGGATCGCCCTCTTCGGGCGCTTCCTCATCCTTCGGCAGCAGCATTTTCGCCTTAATGTCCAGCAAGGTTGAAGCCATGAGCAGGAATTCGCTCATTTCTTCAAGATCCTTCTCGGGCATGTCCGCGATCGCCTGCAGATACTGCTCCGTGATCAGCGAGATCGGGATATCGTATATGTCAACCTTATTCTTCTCGATGAGATGCAGCAGAAGGTCCAGCGGTCCTTCGAAGCTCTCGAGCCTGAATGAATATTCCATGTCTTATTCCTTGCTTTCGCGGGGGATGAGGTCCACGTAAACGATGTGGCGCGGATTGCCGATCCGGACCGGTATGGAATGCTCGCCGAGGCCTGCGCCGACGATCAGCGCGGTCGTACCGATCACATATTTCCCCTTGGTATAGGGCGGCAGCAGCTGAAGGCCGGGTCCCACGAGGCCGCCCAGCTTCGGCAGGCGCACGATCCCGCCGTGCAGATGGCCGCTCAGGACGAGATCCGCCCCCCAGGCTGCGTAATCCGCCGCGGGATTCGGGGTATGGGCGAGCAAAACCGTGAACCCTTCCGGCTTTTTGCCTAGCAGCCGCTCGATCTCACCGTCCTGGAAGACCCGCCTGCCCCGCGTCCGCACCCTGTAGACCCGTCTGTCAGGATCCAGCCCGGCCAGATTCAGACAGATGCCGCCTGCCTCGAGCGTGACGATACGGTTTTCCAGCAACACGGCGCCGAACTCCTGAAGCTGCGCATGGAAATCCTCATAGGATGCCCGCAGTTTAGGATCTTTCGCTTCCCGCCAACGGGCTTCATGGTTGCCCGGCACTGCATAGACCGGATATTTTCCGGCAAGTGCAGCGTAAAAGGACAGCGCTGTACTCCAGGAGGGAAGCAGCGGGAATTTGGGACAGTTTGCGATATCGCCGCCGCACAGGACTGCGTCAGGTTTTGCCTTTTCAAGCCGCCTGATGATCTCGTCATAGGCGCAGTTGTGCAGATCGGAGAGAAAAGCCAGCCGGAAACGCGTGCCCTGGCGCATGCCCGGCACGTGGATCTCATACCGTTTTTCTTCGTAAGCGTAGGGGTGGTTCATAAAGCCTCCGGTGAAAAACTCCGTATTATTTTAGCTGATTAGGATAAAAAAAGCAACCGGGATGACGGATTTTCGCTCTGTCATCCCGGCCTTATCCTTTTTCACGGCTTCATGCGGCAGCTGCAGCGCACTGCGGCTCAGTTATCGCCTCTGTGGTAGCGGATCTTCATGTGTTCTCCGGCGTTCTTCAGAAGCGCCGAAAGCACCTTGTCAGACTCTTCCTTCACCATGTCGGCGATCTTCTGATTCGCCTCCTTCAGGAGCTTTTCATCCGGTTCCGCCGCATACTTCGCGTCATATTCCCTTAACAGGGCACTTCCCTTCGTCATGACGGCAGCGGTGTAGCGTTCATCCAGGATCAGCGCGCTGTTATAGTGTGCATCCGTCAGCGCTGCGATCAGGCGGCTCTGCCAGTACATCCGGTCCGTGGAAACGGTTTCCGCGGTCTTGCTGAGATAGGACGGCAGCTCATCCACGGCCGCGTAGAACGGGAAGCAGGCGGTAAAGCCGCTGCCGCCCATGGAGAACCATTCCACCCCTTTCAGAGCATCCGGCATGCCCCCGCGGATCTGCAGGATGCCGCTCACGTCGCTGTTCGGCACCGCGATGGAGCGGTACTTTCCTTTCAGCGGCGAACGGCTGTCATACGGATCGTAAGGCGTTCCCTGATAATGGGAGCTCAGCAGATAGCGAACGTCTTCCACCGTGACCTTGTGTTCCGGAACGAAGGACCAGGGAATATCATTGCTTTCCGGCGTGTAATCCGCGTTTTCACCGTCGAAGCGGAAAGTCCTCGGCAGAAAATAACGGGCCATGAACCAGGCGCGGGGCGTATTGTAGATATGGTCGGCATCGGAATGCGAGCCGAAGGCAAGCCTCGGGTCAAACGGGCCCTTCTGTTCCAGGGCCAGATGGTTCTTCTCCACGAACGTCTTAAGATCCGCCGAACAAAGATTCTCTTTCTGCTTTCCGAAGGCGTCGTCAAAGTCGAAGTTGTCCAAACCGAACTGGTTCGGCATGATCACCACGCGGTCATCCGGCACGCGCCTTGCGATCCAGTGGTGTCCGCCGATCGTTTCAAGCCACCACACTTCATTCTCATCGTTGAAGGCCATGCCGTTGGGCTCATACGTCCCGTACTTTTCCAGCAGCGCTCCCGTTCGCAGCACGCCTTCGCGGGCGCTCCGGATGTACGGCAGCACCAGAAGGACCAGGTCTTCTTCGCCGATCCCGCCCGGCACCTCCTTCTCGCGGCCTTTTTTCGGCTTCAGGCGCACGTAGGGGTCCGCCGCCAGCACGCGCGGGTTGCTCGTGATCGTTTCCGTGGCGGTCATCCCCACGTTCGCGGCGTTGATGCCGCAGGCGGGCCAGATCCCGTTTTTCTGGTCGACGCTCGGGCAGTAAGTGTAGCGGAGCGGCTCCTCCGGCAGTTCCACAGTCACATGTGAGATCTTGCTCTTGTATGTTTTCGGCTGCTTTTCGGGTCTCATGACTTCGATCCGTTTCGTCTCAAAGGGACCGTCATCGTTGCGGGAAATGATGGTCGATCCGTCAAAGCTGGCTTTCTTTCCGACTAAAATGGTTGTGCAGGGCATAAGTGCCTCCTTTCCTCCGGCATGCTTCGGCATCCCGTTTCCGCCATCATATCACAAAACCGGCGAGCCGTGCGGGAAAATGCGTGCCGCCGGCGTCTGTCCCTGAAAAAATCCCGGCACGCCCCGGTTTTGTTAGCACTCTTTTCTGTTGAGTGCTATTTTCTCTTGACATTTCTTCGCTGCCGCACTATAATCAGGAACAGAATTTAAGAGAAAGAAGGCCTCTTTATGAATACTGAACACGGCAACCTTACCATGAACTCGGAAAACATGTTTCCGATCATCAAAAAGTGGCTCTATTCCGACCACGATATCTTTTTCCGCGAGATGATCTCGAACGGCTGCGACGCCATCACCAAACTGAAAAAACTGGAACTGATGGGTGAAACGGCTCTGGATCCCGAGGAAGAACTGCGCATTGACGTGACCGCCGACGCGGCGAACAAGATCCTCCGCTTTGAGGACAACGGCCTCGGCATGACCGCTGAGGAAGTGAAGAAATACATCAACGACATCGCCTTTTCCGGCGCTGCGGACTTTCTGAACACCTATAAGGACAAGGCCACCGAGGACCAGATCATCGGCCACTTCGGCCTGGGCTTCTACTCTGCCTTCATGGTCGCCGACAAGGTCACCATCGATACCCTCTCCTGGCAGGAAGGTGCCGAGCCCGTTCACTGGGAATCCGAAGGCGGCGTGAATTTCAGCCTGGAAGCCGGTGACCGCACGAAGCGCGGCACCGCGGTCACGCTGTACCTCTCCGAAGACTCGCTGCAGTTCGCCAATGAATGGCGCGCCCGCGAAGTGCTGGAAAAATACTGCTCTTTCATGCCGTACCCGATCTATCTCACCAACCCGGACAAGAAGCCCGAAGAACCGAAGACCGTGAAGAATGAGGACGGCACGGAGACCGTTAAGGAACCGGAAGCCCCGAAGCCCATCAACGACACCGAACCGCTCTGGCTGAAGACCCCCTCCGCCTGCACCGACGAGGAATATAAGGAATTTTACCGGAAGGTCTTCCGCGACTACAAGGAACCGCTTTTCTGGATCCACCTGAACATGGACTACCCCTTCAACCTGAAGGGCATCCTCTACTTCCCGAAGCTGAACCTTGAGACCGAGCCGGCCGAAGGCACGGTCAAGCTGTTCAGCAATCAGGTCTTCATCGCGGACAACATCAAGGAAGTCATTCCGGAATACCTCCTGCTCCTCAAGGGCACGATCGACTGCCCGGATCTGCCGCTCAACGTTTCCCGCAGCGCCCTGCAGAACGACGGCTTCGTCAAGAAGATCTCCGACTACATCACGAAAAAGGTCGCTGACAAGCTCACCGGCATGTTCAATGTCGAGCGCGAAAACTATGAGAAATACTGGGGCGACATTCATCCCTTCATCAAGTACGGCTGCATGAAGGACAACAAGTTCTCCGAAAAGATGAAGAAGGCCGTCATTTACAGGGATCTGGACGGCAAGTATACGTCTCTGGATGAATACCTCGAAGCCCACGGCAAGGCCGCAAAGAAGGACGGCGAAGAAGCGGAAGGCGAGGCAAAGAGCGATGAGGCCGCGGCTGACGATGCCGCTGACACGGCTGAAAAGAAGGAAGAGGAACCGTCCCCCGAAGATTACAAGGACAAGCGCACCGTCATCTACTACGTGACCGATCCGTCCAAACAGGCGACCTACGTGCAGATGTTTAAGAAAGAAGGCCTGAACGCCTTCCTCTTCGACCACGCGATCGACGAGCCCTTCGTGACGCACCTGGAAATGCAGTACCCTGACTATCATTTCTGCCGCATCGACTCTTCCGTGGACAAGGCTTTCACCGAGGAGATGTCCGAAGAGGAAGCTAAAGCCCAGACCGAGCAGCTGACCGGCTTTTTCCGCAAAGCCCTGAATAATGAGAAGCTCAAGGTCGGCGTACAGCGCTTCAAGGATGCATCCGTTGCTTCCATGATCACGCTGTCCGAAGAGTCCCGCCGCATGAATGAAATGATGAAGATGTACGGCCTTGCCGAGAACGAACTGCCGACCGACGAAACACTGGTCCTCAACAGCGGGAACGCCCTCGTACAGTACCTGACGGCTCATCCGGAGAGTGAAAACGCTGCACTCATCGCAGAGCAGCTCTACGGTCTTGCACTCCTGGGTCACAAGGCCTTAAGTCCCGAGGAAATGACCCGTTTCGTTGCGAACTCGCAGGCGCTGATGCAGCTCCTCATAAAATAAAGCGGGGTTTTCCCTTTTTCACTCTTTACTTTTAGGACCCCAGCCTTTAGAATAATAGTGCTTTCAGCGATCATTACGTTCCGCCCCGTGCGGCGGAACGTTTTTTCTTAACGTTTGGGGATATCGGGGAGGACGCATCAACATGCTCTCTATGGACATCGGCATCGATCTGGGCACAGCCAGCATACTGGTTTACATAAAAGGAAAAGGCATCGTTCTGAAGGAACCGACAGTCGTCGCCTACGACCGCGATTCCCAGGAGATCGTTGCCATCGGTGAGGAAGCCCGCAAGATGATCGGGCGGACGCCCGGCAACATCACTGCCGTCCGGCCCATGCGCCAGGGCGTCATCTCCGATTACATCGTGACCGAAAAGATGCTGAAGTACTTCATCACCAAGGCGATGGAACGCCGCACGCTCCGCAAGCCCCGCGTTTCCATCTGCATCCCGACCGGTGCGACCGAAGTCGAAAAGCGGGCTGTGGAAGATGCGACCTACAAAGCCGGCGCCCGCGAAGTGACCATCATTGAAGAACCCGTAGCAGCTGCCATCGGCGCCGGGATCGACATTTCGAAGCCCGCCGGCAACATGATCGTTGACATCGGCGGCGGCACCACCGACATCGCGGTGATCTCCCTCGGCGGTACGGTCGTCAGCACCTCCCTCAAGGTCGCCGGCGACGATTTCGACGAAGCGATTGTCCGCTACATGCGTAAAAAACACAACCTTCTGATCGGCGAACGCACCGCTGAGGAAGTCAAGATGACCATCGGCTGCGCCTATCCGCGCCCCGAGCAGGCAACCATGGACGTCAAGGGCCGCAACCTCCTGACAGGCCTCCCCAAGACCATGACCGTAACGAGTGACGAGATGCTCGAAGCCCTGCACGACGCCGCGATGGAGATCGTGGAAGCGATCCACGGCGTCCTCGAACGCACACCGCCCGAACTCGCCTCCGACATTTACGAAAGGGGCATCGTCATGACCGGCGGCGGCTCTCTCCTCTCCGGCCTCGACGAACTGATCGAAGAAAAGACAGGCATCAACACCATGCTCGCGGAATCTCCCATGACGGCCGTGGCCGTCGGCACCGGCAAATTCATTGAATTCATGCAGGAAAACGGAGCCAATCTGTAAGCAGAGCAATAAAAGAAAGGAATCTCCATGTCGCTGGTAACAGGTACCGTTGAACACGTGATCCACCGGAATGCGGAAAACGGCTACAGCGTCGTGGAGGTCTCTGATGAAAAACTGGGCCTTCTGACTCTTGTCGGGATCCTTCCGGAGCTGCAAGCCGGGGAACCGATCGAGGCGGAGGGCTCTTTCGTTACCCATCCGGTCTACGGTGAGCAGCTACAGGTCGAGCACTTCACGCTCCTCATGCCCTCGGACGCCGCCGCGATCGAGCGATACCTCGCCTCCGGCATCATCAAAGGCATCGGCCCCGCGCTTGCAAAGCGCATCGTTAAGCGCTTCAAGGGCGACGCCCTGCGCGTCATGGAGGAGGAGCCGAAGCTTCTCGCCGGGATCAAGGGAATCTCCGAAAACGGCGCACGGCTCATTCAGGAGCAGGTAGCTTCGAAGCGGGAAATGCGCGACGCCATGATGTTCCTTGAGCAGTTCGGCATTTCCGTGCCCCTTGCCGTTAAGATCTTCGAACGCTACGGTGATTCGCTCTATACGGTCATCCGCTCCAATCCCTACAAACTGATGGACGACATCACGCACGTGGGCTTCCGCATCGCCGATGAGATCGCCGTGCGCGCAGGCCTGCCGGCCGACTCCGAATTCCGCGTCCGGAGCGGTGTCGCCTACGCGATGCAGCAGGCGCTGCAGGCGGGACACATCTACCTGCCGCGGGAAACACTCATCTCCTATGCCGCGCGGCTCCTGGAGCTGGACGAGGACTTGATCGAAAAGGCAGTCATGGACCTCACCGTGGACAAGCGCCTGGTCCAGAGAACGGCCGGCGGCGTGCACGCAGTCTATCTGGCGGCATATTACTACATGGAAGCAGCCGTTGCCTCCATGCTGGCGGCGCTCGATAAGCCGCTGCCCATCCAGGGCGATACGGTCGAGGAAGAACTCTGGCGCATCCTCGGCGAGGGCGACATCGTCCTCGAGGACATGCAGCAGGATGCCGTGCTTCGCGCAGTACGGCGTGGGCTCACGGTCATCACCGGCGGCCCCGGCACCGGCAAGACCACGACCATCTCCGCGCTTATCCGCTATTTCGATGCGAAAGGCCTTTCCATCGAGCTGGCGGCCCCGACAGGCCGCGCCGCCAAGCGCATCACCGAAGCGACCGGACGCGACGCCAGGACCATCCACCGCCTGCTGGAATTCATGGGCTCGCCCGAGGATGACAGTGAGACGCCGCATTTCCAGCGGAACGAATCGAAGCCCATCGACGCGGACGCCGTCATTATTGACGAAGTCTCCATGGTGGACCTGCCGCTCATGTACGCGCTGCTGAAAGCGATCATTCCGGGCACCCGGCTGATCCTGGTCGGCGACGCGAGCCAGCTGCCTTCCGTGGGACCGGGGAACGTGCTCCGCGACATCATCGCGTCAGGCGTCGTGGAGACCGTCGAACTCACCCGCATCTTCCGCCAGGCCGAATCGAGCGATATCGTGCTGAACGCGCACCGCATCAACCGCGGCGAAGAAATCATTCCCGACAAGGCAAGCCGTGATTTCATGGTGCTCCGGCGGAATAACGCCGCCGAAGTCCAGCAGGCGGTGATCCGCCTCATCCG
>CACWLA010000008.1 GCA_902761665.1 uncultured Lachnospiraceae bacterium | reverse complement strand
GTGACCTTGGCGCAATCTTCGACCCGGACACCTTTCGGATACTTCCCAAGCACCGAAGCACCGACCTTGACCATGGGGCGATCCACGATAAGCCCCAGATCCGGATCAATGATCCTCAGCTCGTCATATACACTTTCAATTTCGTCAAAGGCATCTTCCAGCTCCTTGTTCACACTGACAGTACCATCTGCAAACAGGTATTCCAGGGAAGAGAGGGCTTCGGCATCCTTGATGGAAACGTCACCGGTAACACAGAGCCTGGTTCCGTACTTTTTGATGGTCTTGGCCTTAAGTTCCAGATCGTCGTCGATGAGCTTTGTGCCGTCCGGAACCTTCACGATCTCTGCTTCTTCATCAAACAGAGAAACCAGTTTGCTGATCAGGCTTTCTGCGATCACGACCTTCTTTGCGGTAAACTTCAGGCCCTTTGAAAACAGCTTTTCCGTATCAATCCCGGTATCCAGGAAGAAGAGATTTCCAGAACAGTAGTACAGTGTATTCGAAGCTCTTACGATAAACAGGTCATCGATCTCCGTATCAGCCTTCAGGATCGTTGCTCCGTCCGGATAATACTCGGTCTTACCGTTTACCTGAATGTTCGCAAACTGGCCTTCATAACTTTTCGGCATCAGGACCTTTCCGTTCACCATGATGCTGTAATAACTTTTCACAGCTTCCTGGCTGCCGTCAGCAATAACCAGTTTGCCATTGACCATCAGGAAAACACCGGTTCCGTCCGCGTCCGGGCCGATCTCACCCTTACCGTTGATGCTCTGCACAGAAACATTCTCTCCATCCGGGATTTCCAGGACAGTAGCCGCATTCATGGTCACGGGATACTTGTTCAACAGTTCCTTGGAACGCTCATTGACAATCAGAATCGCGGCATTGATGGTGATATTTTCATACCCGGCAAGGCTTTCTTCCGTTACGGCTCTCGCATCGCAGGTTGCGGCATTGATCATTTTGTTCTTCTTCATGAGATTCGTCCTCCGTTATGATTTCAGTTTTTCTCTCAGGAGCTTCCTGGCACGGCTTAACGCTGCCCGAACTCCTGATGGCGAAAGCCCATATTCTGCTGCGAGTTCCTTTGACGTGTACCCGTCAAAGTACCTTTTGATAAAGAGCTGGGACAGATCCGGCGGCAGCGAGGAGAGGATCATAGCTGTTTCGATTTCCGAGAAGCCGCCATCCGTTTCTTCCTCGGCCTGTATCTGGTTGTTCTGTTCTACGGTTCGCCTTCGGCAGGCATCATAGAACAGGTTTCTTGCCACCTTATACAGCCAGGCCCGTCGTTCTTTCTCACCCAGTTCTTCCAGAAGATCCAGATTGGAAAGTGCCTTCATGAAGGTCTCCTGCAGTAGATCCTCTGCATCACTGACATTTCCGCATATCATACAACAGTATTTCAACAGTTCTGTCCGATACACGGTATATAGCTCTGCGATCATGGCACCCTCCTTTCCTTCGGCTTTCACTCTTATAACGTTTGAGAACGGCAAAGTGTTTTTAGTATAGCACATTTTTTCGACATCTCGGAAGATAACAAACTGAGAGATCTTGAACTTTTCAGAAGGTCAGAAAGTACGCAGAACTGACAGACAGGAAATGGCATGATCCGAAGACCATGCCATTCCTGGAAACTATAAAACTTTCTTACGAGGGTCGCCGCTACGGGGCTCCGTTTTTATGCGGGTTTCACATGCAGATGCGCTCTGCCGGTCAGTTGTTTCCGGGCATTCCCATCTGCTGTCCCCCGTGATGCGCGGGGGCACCATTCTGTTCCGCCTGCGCATCTTCCGGTTCATCCTGCGCGGGCAGACGGATCATCCTGTCTTCGGTGATCAGGCCCTTCCGCAGCATTGACTCCTGCAGACGCGTGATGTTCGCCTCCAGCGGCCGGAGGAATTTCTCTTCGGCTTCCGGTGACGCCGCCACGGCTTTGATCGCCTCATAGCCGTAGTTCAGGCTCAGCTTTCCGTTTTCGGAGTTCGGCACGACGCGCTTCTTCGACGCATAGTTTTCCACGGCATTGATCACATGGAGCTTATCCTCCGGCGTCAGAGCAGTTTTCGCGGAAACTCTGCCGATCGCCCCGACCATGTTCTGGTATTCCGCTGTTCGCTTTTCAAGGTTCGGGACTTTCAGCACATTGTAGAGTTCACGCAGTTTTGTGAGCGTCTGATTGTCAGCTGCCCGATCCGCAGTCAGGGGCCTGTGCAGCTTTGTGATTCCGCTCATCAGGGCCGTGATCTTCCCTTTTGCCGCCTGCTCAACCAGTTCTCTCTGACTGTGGCGCAGCTGATAACTGACGGAAGGGACCTTCCCGATCCGCTTCCCGTCAAGTTTTTCCGGATCCACCTGCGCCCGGAGATTGCCCTTGTTCCTGTTCACGGCGTCGATCATTTTGCAGATCAGCTTGTTCTGTTCCTTCTGTGAAAGGCCGCCGAGTCTCTGTGCGCCGGCGTGCAGATACTGATCAAGCGTCACGGGTCCGGCCTCGCCCGGAGCAGCTTCTTCCTCGAGGGCCGGTTCCTCCCCGTCATTCGGCGCCATCTCCTCCTGCACCAGTTTTTCACCGTACAGTTTGTTCAGGATGATCCCCTCAAGTTCGTTCCGCTCGCTTTCCTTAGCTGCCCGGACCCCCTCTTCGTCAAGACCTTCGTACGGATCCTCCGGCGGCGCGATCTCGTAATCCGCGTCCGGAGCAGGTTCATCCGGCTCTTTTCTGGCGGCCTCTGCCAGCTTCCGGGCGTCCCGTCTGTTAACGCCCAGCTTTTCCGACAGAAAATTGATCAGATCCTCTTTCGCCATGGTTTTTCCGCTCAGCGTCTCGTTCAGCTCCGCAAGTTCCTCCGCCTTATCCGGGTCCGTGAGGGCATCCCGCTGCAGCTTCCGGTAATACCGGTCAAAGCGGTTCACGAGATTCGTGAGGTTTTCGGCGCTGACCTTCTGAAGAAAGATCTCATTCTTTTTCCCTTCCTCACTTTCTTTTCGGGACAGCATGCCGCTGAGCACGTTCAGGTTATCTCTGGTATCGCTCGGCGTTCCGAGCGCGCTTTTGGCCCCGTACTTAGCGCCTTCGATATTCACTTCAAAGGTGTTGGCCTCGTCATCGTCTCCCAGTCTCTGCGCCATGTTGAATACGCCGCTGCTGCCGTCATCCGAGATCACGGCGCCTCCCGGACCGATATTCCCGATCCCTCCGATCCCGATATCGAATTTCCTGGTTCCCCGGAGGTGGAAAAACTTCTCCGCGCCGCCGATGTAGCGGAGACTCCCGTCTTCATCGAAGGTGTGCGGCCTGACAACGTAACTCGCAGTTGACGGCGCATAGACGAGACCGTCCTCCAGCGCGTTTTCCCCGTAAATGGCGTTGTTCAGTTCACGTTTTGCCTCTTTGCTGCCCACCGAGAGATTAAAACGGGTGCGGGTTCCGTGGGCAAAGAGTTCCGCTGCCGGTGCTTCCGTCGTAGTGGTATGGAGCATGTTGCCGTCAAAGCTCGTCTGAAGCCGGTTCCCGACGTGCGCGAGGAACATGAATTTGGCGAGGATCGCCTGCTTTCTCATGTTGTCGTTTACTGCCCCGGCAAGTTTTCTGACGTCTCCTTCGGATCCCATACCGGCCTGCAGGTTCCTGATCTTTTCCGTGTCCGCGGGAGCCAGCGTATTCTGAAGAACGGTCCGGTTCAGCTTCCGGTCCAGATCTCTGAGATTTACCTTCGCCATCTCCCAATCGGCAGCTGTCTGACGCGCGTTCTTTGCGGCGATATCGCCCAGGGAGGCGATCGCCTTGCGGAACAGCGGATCGCCGGCATGCTCTTCACAGACACGCTGGAAATCCCGATCATTGTGGATTACATTGATCACGTCGCTGACCGGCATGTCCGGTCGGATCTTTTCTCCCCGCGGATCCACTTCATCCTGAATCACTTTGGCAAAGTGATTCAGGGCAAGCAGGCGCGCGTAGCCGTCGTCCAGCAGGACCAGTTCCTCAAAGCGGCTCATGTCACCGCTGCCGACCGCCTTGATGGCGCCGTAGAGACCTCCGGAAGCGCGCTGCACCTGCCCGGACTGCAGGAGAGCCTCCCCGTGCTCCCGGATCTCCGCAAGGGAAAAGCCCATTTCCGCTCGCTGTTCAAAAGCATTCATCTGCTTTACCGTGCTGCGGAACGCGGGCTCATCGGTATGCCGTGACAGCACTTTGAAATGGTGCGACATGTTCAGCTCGCGTTTGAAACCGTAAACCGTCGGATTATTATTCACGTACACATTGCCGATATCTGACGACGTGAGATACGTGCTGCGCCAGTTTTTGGCGCCGTTCAGGCAGTTATACTCCCGCCGGTCGGCCTCCGACATGCGGTTCGTATCCAGGATCCCGTTGTTCGCAGCCATGTAGGGCTGCGCGATCTCCTGCAGGCGCCGGTCAATGTCGGCCACGGTCATGGTCAGTTCCGGCGGCAGTTCATTCGCGCGGAGTTTCGCGGCAAATTCCTCCGGGCTGCGGAAGAGCCGGTTCCCGGCGTACTTATACGGCAGCTGCTCCAGAACGGCCTCATCTCCCGGATACGGCCGGTTTTCCCTTTTGCGGATGTAATCGGCGGCCTCCGTAATGAAATGCTTATAGTCAGGCAAGTCGTTTTTCTCCGCGGCAATGGCGCCGAAGGTAGACCCGTTCAGCGGAATGCCCATGACCCGGTCCAGATTCCGGACACCCTCTTTGTTTCTGCCGTGTACGACTTTCCAGGCCTCCTCCAGCCCCATGGAGATCTCCATCTGCTGATCTTCGTACGTCGGAAAACGGCGGCGGATGCTCTCCGCCTGACCGTCCATGAGCAATTCCAGCGCGGTCAGATACCGGCAGTAGGCGATCTTGTCGTCCACGTTCTTGATCGGTGCTTTTTCAAAGATCTTCAGGGTAGTGTACATTACCCTGTAATATGTCCTTGGATGCTGGTATTCGCCGTGGTTTGAAAAGATCTCCGAGTAGATCGGCTTCTCCGGCTCAAACGGCCCGGCAGGCCCGGCCTCCGCCGGCTTCTTCTGCTCCTTCTTCGCGGCAGTAAACTTCCCCGGCATCGTGTCCTTGTCCACGACGACGGTACGGTTGGCGTTGTCATTGATCCCGCTGCCGAATTCTTCATCATCGATATAGGAATCATCCGGATCATAGTTCGGGAGATGATTCAGGTATTCATCCAGGTCCCGGCTTGGATCCTGATCCGATTCCTCCCGGACGTCTTCCTCTTCATGGATCACGTTCTGATCGTTCTCATCAACACTCTGATTCTCTGCGATCCCGTCTTTGCGCGGCATGTGTTTTCCTCCCGGTCGTCATTTATTTTCTGCGAATCGATAGATCAATACTGCTGATAATACGTATTTCCTGTTGCGGTTTCGTGCTTATTCCACGACTTCCACGAGTTCGATGCTGAAATTCAGTTCCTTTCCGGCCATCTCATGGTTTGCGTCCAGGGTGACCGTGCCTTCGCCCTTGCCGGCAACCTTCACCGGGAATTCTCCGTAGGCCGTCTGCAGCACGATGCGCTGGCCGATCTCCAGGTTCTCAGAGCCCGGAAGCCGCGCCGTTTCCACTTCGAAAACGGCCTCGGGATCCGGTTCGCCATAGGCTTCGGCAGGCGTCAGATGGATCTCCTTCTTCTCTCCCACTTCCATGTCGGCGACCGCCGCGTCGAAGCCGGGGATCATCATGCCTGCCCCGCAGATGAACTCAATGGGCTCTCCGCGGCCGTAGGAGGAATCGAATTCGGTGCCGTCATTGAAGGTCCCGCGGTAGTGCGTGCGGACCGTCTTTCCGGCGTTCCTGCCGCTTCCGAAATCGCCTTCGCCGCAATCGCAGTCCTCACCGTCGCAGCAGTTCTCTTCATGACCGCCGCAGCAGCCGTCCCCTTCTTCATGGTGCCCGCAGCAGTGCTTTTCGCCTTCGCCGTGATGGTGGTCACAGTTCGCCTCGCCGATTTCGGGAAGGGTGCCGTCAAGGAACATCCCGACCGCCTTGTCCGGGTCGCCTTCCGCACCCGCGAAAAGCCGGATCCCGGCCGCTTCGAGCGCTGCCTGCGCCCCGCCGCCGATGCCGCCGCAGATGATGACGTCCGCGCCGAGTCCGCGCAGCATGTCCGCAAGCGCGCCGTGGCCGGTCCCGTTCGTGGGAACGACCTCAGCCGACTTCACTTTTCCGTCTTCGATCTCGTATACCTTAAACGCAGGTGTGCGTCCGAAATGCTGAAAAATTTCCCCGTTATCATAGGTTGCCGCAATCTTCATTCTATATTCTCCTTAAAATTTTATTATCTTTCCGGATCAGGCCGGAAGCCTGCGCCGCCTTACGGCTCCGTCTTCGCTGCTTCCGTCACGACTTCGCCGGTCCAGGTATTGATCCCGCCGAACTCGTAGATCCGCTTGTATCCCATGTCAAAAAGCTTCTGCGCAGCCTGTTTGCTGCGGTTGCCGCTCCGGCAGTAGACAAGGATGATCTGATCCAGATCCGGGAGCTGCACGGGCTTCTCGGTCCCGATCGATTCGTTCGGGATCAGGATCGCTCCGGGGATGTGTCCCGCATCGTACTCATCCTGACGGCGGACGTCCACGATCACGTGCCCGTCGTTCTTCTTCATCATCTCTTTCGCTTCTTCCTGCGTGATCTGCCTGTAGCTGTTCATCATTCCGTCACCGTCCATGATCTGTCCTTTTTTATTCCGCGTGCAGCCCGAAAGCCAGACGCCGAGCGCCGCGATTATCAGTCCCAGTATGACCCACTTCATCGTTTTCATTCTTTCCGCTCCCCGGCCGGCTCATCCTGTCCGCCGATGACCCAGGCGAAAGCTTTTCCTGTCCGAAGGCCCGCATCCCGGAAATGGTTCCCCGGATTCCACTCGAGCGTGCAGGGAACGCCCTGCGTCTTCAGCAGTTCGTACGTTTCGCGGATCCGGTCCCCGACCGCAGCCATCACAGGATTCCGTGTTTTTTCCTCCCGGTCGCCGAGGCTCAGGTACACCCGCTCCGCCCGCATGGGATTCGCCTTCATGTAATCCGCAAAGCCCGGAAACCAGACGGAGGGCGAAGCCGCTGCGGCGCCGCTGAAAACGTCCGTCCGGCACGCCGCCCAGAGGGCAAACAGCCCTGCCAGCGAGTAGCCGCCGATCACGTAAGTTTTCCCCGAGTCCGCGCAGAGCCTCAGCACTTCCGTCAGAAAAGCCTCCGCGCCTCCGCCGAAGCCTTCGTCCCCGAAGACGGGCGGCGCCTCCCAGGGCGAAAGGTCGAGGTTCCAGTCGCTCACCTTCACCGCGATCAGCCGGAAATCCTTCCCGGTTCTTTCGCGGACGGCCGCCTGTTCAAGTTCGATCTCCGCAAGGTCATGGTCGTCCACGGGCTGGATCAGAACCACATCCGCCGCGGGATCTCCGTATTCATATGTCAGCATCCGGCACCTCCTTTCGCAATGGTTTATCATAACACAACTCCGCTTTTTTGAAAAGGGAAATCCCCGCCCCGCCCGGCCGCAGGAAGGCTTTTGGGAATCTTGAAAAGCCCGTTTCGTTCGGTTATAATGGTTTCGGAAAACACAGCGGAGGAACCAACATGTTCAGAGATATGCTTCGTTTCAAGCAGCAGATGACGGATGAAGAATGCCTCGAAGTCCTGAGGACCGCGCCCCGCGGCGTGCTCTCGGTGATCGGCGACGACGGCTACCCTTACGGGATGCCGCTCAACCATTTTTACTGTGAGGAAGACGGGAAGATCTATTTCCACGGCGGCAGGATGGGCCACAAGATCGACGCGCTCCGGAAAGATCCCCGGGCTTCTTTCTGCGTGACGGACGGGGGCGTCCGGAACGAGGGCGAATGGTTCCTGCGCTTTCAGAGCGTGATCGTGTTCGGTCATGTCGAATTCATCGAGGATCAGGAGAAGACCTACGAGATCTCCCGCCGCCTCAGCCGCAAGTTCACGCAGGATGAAGCCTACATTGAGGAAGAAGTCCACCGCGCGGGTCCCCGCACGCTTCTCTTCGCGCTCGTCCCGGAACACATGACCGGCAAACGCGTCAAGGAATCCTGAAGGACGGAATCCCGAGCACACTCCCTTGTCATCCTAAGCGCATTCCCCTGTCATCCTGAGCGCAGCGAAGGATCTTCAAGCATCAAAAAACAGGCTGTTTTCACAGCCTGTTTTTGCGTGCGCCGGTGCGCCCCTGCCCTTACCGGCAGGCCTTGTAAATGGCCACGATGTCGTCGTAGCCGAGGACCTTGAAGGCCCCGATGGTCCGCCCTCGGCCGAAGGTGCACTCCCAGGCGATCTTCTCGATCTCTTCGTCCGTGGGTTCGTGTCCCAGCAGCTCCGTAAGGCTGAGCGGCATGCCGAGGCTCCGGAAGAACGCATTCGTCCGAAGGATCCCTTCTTCCGCGGCCTTCTCATCGTCGGCCTCCGTCACGCCGTAGACCTTCCGGGCAAACTGCGCGAAGCGGGCGACGTTCGCCTCCTTCACGTAGCGGCTCCAGGCCGCCCAGACAGCCGTCAGCGTCGCGCCGTGCGTCGAATCGTACAGGGCTGAGATGGCCATGCCCAGCTGATGGCAGGACCAGTCGCCTTCCCGCGGCGTATCGCCCTGCGCCCCGATGCCGGTGAGCCCCACGTGCGACACGCTGCCGCACCACATGATCTCACTCATGGCCTCGTAATCCTTCGGATCGGCCACGCCGCGCGGCCCGTACTTGATGATGTCGCGGAACAGGCCTTCCGCGATCTCGTCGGTCAGGTGATTCCCCAGGATCGCGGCAAAATAGCGTTCGGACGTGTGCATGAAGATATCGGCGGCGCCCGCGCCGATCTGATACAGCGGCAGCGTCATGGTCAGTTCCGGATTCATGATCGCGAACTTGCAGCGGTTGAAATCCGTATTGATCCCGCGCTTCGTGGGCGCATCCAGCAGGTCGTTCGTCAGCACGGAGGAATTGCTGGTCTCGCTTCCGGCCGCGGAAATGGTCAGGATGGCGCCCTTCGGGAGGCTCGCCTGCACCTTCGTACCGGTCCAGAAATCCCAGATCTCATGCTCCGGCGCGGCAATGGCATGCGCCACGGCCTTCGCGGTATCGATGACGCTCCCGCCGCCGACCGCAAGCACGAAATCGGCGCCGAAGCGCTTTCCTTCCTCCGCCATTTTCACCGCCGTCGAAACTAACGGGTTCGGCACGACGCCGCCCACGGCAAGGACCTCGATCCCGGCCGCCTTAAGATTCTCCTTCACGCGGCCGAGCAGGCCGCTCTTTTCTGCGGACTTTCCGCCGTAGATCAGCAGTACGCGGCTTCCGCCGTATTTCTTAACGAGTTCCGCCGTACGGTCTTCCGCCGCGGGACCGAAGACGATCTCCGTCGGCGCATAGTACGTGAATTTCTGCATTATAGGCACCTCCTGCAGTTTCCTGTCAGCATAGATAGTAGCACATGCGAATGCATTTGAAAAGCCGCACCTTTTATGGTGCGGCCGGGGATGACAGCGTTAATTTTCCTTCTTCGCCCTCTTCAGGATCACAAGGCCGTTCGCCACCGCAAACAGCAAATACAGAATGTCAAAAGTGGATTCTCCGTACTTCATGAAAATCCTCCAAACTATTCTTCCCGGCTTTCCAAACACTTCAAATCGGGGTATTGTCGGATTTTACTGCCTCATTTCAGCCGAAAATGATGCAGTAAATGCATTTTTTGCAACAACTTGCTGCAGTATTCCTTGCGTCTTTTGTCAATTTCGTATAGATCATAATTCAGTCCTCTATCTCATTGCTGCGGTCGTTTCCGCCTGTTCGTCAATCACTTCTCCCCTGATGCAGACCCTTCCTTCGTCCGGGCATTTTGCGTCAAACGTCTTCGCGCGCCTGCTGCCGCGATCCAGGTCCGCACCGTTCTGCAGGGCGAAAACATACGGATAGACCGTGTTCCATAATTCATGGCAAAGAGGCGGGCACAGGTCTTCCACGATGAACTCCTGGCCTTTGGAGAAATAGCCGCATCTGCAATTGCTGTCGGTAACCGTCAGTTTAACTTTTGCCATGTCAGATCCTTTCGCTTTCCGCCTCACTTTTCAGGACGTCCCATTTCTTCTTAGACGGAACGCTTATCTGAAACAATTCTGCCTGCTCCCCATCATCGTTCTCATACTGCCTGACGGACTTGAATCCCTTTTTCAAAAGGATTCTCCTTGAATAAATGTTTGCAGGATCTGTTATGGCCACTATTCTTGCATTGTCTTGTGCCATTTTAATCAGCAGTCCAACCAATTCCGAGCCATATCCACGATTCCAGAACTGCGGCAAAAGCATATACTCTATTTCCGGAGCATCAAACTCATCATTTTGGGTGATCGCGCCCATACCGATAAATTCTTCTCTGCCATTTTGTACGGCAAACACTTTGTAGAATCCGAAATCGGTTCCTTCCGCGTTCTGCTCAAGTACAGCGTTAAACAACAACTGGGCCTCTACCGCTGTGAATATCCTTCCCAGATTCATCTCCATCGTCTCTTTGTTGAAGACTAATGTCTCATACAATGCCTGGTCCTGCGAGTCAAATTTTTCCAATTTTAGTATTGAACTCATTATTTCAGCCTATTCTCTTTCTTGAGGCCACAGCTATTGTTCCAACATTTCAATCGCTTTCCTGTACTTCTCCACCCTGGCCAGCGCCTTCTCATCCACCACGTCCAGGCGGCTGAGATCGCTGTTATGGCGCAGATCCGCGAGCTTCACGCAGCGCGCGACCGGATTGCTCTTCAGAACGGCTACATAGTCCAGATAGGGCACGGAATCGTCGTGCGTCATCAGGGCCAAAGCATCCGTTACTGCGGGCGGAAAGCCCATTGCAGCAAGGTCCTCCAGCGTGTAATCTGTGTCCTCAACCACGTCATGCAGGAGCGCCACCGTCGTGGTGATCTCATCCGGCATGCTCTCCGCCACATGGAAAGGGTGAAATACATACGGGATGCCGCTCTTGTCGAGCTGGTCCCTGTGGGCTTTGAAACAAAGGCGAAGTGCCTTTTTTGTAAGGGCAGTATATATCATGGTTCCTCCTTCAATCAGTCGGCTTTCTTCCCTACCGCGTTGATCCATTTTTCGTCTTCGCGGCCTGCCCGGACGTCACCGCTTTCGTACAGTTCCAGCACTTCAACACCGCTCTCCTGCAGCAATTTTTCGCAGGTTTCAAGCGTCATGTCGTTGAAGAAACGTCCGTCTTTCACGCGCTCGGAATCGCCCTTTTTGAAGGACACGTAGATGGCTCCCTCGGTTTTCAGCAGCTTTTTCAAGCGCCTCATAACGGCTGCCATGTCTGCTTTTCGGACGTGCAGGAGTGACGCACAGCACCAGATCCCGTCGTATTCCTCTTCCCCCTCCAGGTCTTCAAAGCGCCTGCAAGCCACAGGGAATCCTAGTCGCTCCGAGGCTAGGCGGCAGATCTCCTCCGACGCGTCAAAGGCATCGACCTCGTATCCGGCAGCCATGAAAGCCAGGGAATCCCGGCCGCTCCCGCAGCCGGCATCCAGGATGCGTCCGCCGGGCTTAACGTACTTCAGGAACAGATTTCGGGCATAGGACATGTCCGCATTCACGGTCCCGGCGATGAAGGATTCGGCGTTTTGGATATAGTAGGTGATGGTGTCGTTCATCATAATGTTTTTTATTTAACTCTTTGGTATTTATGTATATTATATCAGTTTGCAAGATTTTCATCAATATCATCTCACGGCGAGAAGTTCATGATAATATAATGTTATCCCTGTGCAATAGTTCCAGATCTCCGTAAAAAATTTTTTTACCATCTTGCTAAAAAAGGTATTGACAGCCTTAAAATAATTTGGTATCCTCATACCAGATTTTGATTTTCAATTACCAAATTTAAAATGGAGGATAGAGCATTGCTTACTTTTAACTTTGAAAGAGAAACAGAAGCAGAAAAACTGAAATCACAGTGGAATCCCGAATTCACTGATGAGCAGAACAAACTCATGGATAATGCCATTCTTTGTATGATGGAAATCAACAACATTCTTATGGCAAAACCTCGAACCATCAGTAAAGATGAATGGCTTGACAACGAAGCGTTTAAAGTCGCCGCTTATCTGTTATTCAAAATCTCAAAGTACAACAATCCTTTTTCTGTTGAGTTTTCTGAACTGAATGAATTAGACATTGATCCGGAGATTGTAAACTTTGCAGATCAAGCCGGCATTTCGGTAGTATGGAAAGAATTAAGAGAACTGGTCAACCGCTATACCAGTGATATTCTTCGCCTGACTGTCGCCCTGAATCGAATAGACGCTGATGACTTTCCCCTTAACCGTCCGGAAAGCATTTCTACACTTGCCACGTCTCTCCTTGACATTGCAGATGGAGAAGACTTCGCTGATCTTTTCTGTGAAGACGGCAGAATTACATCAAAAATCAAATCCGCATGTCCCAATTCATCAGTTATCGGATTTGATTCCAACCCGAACGCTATTGCCCTTGCAAAGATTCAGTCGGAAGTCTTTAATACGAACATTGAGTACTCCACGAAAGATGTTTTTACGCTTGCGGAAGATACCGCACACGCGCCTTCGTTTAAGAAGATTCTTGCACAGTATCCCCTTAGAGTCCGAAATCGCGAACTCGGTCCCATCGGTGAGTACTGGGATAACTATAAAAAGCGCATCCCCTCCATATCCCGTGCAACTTCTTCCGATTGGATTCACAACCTGCTTCTAGTCGATTTGCTTGATGATAACGGAAAAGCCGTCGGTATTATGGCTAACGGCAGCACCTGGAATACAATAGACATTCCCATTCGCCAGTATTTTGTCGAAAACGGGTTTATTGAAGCAGTCATCAATTTGCCTGCCAGAATCTTCCCTTTGCACAGCGTTGGCACCTCTATGATTCTGTTAAGCAAAGGTAACAAAGGTATTCGACTGATCAATGCTACGGAACAGTATGAAGCCGGGAGACGCATTAATTTCATAACCGAAGAGAACATTAACAATATTCTGGAAGCCTTTGAGACAGATAGCAATATCAGCCGATTTGTTTCCATTGAAGAGATCAGAAATAACGAATACTCTCTTCACAGCCTCCGGTATCTCAAGGAACAGCAGTCAATAAAAGACGGCGTTCTATTTGGTGACGTTATCAAGCGCATCACCCGTGGGGCTCCTTTGAACGCGAAGGAACTGGATGAACTCGCTTCTTCTGCTCCGACAAATGTTCAATACCTGACGCTGTCAAATATCCATGACGGCCTTATTGATCGCGATTTGCCCTATATCAATGAAATCGACAAGAAGCTCGATAAATACTGCCTGACAAATCACTGCATTATTCTCTCGAAAAACGGTGCGCCGTATAAAGTCGCTGTAGCCGAATTAGAAAAAGGCCAGAAGGTTCTGGCAAACGGCAATTTGTACATTATTGAGATCGATGAAGAACAAGTCGATCCGTACTATCTGACCGCATTCCTTGCAAGCGAACAAGGCTCTGTTGCGCTGAAGAACATTTCCGTTGGATCCGTAATTCCTAATGTCGGGGTTGAACAGTTAAAAAAAGTTGTCATACCTCTTCCTGACATGGAAACGCAAAAACAAATAGCTCAGCGGTACAGGAATCTCAAAGATGAGGTTGTATTGCTCCAGTTGAAACTCGAAAAAGTCCGCTCCCACATTGCCAATCTGTTTGAGGAGGGTGAAAATGCCTAAGCTTGATATTGACGCTTTATTTGAACTTGAAGAACAGATTACTGAACGCTTAGTTCAGAATGTTGAGCAAATATTAATCAAACTGAATCAGGAAGAAAAACTGGAAACCTTCCTTGATCTCATCGGGATGAGAGACCTTCTCGGTGATGACTCGATTACTTGGCCTAATGATGGCAAGATTATCATTGTCGGCGCATCTGAAGTCAGTAAAGATGTATTGTTAGGCATTGCAAAGCAGTACGGTATTTCTAAGGATCGTTTTGAATTCCACTTGGAATATGAAGATGCTAAAACATACAATTTTGAAAAAGCCAGATGGTCGTGGAATTATTGCTGTATCATGGTCGGACCAATGCCTCACAGCGGCGTTTCGAAAGGCGAGTTCAGCAGTATTATCACCAGATTAGAACGAGAAGACGGTTTTCCTCCGATTGTCGAACTTAGTGACCAAAACGGCAAGTTAAAAATCACAAAAACCTCTTTCAAAGAAGCAATTAAGCATGCTGTAGGTGAAGGCTTGATTGCTTAAGCAATCGTAAAGGAAAGAGAAAGCGAAGCTTTACAGTCCCGCTTTCTCTTTCTTTTTTTCACACGCCATAAGGCATATAAAGGTCTTTAATATGTGGCTTTTAATATGCCTGGATTTTCAAGCATTCTATGCAGCAACCCAGCCGTACCCTTGTACCGCCATGTCGATGAAATGAGTCAACAACAAATCAATTTTCACCCCAAAGGTTTCCTTGTCATATGACATCGGCAAATCGGCATCGAGAGATTTTTCAATTGCTATTTTCACTTTTGCCCGTGGTTGTTCATCTTTATACCAATCTACGACCATCAGCTCAGATTTTTCTTCTGTCAGTTTTTTATACAGATTCTTTGCCGACAGTTTCACTTTTTGTTCTTCATCCTTCGTAAGCTTTTTCCCGGCGATTAGTAAATCAAAGATTTCCAATTCCTCTTCGGACAGACCTTCGGCCTCCGGGCGTTTTTCTTCTGCCTTTAAATCTTCAATGAGTTGTAAAAGCTGTTCGTAATAATCCTCATTTTCAGATCCGCCGGCATTATAGCGATCGATGATGTTACGAAAACGCTGCGAGAATTTCTGCCGTGTACAGTTGCGGTTAAGCATCTGTTGAAGTGCCTGTTCCAGGAACGCTTTCAGATCGTCGATCTCCACAGCTTTGTACTTTGCTACCTTGATTTCCTTTTTTAGTTCCTTCACATCCACCTTTGAGAGATCAATTACCTTGCCTTGGTGAATGACAAGGCCTTCATCATTGTCCTCCGCTTGCTGAGAGGAAACGCTAGTATCCAGAACCTGTGCCATACGCAGTCTTGCCCGGTCGATTTTCTCATCATCGATGGTATGGCAGAAAAGACCATAGAGATAAGCCAGAGGCGAGAACTTTTCGTTGCTCCAATGCTTTTCAAAAATCTCCGGTCGGGATGCCTCATACAAATTCATCAGTGTATTGAGGATAACCTTGAATTTGTCCTTGTTTTCATCGTTGGAAATGATGGTGTTATATGCTTCCCGTAATTGATCCAGCCGGTCAAGCGTGGATGCTTCCGCGACGATTGCCCCAATATCAATACCGAGCCCTAGCAGGAATTGATCGGCTTCTTCCACGGCGCTGTTGATCAAAACAATCAGCTGATCGATATCCTTTGCGGGGAACTCCGTACCATCGTCTCCGGACGCATACTCTGTCAGCGCCTTCTGCATATACTTGAATACATTGACGTAATCGACGATGATGCCGCAAGGCTTGTCCGGATATACGCGGTTAGCGCGAGCGATAGCCTGCATCAAGGTATGGCCTTTCATGGGTTTGTCCAGATATAGCGTAGAAAGATTCTCTACATCAAAGCCAGTCAGCCACATAGCACATACGAATACGAGCTGCAGCGGATCATTCGGATCCTTGAAGCGGTCCTCAATATCCAGTCCTTCCGGTGTGACAGCGTTCATCTTTTGCCGATGTGTAGCAATATCAAGCCCCTGCTTCTGGAACTTCTCGTTTTCATCAGCCTCTTCGGAGACGATTACTGCCATTTCCACACGGTTCATATAGGCCAGGATGCGTGTCAGCTCGTCACGTTTTTCTTTCGTGTCGGCGGCATTGCGTTCCTGCATGATCTTTTGCTTTTCGATCGACCAGTAGTGCTGTACCTTGTCGTACATTTTTACCGTAGTGTATTTATCGACAGAAACGACCATGCCTTTGCCAAGAAATCCCCGGCGCGGGAAGTGGTGCGCGATATCCTGTGCTATCTTATCAATTCGGTCTTCACGTTTGATAACCTCCAGAATCCGAGAGGAGGAGTTTTCCAGCAAACGAGTCTCGTCCTCGTTCAGATTTTCATCTTCGATGATATCCACCACGTCATCATCCAGAAAGTCGTTTTCCAGTCCGACCTCCGGTACGCGGCGGGAATAGAACAATGGCACAGTTGATCCGTCCTCTACAGACTGAGCAAAGTTATACTCTGAGACATAGTTACCGAACCACTGATTTGTAAGGCGCTTGCTACCCAGCAATGGTGTGCCGGTAAAGGCAATATAATTGGCGTTGGGAAGCGCGGTGCGCATATTTTCCGCTAGATCCTTATACTGAGTCCTGTGCGCCTCATCTACCAGCACGATGATATCATCCCGCGTAGAGAGCACAGGGTACTTCTTGCCCTTGTCATAGCGGAACTTATGAATCAAAGTGAAGATAAAGGATTTGTTGGTCTGCAAATACTCACGGAGCTGCTGGCCGTTTTTCGGCTGGCATTCTTCTTTTTGCCCAATCACTTCCGTCTTTACGAAATTCTTATGGATCTGGTCGTCCAGATCCTCGCGGTCCGTAATAATTAGGAACGTAAAATTACCAGGAATCTTACGCCGAACCTTACGTGTAAAGAACACCATAGAATAGGATTTGCCCGAACCCTGAGTATGCCAGAAAACACCCAGCTTACCCTGCAGCTCAGCCCGGTTTTTCACTGATTCCATGAGATTGTTTACGCCGAAATACTGGTGGTTTTTGGCGATGATCTTGTTCCTCTGGTTGCGGAACATAATAAAGTTTTCTATGTAATCAAGCAGACGATCCTTCCGCAGTAGACCGTCGATGAAGTACCGCACAGAGCTTTCGCCAACAGTACCGGCATCTTTAATCGCTTTTCTATCCGGGCGCTCCTTCTCAGACTCCACCTTCAGCCATTCGAAGAAATGGTTGTAGGTGGCGTTGAAGGCGCCGAGCCGCGTCTCTAGCCCGTTGGACAGCACACAGATCTGGTTGAAAGCAAACAGGTTCGGGATATCCCGCAGATAGTTCTTCAGGTTGTCATTATAGGCTTCTTCTACCTTGACGATGCTGTTTTTCAGCTCGACAAACACCATGGGCAGTCCGTTGATAAAAATCAGCACATCCGGACGGCGCCAGTAGACGCGCCCCTGTATCCACACCTGAGAAACGGCGGTGAACGTGTTGTTCTCCGGACAGTCGAAATCTACCAGCTTCACGAAATCAAAATCCTCTTTACCGTTGCGGCGGAGGCTGATCTTGATACCGTTGCGGATCTGGTTATAGTACTTGTAATTAGTGGCCGTCATATCCGTGGCGCTGAAATCGCGGCAGAGGTCGCGGAAGATCTCTGCCAGCTTGTCCTGGGGAATGTCAGGATTCAGGCGCAACAAGGCCTCCCGCAGAATGAGCGGGAGTACGCACTCTTTCTTGCTACTGCGTCCCGTACCAGCAGGGTCACAGCGCAGGATATCATATTGAAATGGCTTACCCTCCAGCTTTTGCAGGATCGCCTGTTCAATATCGTCTTCGGATATGAAGTTGCGCATGATGGTCACCACCTATATCATCCGTTCTTTTGAATGTCCTCTTTTAGTTGCTTTACGCGCTCTTTGCGCTCCAAATGATCTAACTCCAGGAATGCCAACAGGCACATTTGGTATATATCATCATACCATTGCTCGATATCGCCATCTTTCATGTCTGCCACGAAATGAATATAGTTCTTACCGCCTTGATCTGCATTATTGTGTCTTACATTTACATTATTCAGAAGATAGAACAAATCTGATTCCAGCGAGCCGTTAACCTGTTTTAGTTTTGCTCTCTTTGCTTCCAGCTTGTCCGCCAGCGCAATCAGAGTAGCTTTCTTCCTTTCAAGATTGCCTTTCATAGAGTGGTGTTTGTATTCGATGATTCTGTAGGATAGTGCAGGATCAACTACCTCGGCGGCCGAAATCGCAGCTTGATCTTTTGGAACAAAGTCTGTAATACCATCCTGTGAATTGGCCATATATCCTACAGTATCAATTACCTTCATCACCTGCTGAACATAAAACTGCATTGGCTGGCTCAACCCAAATAGCGACATCCCGTAACCAACCCCTTGGTTATAGACAGCAAGATTATATGAGTACTCACAGAACGAAATTAGATACTCTAGGTTGAAATCCGCTGGTATTTTTTCAAAACTATACCCATAGAAATCATCAAAATCATCCAGTGAAACACAAGTTCCGCGAAATGGAAGAATGATGAAATTCGCGGCACATGAATCCCGCAGAGTAACACTATTTCCTGTGCCATCTGCCAATTTCTGAAGACAAAACATCCCGTATAGACGATCATATTCTCTGCGTATGTCTATTGATGCATTCTTTAATACTTGGGAGAACGGAATACGTTTCATAACAGGTTTCCTCTATTCTGAGTATGATTCTGCCGGACTATACTACAGCATTGTGTTTGCACAGCGGTAAAACAGCCTGTCTTTTGCTATCTCTTTTACCGGCGTAGGAACTTTCTTGCAATCATCGATAGCTCCGGCGAGTATATCCTTGACGCTGATTCTCGAATTTCGGACGTCACGAATGGCTTCCTTTGCCGTAACCCTGCGCTTGGAACTTCTTATCAGGGACTCCATGAAGCTTTGAAAAGAATCAATATATTCCTCACGGATGCCTTTATTTACATTAATTGCAACATAGTTCTGAAAGTTCAGGACATTCCTTTGCCCAGGATTGTTCTGCAAGACGAGTATTTCCGTTTCACCGGAATAGTTCCACCGAATACGATCTTGCAGTTTTTCCTTGAATTCAGTAAAGGCCTTTGTGCTGAAATACCAGTCCTGCTGCATCATTACATCGACTTTCCTGTAAGTCGGGTCATTTGCTTTAGTGAAATCATCTGTATATCCAATCGCATAAACAGAGCAGTATTTTGCAGAATTATAATGGATATACTCAAATTCCTTTAATACCTGTTCTTCCGAAGGCCGAGCAAAAAGGAAAACGACTATTTCCATGTTTTCCACTTGCCTTTCGATCTGCTCTATTTCCTCATATGTACTGGCGGCAAACATATTTATACCTCCGCGTTAGCTTGATTTCCTTCCACTTTGCTCCATTTCTCAATCAAATAATTAACAAACGCCGAGCAGGAAACCAGCATGTATTTTGCATCTTCTGCAGGTGCATTTTTAAAATCAATACCTCCATGACGAATTCCATTTTCGTCCGATGTATACCCGTATAAAGCAGAAAATGCGTTTTCTAAAGCAGGATGGATATGCACTCCATTTTCTTTGAGTTTCTTAATTGTCCGACCCAAAGTGGCATTTGCTCCAGATTGTCCTGTGATCATACAACAAAGCGCTTCTACGGCACTGATGGACTCTTTAATAGAGTTTTCATAGTCCGGCAATGGCCTCCGGGAGAAAAGTTCTGATGCTTTTTTGATGTGCGTATTCACATTACTAAATGCGGTCTGTTGGGCCTGTTCGATACAATCTATCTCACACTCGTTCGTTATAGGCACTACTTGGTTCCCAACAACTCGGTAACCAGCATTTTCTTCCTTTAAAACTGCATTAAAGTTGTCTCTTGCATCATTCTGCTCATCCCTTGGCAGAAAAGGAAGGTATATCTCAATAAAATCATAGATTCTGTACCATTCGGCCTCCATAAACCATTTACGAAAACTGTTAAGGTTTTTTTCAAGGTCAACGTTCTCGTAGATGTTAGTAAAAGCGAGTCCACAGGCATCCATTATTTCTTCGAGATAGTGCGAATTCAGGCCAACAATATCAGAGCATATTTCACAGCTATATGTATTCCAGATCCTGTTTCTCAATTCTGCAGTAAGGCCTTCGAGCTGCAAAGGTTTTTCCAAATATCCATATCGCTCAGAAAAAATTGGCATTTCGTTACACCTCCAGCTTTCCGCTCATCAGGCGCGGCAGGAGCAGATCACGCTGACGAACTAAGCAGGCATTTTCTTTTATCAGATGCTCCGTCTCATTATACAGTGGTTCAATCTTCTGCTCGAAACGAATCACTGTTTCCTCGTCCGGCATAACAATTCTGACTCGCTTTATTAAATCCTGGCTCAGGTTCTGCTGCGCTGCTCCAAAGCTGATCAAAAGCAAATAATCTCTTATGGACTTCAGACACTGGAATAAATAGTGTTTTGTGTTGATACTTCCTTTATCACGAAATACGCAGCAAGCTTGATTACATGTCGCATCCATCGTTGAATACGCCAGCATGCCAATATTCACCCCGTACATTGCCATAAGGACGCTGTTTTTCGGGAAGAACTTGGCGGATGATTTTTTTACCGCAGACTCTGTAATCTTTTCTTCTGTATCAATGAGGAGGCAATCTTGAAGCTCGCTGGTTTTAATCCAGGGAATTGTTCCGGCATCGTAGTATTCATCATGCTCCCGGCTTGGCGTTCCACCCGAGGATGTAGTATAAAACTCAGAAATACGCCCGCGTCTCCCCCCCTTCGGGATACCATTTTCAAAATCTGCCTTCTCATGTCCGGGGAAGCGGAAGCGGACAAACCACTCCTTATACAGGTTTTCCGCCATCTGCTCCAAAACCTTGATCCGCTTGTTGTTGACTTCGATCAGGTTGTCATAGGCCGAGAGAACGGAAACTATCCTTTTCTGTTGTTGCTTGCTTATATCAGGGACAAGATACTTCATGATAGCATTGGGCGTGCCTCGAGGCATCTTTGTCCCTTTTGACGTTACATTATCATAGTTAAAAAAGTTGTTATCTGAAAGGACATAATAGAGGAATTGGGGAATAACGTTGGTTTTTGCCTTAACTACCAAAACATCATTTGAACATCCGCCCTCACGATTTGAAAACCATATTTTTTTGAAATATGGCCGAATGTTCGATAACAAAATGTCGTTTGGCAAATACTTGGAAACAGTTTTTGAGTCGGGTAAAACTTCAGTTTGAATTACTCCACCACGATTTGGCAACATGTTTTCTGTGGTAATGTATGTTTCATAGTCAATCTTCTTTGTACGCTCGTTTCTATAAATAGCGCAATCACTTAATCTGAGATAATTCATACTCACTCACCAAACAGCGCTTTGATATTCCCGGCAATCTCTGATTCCAGTTTCTTCGCTTCCTCGTTCAGTGACTCAAACTCAGCATTCAAGCCCAGCATAGTCTCTTTGAACTCGTCCTCAGTCATACCGTCGTCCTCGATGACCACACCGACATAGCGTCCGGCATTGAGAGAATAGTCTTGATCTGCAATGCTATCCTCTTCAATAATACGGATTGGCTCGCCATCCTTACCCAGTTTGGGCTCGTCGTTTTCATCAAGCTCAAAGGAGATGCCGAGCTTTGCCGCCTTGCACAGGCCGATCACGTCCCGGTATACGCCGTCCGGGAAGCGCTCGGTCAGCCAGTCGATCTGGGCCTGCCAGTAGGCTTTTGTCTTGGTTTCCTTATCCTTAGCCGTTTCCGGCGCGGTGGCCAGTGCCTCTCGATACTCCGCAAGCAGCGCGTCAAAAGCAGCAGTATCCCCGTGATACAGGCGGGTAATGACGCCCAGATTCTTGATCTGCTCATCGCTGAACTTGCGGTGCGCGCGATCCACCTGTGTGAAAACGTTGCGGGCGTCGATAAACAGGATCTCGTCCTTCTTTTCCGTTTGCGGCTTGTGCTTGTCGAAGAACCAGAGCGTGGCCGGCAACGTAACAGAGGAAAACATATTGGAGGGCAGCGTCACCATCTGGCTGATGATGCCCTCTTCGATCATCTTTTTTCGGATCTCATACTCGCTCTTGCCTGCGTCGGAGGCGGAGTTCGCCATGACCAGTGCCGCCTTGCCGTGCTCATTCAGGGCCGTGGCAAAGTAACCGATCCACAGATAGTTTGCGTTAGGCACGGTTTCTTTCTTGTCGGAAGTCTTCTTCGCGGATTTGGTAGCGTTGCGCGGCACGCCGTAGGTATTGAAGCGCGCATCGCCGCTGACCCGGTCGAAAGAGACCTCGTCCACGTTGAAAGGCGGGTTTGCCATGACGTAATCGAAAGCGCCGAAAGCGTTGTACGGATCGGAATAATAGGAGTTTGCCTCCGTGATGTCGCCGCGCACATTGTTGAGCATCAGATTCATCTTGGCCAGCTTCACCGTGTCAGGCTCTTTTTCTACGCCGTAGCAGCGGAACTTCATCTGCTCGGCCTCGTTGGCATTGTGGGCGTGCATATACCGCGCCGCCTGGACAAACATGCCGCCGGAACCGCAGGCGGGATCGAGGAACTTCTTGTCGCCGGGCTGCGGGTCCAAAACCTCAACCATGTAGCGCACAACCGTGGCGGGCGTATAGAAGGTCCCGCCGTCCTTGCCCTCCGCCAAGGCGAAATTGCCGAGGAAGTATTCGTAGATCTCACCGAAAATGTCTATGGTGCAGTTTTCGGGGATGTCCTTGAAGATACGCACGATGTTGGACAGAAGCTCCGGCTCTTCTTCCGGCACCAGCTGGGCGTAGACTTCCTTGGGAAGCACACCGTCCATTTTGGGGTTTTCCTTTTCGATGGCCTCCATGGCCTTTTTCACCAGATCGGCCTTCTCCGCAGTGTCCGGCGCATCGTTAATGAAATCATAGTAGGCGCACTCCGGCAGGAAGAAGCCGCACTTTTCGATGGATATCTCCTTTTTCGTCTTTTCCATGCGGGTGCCAAGGAGTCGAGTATACTCCTCCTCGATTTCATCTTTGTGCTGCTTATACAGGATATCCGCATAACGAAGGAAAATAAGGCCGAGGATCGGCTGACCGTACTTATTGGCGGCCAGGTGTGCTCCAGAACGCAGTACATCTGCCGCGTGCCAGAGATCAGCCTTAAGATCTTTCAATTCTTTGTCTGTCATGATGAATCTCCCAAAATATAAAAACGCCATCAATAACGATGGCGATGTCTTTATGTAACGCAAAAAAGCAGGTGATGCGACATCGCCCTCGTTTCCCCATCCGCATTATATCACAAGGCAACGTCAATTAACAGCAATATGTTTTCCCTATGCCATCTTTATGCCGTTCTTCCTCCCCCTCTTCCATTTCTTTTTCCGCCATTGTATACTTTTCCCGTAAGCAGCATTCGTATTGTCTTACCCATAATATTCTCCCCGGAGGCGCATTGCCATGAGTACCTACGACAACCTTCAGAAAGACCCGTTATACAGGACCGTGATGTCCGGCATGTTCGGCCGCTGGCAGAAAATGCTGGAGTCCGATGCATTCAAGGCGGCATTCCGCCCGCAGGGCGCGAAGGCGGCGGAGGAGCTCAGAAATGTCCTGTACGGCATGCAGGATATTTACGGCGCCGAATACGAGGAGGACGGCAAGGCCGGCCTCAAGGAAGCGCAGAAAATGAAGTCTTTCCTGAACCGCAAACTGCCGGCCGGCCAGGACGTTGCCCGCAAAAGCGAGAAGTCTTACTATGCAGCGCTGAAACAGGTGGCGAAGAAGAATAAGATCCCCATGAAGACCTTCTACGAGGATGTCCACTATATGAATGAGATGCTGGATCTCGGGCTGGACATGGAAAAGCTCGATAAGGAGCTCGTGGTGCCGAAGGTGCGGAACATCGGGGAGTACAACTGGGAAAACTACGCGAAGGCGCATCTGGTGAATCCGCCCTATTCGCCGAAGCTAAAGCGCGAGAACCTGGCCAAGGCAATGGCGGGTGCTTTCCTTGCCGGCGAGAAGAAGCGGAACCCTGATGCCACGGAGTACGAATTTACCCGCAAAAATGCGGATAACATGACGAAATACATTATGGATAAGCCCGCGTTCAAGCGGCTCTGCGCCGATCTGAACACGGTGGATCAGCTCCTCGAAAAGGGCGCGAAGGATCCGGACGCGCTCTTTGACGACGCGGTGCGCATCAGGCTCCCGTTCTACAAGATCGGCAGCGAAAAATGCCGCGAGATCCTGGGGAACCTGATGAAGATGTACCCGCTCATGGACGGCGCGAATGCCTACGACGCCAAATGGAGGGCGCTTTCGGAAAGCATTGCGACGATCGATCTTACGAGCGACGATCCGAAGCTCTCCGGCAGCGGGAAGCTTCAGGAGATCCTGGACCGTACCACGGAATTCATGAAGGGCAAGAAGAGCCTGCGGAAGACCGACGAGAAGAAGAACTGCTTCGACCAGTCGCTGGACGTGCTGGGAGAGCTCGCGAAAGCCAGCCCGCAGGCCGAGGCGCACGCCCAGGTCCTCGTCGACCGCATCAACGAAGTGCGCAAAGGCCACGACCGCAAATATCAGAACATCGGCATCCGGAGCTACGGGGTGAACAGCATCTGGAGGCACACGAACAGCGAAGACGAAAAACTTGTCAATGACTATTACAACGAGCTGAAGTATGAAGACGGCGTGCGGCCGAAGGTCCGGCGCTATGAGCGTCACGTTTTCGAGTCCTATCCGATGAACGATTTCACGCTGCTGACGCGCGCGCCGCAGGGGATCGCGGCCAAGAAACTGCGCCGCACTGCCACCAGGGACCTGCACGAATTCATGGAGAACAAGGTTCTTTCGGAGGGAGACGCCGTGACCTTCATGGCTGCCGTGCTTGCGCTTTCTGACACCAAAATGTATTTCCGTGAAAGCGGGACCATCGGCAGATCCGACGTCGTCATCGACGAGGGCGAGTATAATAATAACGTCATGAAATATGTCATGGATCCGGCCCTCATGCCTCTCGCCCGGAAGTATGCGTCGCCGCAGGCGCGGCTCGCGCTTACCGGCGGCTCCGACGACGTGCTGAACGTCAATATCAAGCAGCTGAAGAAGGAGTACGCCGACGCAAAGAGAGAACTCGCCGAGGCGCAGAACCCCGCCGGCGCCAAGAAGGCAGGCGGCGCGGGAGCGGCGCAGCCGGAAGGCGCACAGGCCGTGCAGGCGGAAGGGCCGAAGCAGAACCAGAACGTGCCGAAGCAGGGACAGAACGTGCCTCAGCAAGGTCAAAACGTGCCGAAACAGCCTTCCGGTCCGCAGGCCGGGTTCTGATCTCTCCGGAAAGCCGGATCAAACGCCTGCAATCAAAAAGTACCCTCTCTGCCCGGACGGCAAAGAGGGTGCTTTTGTTTTGTCTGCGCTTACAGCATCTTTTTCGTGACGGTAAGACGGTTCGTCTCTCCGGCACGCTCATAGTGCTGGGCGTTGGAGAAGGCTTTAACGAGGCTCAGGCCGAAGCCGCCTTCCGACTCTTCGAGCCGTTCCTGGGTGACTTCCTGTAGCGGATCGAAAGCCGCTCCGTTATCTTCGAAGGTGAGGGAGACTTCGTTTCCGAAACGCTCCAGGATCACGTTGATATGCGGGGATGCCGTCTTTTCGAAGGCGTAGCTGACCTCGTTGTTCATGATCTCATCGATCATCAGGCCGATCTCGGAAGTTCTGTCCTCCGGCAGATCCGCAAGTTCCGCGAGCACCCTGTCGGTCACGGCCGGGATGTCTTCGTACGCCGGTGAATCGATGCTGAAGGTCTTCGTTTTTCCGAAGGAGATCGCCAGCATGGTCACGTCGTCGAACTGCTCTTCTTCACCGCAGAAGTCCACGAGGGCGCTGTACATTGCCCCGGTGATGTCGTTTCCGCAGTGCCGGAGCGTCTCCGCGATCCGGTCGTATCCGAACTCCTCTTTCTGTGCATTGATGCCTTCATTCAGGCCGTCGGTGAAGAGCAGGACGCTGTCGCCGGCTTCGAGCTGCAGCTCATCTGCGGTAAACTCCGCATCTTCAAAGACGCCCATGACGAAGTTCGATTCTTCACTGAACTGCCATGCCTCTCCCTTCCGGCGCAGGAAGGGCTGCTCATGGCCGGCGCGCAGGTAGGAGAACCTGCCGCTCTCCGTGTCGAGCACGCCGAAGAAAGCGGTGATGAAAATGTTTTCCACGTTGCCCGCGCACAGTTTGTTGTTCACTTCATGGGCAAGATCGCCCAGGTCTTTGGCGGAGGGGACGCCTGCCTTGATCATTTCCTTCGCCCGCATCATGAAGAGAGCTGCGGGAATGCCCTTGCCGGAAACGTCGGCAAGGCAGAAGAACAGGCGTTTCTCGTCCAGCATGAAATAGTCGTAAAGGTCGCCGCCGACTTCCCGGGCAGGCTTCAGGAAACTGTCCAGCATTGCCGCGCCGGCCTTGAGGCCGCCCTTCGGCAGAGACTCCGACTGGATGCGGGCTGCCAGCGTCAGCTCCGCCTTCATTTTCTCTTCTCGGGCGGTCTGCTCAGCCAGGCTTTCCACATAGCCGAGGATCGATTCCTGCATGAGGTCGAACTGCTTCGACAGGTCGCCGATCTCGTCTTTCGACGCAATGGATGCGGAAACGTGTTCGGGGCTGCCGGCCTTCATGCCGGAGGCAAAGTTCTCGGAAGCGGCAGTCAGTTTCTTGACGTTGCGAACGATCAGGCGGTTCGCGAAGAACAGCATGACGAAGGCGATGACCAGCGTGGCCGCGAGCATGATCCCGAGCGTATAGAGCGAAAAGAGGTGCACGTTCCGCTGAAAATCGACGTTCCTGTCGCCGAACAGAACAAACACGTCATCTACGCTGTCTACCGTATCCAGTCCGTAGCAGACTGCGTCCTCCAGATAAGCGCTGGATCTGCGGTTGTCCAGGGCTTTTTTCAGTTCCTCGTTCCAGGGCTTCTCCACGCTCACGGGGAAATGGTAGAGCGTGGAACTCTCGGGCTGGCGGTCGACCAGATAGACGATATTGCCGTGCGCGCGGTCGTAGTAAAACACGGAAGCCGTGGTCGTTCCGCTCGCGAAGGACAGCATGTCCATCTTGTTGCAGAGACTTTCGTACTGGGCATTGAACATCAGCATGTCGTAGGACATGCCGATAAGCCCTTTGGGCGGGAAAATGCCCTGCGTGAACTTATCGTAGTACGCCTCGCGCTTCTCGAAGTTTTCAAACTCCTGCGTGGATGCTTTCTCCAGCTCCTCGCGGTTCGCCTCATAGACCGCCCGGATCTTTGCCGTATAATCGGTAATGAAACCGAGCAGTTCACTGTCGAGATTTTCGGTCAGCGAATCGGCCGTCTCAAAGCTGCGGTCCTTGAGATCCTTCTCCAGTGAATCGGAGTAAAGCCGTGACGAGATCATCACGGAAGCAATGATCAGCGCCAGGGAAAGCCCCGTCATGAGAACGATCAGCTTTTCCCGGATCCCGAACTTCATAAGACCGTGAACGTTTTGTTGAAACCGGAGACCCGGAACACCTCATTCACGACGGCATTGGTGTTTTTGATGACCATGGTGTGGCCGCCGGCTTTTGCCTGCTTCTGGAGCGCGACCAGGAGCCTGAGGCCTGCAGAAGAAATATAGGCGACGTTTGCGAAATCGAGCTCGATGTCCGCATCCTCGGTCCCGACGGCATCGATCTGTTCCTTCAGCGCTGCGCTGCTGACGGTGTCAAGCCGTCCGACGGGGGCGCAGAACAGAACGCCTTCGTTTCTTTCGACGACGTTTTCAACGGCGTTTTCTGCGTTTTCGACCGCTTTTTCCACGTTTTCAACGGCATTTTCCACCTTTTCGGCGGCGTTTTCGCTCACGTTCTTCATGTTTTCAAACACATTTTCCATTCTTCAGTAAACTCCTTTCCTGAATGTCTGTCAGATATCGTTCCGGTCAAAGAAACCGAGGGAATCGAGCGACTCCATCATGCGCATGAGGTATGCGGCGTCGGTGATGGGCCACTTATAGCCAAGCCTGTAAAGGGCCTTGATGCTGAAACTGTTGTCGGTCTTGATGTAGCGGCGCAGGCGCTTGTCGCTGGAGGAGTAGGTGAGCAGGCCGGACACCAGCATGTTGCGGCTTTCGTCCTGCAGCATCTCGTTCAGCCTCTCATGGAACACCGCATCCTTCACGACCTCGATCCTGAAGCCGTAGCGGTTCATGGCATCGATCACGTCGCCCATCTGCACCTCGTGCGAGTTCGCGACATGGAAGAGGGTGAACTTCCGGTCGGTAAGGCCCAGCCGCAGGATGCATTCGGTCACCTCGTCGATCGGTGAGAAGTCCACGGTCCCGTCGCAGGCGGAGACCGGGAAGCAGCCGAGCACCCGGTAGGCCTTCAGATTCCGGATGAAACTGTTCGTGACGGAGTTGATCTGGAACTCGCCGTCGGACTGGCGGCCCATCAGGTTGCCGACACGGATGATCTTCGCATCAAGTCCCCTGTCGATCGCGGAGAGGATGGCCTGCTCCGCCATGTATTTCGAGTGGATGTACTTGTTGGAGATATCCTGTCCGAACTCAAGGGCGTTTTCACCAAGCCGGAAGTTCGGATCGATCTTGCCGTCGACGTCCTCGCCTGCCACGGAATAGGTGGAGATCTGGATGAGCCGTGCGTTCTTTGCCATGGCCAGGTCGATGAGTTTGATCACGCCGCCGACGTTGATCCGTTCGATGATGTCATCCTTCGCGAAGTGCTTGACGAGGGCTGCGCAGTTGATGATCGTATCGATCTGCTCGTCCTTCAGCAGCTCCGGCAGACCGTCCGAAGTGATGTCGGCATCGAAGATCTTGACCAGCCGCGTGATCTCGTCATCCAGCGGATCATCGAAGTAGTAGGCCGTCATCGCACGCAGGCGCATGTCGGGATCCAGTTCGCCGCCGCGGCAGAAGACCACCATCGGCACGCCTCTCTCCAGAAGTTTCCGGAATACGTGCGAACCGAGGAAGCCCGTGGCGCCGGTCAGGAGCACGCGGCCCAGAGGACGGACCGCCGCGATCTCATCGACGTTCTCCACGACGTTGTACTGCAGCGCGGTCTCGTGTACTTCGCGGATCTCTTCCTTCTTTTCTTCTGCCGGTGCGGCAGCCGCCGTCAGTTCGCGGACATGCGCCGCCATGGCTTCCGCCGTCGGGAATTCGAAGATATCCTTGTAGGCAATGGGCAGGTTCATGGAAAGCGCCAGCATGGCGACCTTCGAGGCCGAAAGCGAGGTGCCGCCGTTCTCGAAGAAGTCGTCGTCGGTACTCATTTCCTTGTGGCCGAGCGCCTTCGCATAGATCGAAACGATCTTGCTTTCCAGTTCGTTCGTCGGGCGCTTGATCTTGCGCTCCACGCTTTCCACGACCGGTTCAGGCAGTGCCGCCTTGTCGATCTTGCCGTTCTTGTTCATCGGGAAAGCATCCAGCTGCATGAAGACCGAAGGCACCATGTATTTTGCCAGGCTCTTGCTGATATGCGCCTTCAGATCGGCAATGTCGACCCGGGTATCGGCGGTGAAGTAGGCGCAGAGATACTGGCCTTCCTTCTCGGATTCCTTGACGAGCACCTTGCTCCGGTTCAGGCTCGGATAGGTGTTCATTACGTTTTCGATCTCGTCCAGCTCGATGCGCAGGCCTCTCAGTTTCACCTGGTTGTCCATGCGACCCATGAAGAGGATCTTGCCTTCGCTGTTCCAGCGGGAAAGGTCGCCGCTCCGATAAGCCGGCAGGCCTTCGAAGTGAATGTATTTCTCGGCGTTCATCTTCTCCAGGGCAACGTAGCCGCGGCCGACGTTATTGCCGCAGAGGATGAGCTCGCCGGGGACGTACGGCGGCAGTTCGTTGTCGAACTTGTCGAAAATGGCCAGTTTGGTATTGCCGACCGGACCGCCGATCGTGATGTTTTCGTTTTCGACTTCGTCGACCGTGATGAAGATGGTCGTCTCGGTCGGGCCGTAGCCGTTGAGGAGCCTGGCCGTGATGCCCAGGTCGCGCATGCGCTTGTAGAGCGGGGCAGGGACGGCTTCGCCGCCGATCAGCAGCGACTTCATCGTGCGCAGCGCTTCGACCGCCTCCGGGAAATCCAGCAGGTTGTTGGCGTAGGACGGCGAGAAGAAGGTCGCCTCGATCTTGTTGTCAAGGATCAGTTTCGCGAGCAGGTTCGGGTTCATGATCTCGTCTTCCGTCGCAATGACCACGGTCTTGCCGTTGTACAGGCCGGAGGTGTGGTCGTGGACCGACACGTCGAAGGTCAGCGCCGCGAAGGCCATCGTCACGGAGACATCCTTAAGATGCACGGAAGCGAACTTGTTGTGCGGGTTCGGGCTGACGTAGTTGACCAGCGAATGGTGCTCGATCATGACGCCCTTCGGCTTGCCCGTCGATCCGGAAGTGTAGAGGCAGTAGGCCAGGTTGTGCGGCGTGATGGCAGGGTCGGGATTCGTGATCTCGCTGCTCTTCAGCATTTCCTCAATGACCAGGACCTTGAGGCCGCAGCGGGCAAAGAGCTCCGCACGCTCCTCGGCGATGTCCTGCGGCACCACGACCAGCTTCGCGCCAGAGTTTTCAATGATGTACTGCACGCGGTCATCGGGGTAGTCCGGTGCAAGCATCAGGAAGCCGCCGCCGGCTTTGAGGATGCCTTCGCGTCCTGCATAGGCGTAGACGTAGCGCGGCACCATCAGGCCGACGAAATCGTCCGGCTGCACGCCTTCGCGCATCAGAGTATGGGCGATCTTATTGGCCGCCTCGTTCAGTTCGCGGTAGGTCAGCTTCACGCCGCGCGAAATGACGGCGATCCGGTCGGGGTGCTTCTCCACCTCCGCTTCGAAGATGCGGTTGACCGTCGTTTCCGGAACCGGGCCTTCGGTCTCGTTGAAGCGGCTGATGCGTTCCTTGACCGGGGCGGTCATCAGGCTGACCTGCCGCACGGTCTCCTTCACCATGAACTCTTCCGCCGCTTTCTCGAAGCAGCCGGCAAAGGCTCTGATGAATTCTTCCGAGTACATGTCGCGCCGGTAATCGAAGACGAACTCCGCCGTGCCGTCCTTTTCGAAGAGGTCAAATTCGATCGGTGCCTTTGCGTCGCTCAGTTCAAGCATCCGGACCTCAGCCGGCTCGCCGCCGATGTTGTCAAAGACGAAGCTCTCGCCCTGATAGATGAACATGATGTCCGCGTGGACGTCGTAGGTGCGGGAGATCTCGGCAAAGGAATAAATGTCATTGGACATGCTGTTCATGAGCTGCGTGCCCATGGCAGCGATGAGTTCTTTCAGGTTTCTGTCGCCGGGCAGGTCCATGTAGACCGGCAGCGTCTTGACGAGCATCGTGACCGCGCGGGACAGGCGGGAATCCTTCCGCCCGTTGTAGACGGTAACGTAGAGGGCTTCATTCTTGAAGCAGAACTTGCCGAGGACCAGGGCAAAGACCGCGTTGAAGAAGGCGTTCAGGGTGAAATGATGCTTCGCGCAGAAAGCCTTGACCGCAGCCATGTCGAGACCGGAGGTCAGAGTCAGGGAGGTCGAAGCCGCTTCCGCGCCGCGGAGATCTTTCGGCGGCAGGAAGTCGTGGTCCACGCCGTTTAACAGCTCGTCATAGTACTGCCTGGCCTTCCCGTACTGCTCGCCCGCTCTGGCTTTCTTTTCGTCCAGGGCTGCTTCGAAGCCGGTATACTGCTCCTTCTCGAGGGTCTCGCCGGCGTAGGCGGCATTGATGTCGCTGACCAGGATCGATTCGCTCGTGCCGTCGCAGATGATGTGGTGCAGTTCGAGGAAGAGATAATTGCCTTCCGCGGTCTTGTAGATCTGCATCCGGTACAGCCTGCCGCCGAAGAGTTCAAACGGCGTGACCATCTTTTCGGGCAGCTTATCCGTTTCGATGATCTCCACGACCGGCGCCTTCGGATCGTCGCGGCAGACGCGGATCTCGCCGTCATCCTCCACAAAGAGCTTGATCTTCAGGTAAGGATGGGCTTCCACGGTCGCTTCGCAGGCCTTTTTCAGGCGTTCCGGATTGATCCTGTCGGAAAGTTTGAAGAGGTAAGGAATATTGTAAAGCGTGGATTCCGGCTTCGAAATGCATTCGACCAGGATCCCGTTCTGGGTTTCCGAAAGCGGATAATCCGAAAGGATCTCATACTCTTCCGGCGCCTGCCGGCCGGCAAGCAGCTTCTCCAGGGCTTCGACCGTGCTGTTGGCTTTCAGGTCGCCGATGGAGACCGGTACGCCGAATTCCTTGGAAAGGAGCACGTTCAGGCGGATCGCACCGATGGAGGACAGTCCGGCTTCGAAAATGTCCGTGTTCACGCCGAAGGCCGTTGAGCCGATGACTTTCGCCGCACAGTCAAAGATGCGGCGCTGCGCATCGGTCTTCGGCTGCTCCAGGTCTTCTGCTTTCTTCTCCGGAACGGGCAGGGCGCGCCGGTTGACCTTCTGGTTCTGGTTCAGCGGGATGCGCTCGATCTGCATGGTCACTGCCGGCACCATGTACGGCGGCTTATTTTCCCGGATAAAGGCATTTAGTGCGTCGACATCCACGGGTTCATCGGCCACGACATAGGCGGCAATGTATTTCCCGCCGCCCTTTTCGTCAAAGGCCTGGACCGTGGCATCCTTGATGCCTTCAAATTTGCGGATGATGCCTTCCACTTCGGAAAGTTCGATGCGGAAGCCGCGGATCTTGACCTGGCCGTCGTTGCGGCCGATGAAGTCTACGATTCCGCCGGGCAGCATCCGCACGATGTCGCCTGTGCGATAGGCGCGCTCATAGCCGGGCGCATCGCAGAAAGGATTCGCAATGAAGGCTGCCGCATTCTGCTCAGGCCTGTTGAGGTAGCCCCTGCCGACCTGATGGCCGGAAATGATCAGTTCCCCGGGAACGCCGACGGGCAGCCGCCGCATCTGCTTGTCCACGACGTACTGCTTAAGGTTGTTCAGCGGCCTGCCGATCGGGATGCGGTCATAGAGCCTGCTGACCGGATAGACGTTCGCGAAGATCGTGCACTCCGTCGGCCCGTAGCCGTTGATCAGCGCATAGCTCTTCGGCGGTTCGACCGGCACGAGCCGTTCGCCGCCGACCGAAAGGTATTTCGGATACTCTTCCTCCGGGAAAAGTTCGGCATACTGGCGGCCGACCTGGGTGGTCATGAAGCTGTGGGTGATCTTCTCCTTCCGGAAAAGGTCCCGGATGGCCAGCATGTCGAGACGGATCTCTTCGGGGATGATGTGGAGTTCTGCACCAGTCGTAAGCGCCGGATACATATCCATCATGTTCGCGTCAAAGCCGAAGCTTGCGTAGGCCGCAACACGGCTTTCTTCCGTCAGTTCGTAAAAATCCTTATACCAGGCGCAGAACGCGGCAAGGTTCCGGTGCTCCAGCATGACGCCTTTCGGCACGCCGGTCGAACCGGAGGTATAGAGCATGATGAAAAGGTTCTCCGGGGCAGGGCCGCCGGCAAGCGGCGCCGCATCGGGAAGACCCGGGATCTCATCCAGGAAAAGCACCGGTCCGGCATAGCCGGGCACGCGGTCAAGCAGGTTTCTGTCCGCGATCAGGTATTTGGCTCCGGCATCTTTGATCATGAATTCCAGCCGTTCCGGCGGATAGCTCGGGTCGAGCGGCTGATAACCGGCGCCCGTCTTCAGAACGCCGAGCGGCGCAGCCGCCATGTAAATGCAGCGCGGGATCAGGATCGAAACGACGTCTTCGCGGCCGATGCCCTTGGCGGCCAGGAAGGCGGCGATGTTTTCGCTCAGGCGGTCCAGTTCGCGGTAGCTCAGCCTGTCTTCACCGCAGACAGCTGCGGTCCGGTCTGCCGCCTTCGCCGCAGCCCGTCTGAAAAGGGTGACGATATCGGTCTTTTCGTAGTCCGCGTCAAAACAGTTGGCGGCATCGAGCGCCGCACGCTGCCCATCCGTCAGCATGTCGATCTCCGAAAGTTTTTCAGCGCTGCACATTTCCTGCAGGATCCGGTCGTAGCTTTCGAACATCGCTTCGATCACCGCGTCATCGTAAAGGTCCATGGCGTAGATCGAGTGCACGCTGAAGCGGCCGTTCTGGCGCCACAGCGTCACCTCGAATTCGCTCTTCGCATCCTTCGGCATCTCCTGTCTCACGGCAGTCAGACCGCCGCACAGTTCGCGCGCCGCAAGGGTGTCGCCCTGATAGCTGAAGAGCACCTGCGGGCGAAGGCCGAACTCCGCGCAGAAATCGCCGAAAGCGAAGAGGCCGTTCCGGCGGTTCTCCCCGATTTGTTCGTCGAGGCCGCGGAGAAGTTCTCCGACGCTCATGTCACTCTTCAGCTGCGCATAAACGGGATAGGTCTTGACGAACATGCCGACAGTATTCTTCAGCCGCGCGTCACGGCCGTTGTGAACGGTGGAATAGAGCACGCTGTCACTTCCGGTGTGTTTCGCGAGCAGGACGGCAAAAGCCGCATTGAAGACCGTACTCAGGCGGACGCCGTGGCGCGCAGCAAGCGCGCGCAGCGCTTCGGGATCGGCAAGGCTGAGCGCCCGGTCCAGTTCCTTTGCCGCATGCGGCCGCTCGTTCTTATCCATATACAGCGCGGAGTCGGTATCCACGCCGTCAAATGTCTTTTTGTAATACGCTCTGGCCTCCTCATAGGCAGGAGAAGCCGCAAGCGCCGCTTCCTCCGCTGCCAGATCGTTGGCCGTAAAGTTCTCGGGCTCGGGCGCCTCACCGCGGTATGCCGCATCGAGCTGAGCGATGAACAGGTCCACGGAAGCCCCGTCGAAGATGCTGTGATGAACGCAGAAAAAGAACTGCTTCTTCTCCGGCCCGGTCAGGAGCGCCGGACGGAACAGGACATCATGTTCAAGGTCAAAAGGCCGGAGGAGCGCCTCATATGCGGGGCTGCCGGCCTCGGTGACCGTGATCCCGATCTCCTCTTCGCGGATGAATTTGCGGACTTCCCCGTTTTCATCGGTGCCAAAACCGGTCTTCAGGTACGGATGGGCAGCGATGACCGCGCGGACCGCCTCCTTGAAGCGTTCCTGATCAATATCGTCCGGAAGATCCGCGGTAATGAGGATATTGTATGCGGTATTTCCCGTGCTCATCTGTTCCACGTAAATGCCGTACTCCGTTTTGGACAAAAGATACTGTTTCATTCATCGACCTCCTGTACTGCAACCAGATCTGTTTTCATGCTGAGGAATGTGTTCCGGCTGCGGCGGATGTCCACGGGGATCAGGGATCCCGGCTTTTCGTCCGCGCAGACGCTGAGGGCGAAGCCCTCCCATATGGCGCTTGCCAGATACAGCCCGTCCGGGCGTCTTTCTTCCAGGACCTCGGCCTCCCGGGGATCCGAAAAGCCGCCGACGGCCTTATAGACGCTTTCCTTGCGGGTCCAGAGAATATGGAACCGGTTCAGCGGCGACGCCTCCGTCCATTTCCGCTCGCGCGGCGTCAGCGAGGCTTCTGCCGCAAGGAGATTCCCGCCGTCCATTTTTTCAATATCTGCGCCGATACGCTTTTTCGAGACCGCAAGAATGCAGCGGTCCGCACTGTGGGAAAGGCTGAACTGCGGACCGCCGGCCAGATAGGGTTTCCCCTCTTCCGTCTTCTGAATGAGGCGCTCATCCGTTATCCCGAGCACCTCGTGAAGAAGCACGCCGGCTCCGACCGCGGTCAGCCTGTCCTCCTGCCGCAGCAGACGTTCTGCCTTCGCAAAGCGTCCGGGGAAGCAGCTGCGGACCAGATCCCGGTCTTCCTGTGTAATATCTGCGCTGCGTATGCTGAACAATTTCATGAAGCGACTTCTTTCTCCGGGGACCATTCCTCTCTAGTTTTTACCATATAATACCGTTTATCTGCAATCGGTTCTGAAAAAAAACGCTCGGCCAATTCAAAAAAATCCATAAACAAGTTCTTGATTTTGTACTGCACGTGAAGTAAAATATAACCATCACATAGGCGAAAAGCCTGAAAAGTGAATAGCCCCGGGAATGCATGTTTTTTCATGTCCCGGCGATTATTATGAGGAGGAAACATTATGAAGAAATCTCTCAAGTTGATTTCCCTGCTTCTTGCCTTCGTCATGGTGCTGAGTCTCGGCGCCTGCGGCGGCAAGACCCCCGCCAGCACTGCGGCCCCCCAGGGCAGCACTGCGGCTCCCCAGGGCAGCACCGCTGCGCCTTCCGAAACCCAGTCCGCTCTGGCCGGCACCTACAAGATCCTTGTCTGGACCGGCGAAGCTGCTGTTGATCTGACCAAGAAGCAGATCGACGACTTCAACAAGAGCAACACTTTCGGCATCAAGTTCGAAGCGGAAGTCAACCCCGTCTCCGAAGCGACTTCGGCCGACCAGATGCTGGTCGACGTCGAAGCCGGCGCTGATCTGTACTGCTTTGCGCAGGACCAGTTCGCCCGTCTGGTTCAGGGCGGCGCTCTGGCCAAACTCGGCGATGCGGCGAAGGAATTCGTGAAGACCAACAATGACCCCGGCACCGTGGCGGCTTCCACCAGCGGCGAAGAAATCTATGCTTACCCGCTGACTTCCGACAACGGCTACTTCATGTACTACGACAAGTCCCTCATCCCGGAGAAGGATCTGGATTCCCTGGAAGCCCTTATCGCGGACTGCGAGAAGCAGAACAAGATCTTCGCTTTCGAAGCCCAGAGCTCTGCCTGGTACATCGCTTCCTGGTTCTTCGCCACCGGCTGCATCTCCGAATGGGAAACCAATGACAAAGGCGACTTCGTCTCTGTCAAAGATACCTTCAATTCCGACAACGGCCTGATCGCCGTCAAGGGCATGAAGAAGCTTCTGGATTCCCCGATCCACAAGTCCTCCAGCTCTCAGGATGAATTCGCTTCCGGCGCCGCGATCGTCGTGACCGGTACCTGGGCATTCGACGCTGTCAAGGATATCCTTGGCGACAACATGGGCGCGACCGATCTTCCTTCCTTCGAAGTTGACGGCAAGTCCTATCACCTCGGCTCCTTCAACGGCTGCAAGCTGATGGGCGTGAAGCCGCAGACCGACAAGGTCAGACAGGCTGCTCTGCACCAGCTGGCCCAGTACCTGACCGGCGAAGCCGCTCAGATGGAACGCTTCAACGAACTGGCCTGGGGTCCTTCGAACCTGGTCGACCAGGCGAAGCCCGAAGTACAGGCCAACCCCGGTCTTGCCGCTCTGCTGAAGCAGAACCAGTACAGCCGCCCTCAGGGCCAGATCCACGGTTCCTGGTGGGATATCGCCAAGGTCATCGCTGACGAAGTCAAGGAAGCCAAGGACGAAGCCGGCCTGAAGGCTGCTCTGCAGAACTACTACAACAAGATCGACGCTCTGTTCAACCTGGATACCTCTGCTCTGCTCTTCGTGGGCGCGTGGAACGGCTGGAACAATGCGGATACCGATGAAACCTACTACCTGAAGAAGAATGACGACGGCACCTACACCATTACGCTCGATGTCGAACAGAGCGATTACATGGGCGGCCGCATCGTCAGCCCGGGCAGCTGGGACAACGATAAGGGCGGTGCCCAGGTCACTACCGGTTCCGATCTGATCGGCGACGGCGGCGGCGACAACAACATCGTCTTCAACGAACCCGGCAACTACACCGTCACCTGGGACGGCACGGCGATCACCATCGTCAAGAACTGAGCATAAGAAGAGGAATCCTGTATCTGACAGGCTAACCAGCTTCTGACTATCACAAGTCCGGCCGGAGCCAAGAAATTGGCTCCGGCTGTTGTTTAAAGGGGCTATTCTATGAAAAAATACAGCGATCTGGAATTTCTGCGGCTGAGCAAATGGCAGAAATTCTGTTATAAAATAGCAGCCTTCTTCTGCAGCATCCCGCACGCGGTCGGCAACCTCTTTAAAAAGATCGGGCTTTTCTTCAAGAACGTCTTTGTTTCCATCGGAAAAGAACTTGCCGACGTCGTCACCGCTTTTACCAAAGGTGACTGGAAGACCAAAGTGTCCTACGTGATCATGGGCTTCGGGAATATCGCGCGCGGACAGGTGCTGCGTGGGCTGATGTTTCTTCTGTTTGAAGCAGTATTCATTTTCTATATGATCACTACCGGAAGCGGCTGGATCAGCATGCTCCCGTCACTCGGCAAGCAGGGTCCTCAGGAGATCTACGACCCCATCCTGGATACCTATCACACGGAATACGGCGACAACTCCTTCAAGATCCTTCTTTACGGCGTTCTGACGATCTTCTTCATCATCGCGTTCATCTATACCTGGCGCGCGAACATCCGTCAGAATCAGGTTGCTGAGAAAATACTGCGCTCGGGCAAGAAATTAAAGAGCGGCAAGCAGGACCTGCATTCGCTGGTGGATGACAACTTCCACAAGACGCTGCTGGCGCTTCCGCTGACCGGCATCGTGGTCTTTACGGTCCTGCCCATCTTCTTCATGATCCTGGTCGCCTTTACGAACTACAACGGCGCCCACAACAACGGCTACACCAACGCGCTGTTCAACTGGGTCGGTCTTGAGAACTTCAGGACCCTGTTCTCCTGGAACGTCGGCGGCGTCAACTACGCGGCGACGTTCGGCGAGATCCTGACCTGGACACTGCTCTGGGCGTTCTTAGCCACCTTCACCAACTACTTCCTCGGCATCTTCGTCGCCATGATGATCAACAAGAAGGGCATCCGCCTGAAGAAGGTATGGCGCACGATCCTGGTCCTGACCATCGCCATTCCGCAGTTCATCTCCCTGCTGTACGTATCCCGCATGTTCGATAAGAACGGTATCGTCAACGGCGCGCTGATGTCACTGGGGCTGATCTCAGAGGCGATCGATTTCTGGGGCACGGCAAAACTGGCCCGCATCATGGTCGTCGTGATCAACATCTGGATCGGTATCCCGTACCTGATGCTGATCGCAACCGGTATCCTGATGAACATCCCGGCTGACCTGTACGAAAGCGCCAAGATCGACGGCGCGAGCGGCTGGAAGCAGTTCTCCAAGATCACGCTGCCGTACATGCTTTTCATTACCGGGCCTTACCTGCTGACAAGCTTCACCGGCAACATGAACAACTTCAACGTCATCTACCTGCTGACCGGCGGTGCGCCGACCAATACCGCGGCATCCGGTGCAGCCGGGTCGGTAGGCTATACCGACCTGCTGATCACCTGGCTGTTCAAGATCACGACAGGCAGCGAAGCGCAGTATTACCTGGCATCCGTCGTCGGTATCATGATCTTCGTTGTCGTTGCTCTCATCAGCCTTGTGGTGTATAACATGCTGCCCTCGATCAAGAATGAGGAGGATTTCCAGTGATGAGTACGAACAACACATCCATGAAAAAACATATGGGTCTGAAAGCGAGTACGAGACTGAGCAACACCGCGATCTACATCATCCTGGTGATCATCAGCGTCATCTGGCTGATCCCCTTCGTGTGCATCGTCCTTCAGTCCTTCCGGGTGGAATCCACCTGGAAAGTCGGTTACGTCATCCCGCAGCAGTGGGGATTAGACAACTACGTAAAACTGTTCCAGACGAACTTCCCGAGGTGGTATGCCAACACCTTCATTATCGCCCTTGTTGTCGCAGCCGTACAGACGGTCATTGTCCTGTGCATGTCCTACACGCTCTCGCGCTTCCGCTTCAAACTCCGTAAGCCGCTGATGCAGTTCATGCTGGTCCTGGGCATGTTCCCCGGCATTTTGGGCATGATCATTCTGTACCGGGTCCTGGCCGACCTGAACCTTGTCGGTGCCAACTCCCTGCCAGGCCTGATCCTGGTCTATGTGGCATCTTCCGGCATGGGCTATTATGTTTCCAAAGGCTTCTTTGATACGCTGCCGAAATCTCTGGATGAGGCAGCCCGCGTGGATGGAGCAACCCGTGCACAGGTCCTGACGAAGATCATCCTGCCGCTGTCCAAGCCGATCGTCATCTACACGATTCTGACAGGATTCATGGGACCCTGGGGCGACTTCGTATTTGCCCGTTACGTCTCCCAGCTGAAACCGCTGGGCATGAACGCGGCTGTCGGTCTGCAGTCATGGCTGGCAACGGATACGATGACGCACGATTATTACACGATGTTCTGCGCAGGCGGCGTAGTTGTGGCTCTGCCCGTAGCTCTCCTGTTCATGTGCCTGCAGCGGTACTATGTGGAAGGCGTTACCGGCGGCGCCGTCAAGGGTTGATCATTTAGGAGGAAAGAACAATGGCAAGCGTCAAACTCACCAACGTCGAGAAAGTCTACGACAACAAGGTCGTTGCCGTGCACGACTTCAATCTGGATATCAAGGATAAGGAATTCATTGTATTTGTCGGCCCTTCGGGCTGCGGCAAATCCACCACGCTCCGCATGATCGCGGGCCTGGAAGAGATCAGCTCCGGTACCGTGGAGATCGACGGCGAGGTCGTGAACGACCTGCAGCCGAAAGACCGCGACATCGCGATGGTCTTCCAGAACTACGCGCTGTACCCGCACATGACGGTCTACGACAACATCGCGTTCTCGCTCCGTCTGAAGAAAGTGCCGGAAGATCAGATCTACGAAAAGGTCACCTGGGCGGCGGAGATCCTGGGCATTACCGATTACCTGCTCAGAAAACCGCGTGCACTGTCCGGCGGCCAGCGCCAGCGTGTCGCCATCGGCCGCGCCATGGTGCGTAATTCGAAAGTATTCCTGATGGACGAACCGCTGTCCAACCTGGATGCGAAGCTCCGCAACCAGATGCGCGCCGAGATCATTCTGCTGCGTCAGCGTCTGGACACCACCTTCATCTACGTCACGCATGACCAGACCGAGGCCATGACCCTCGGCGACCGTATCGTCATCATGAAGGACGGCTACATCATGCAGGTCGGCTCGCCCACCGAAGTCTTCGAGCGTCCCGCCAACCTCTTCGTCGCCGAATTCATCGGCGCTCCGAAGATGAACACCTTCAAGGCCGAACTGGTCAAGGAAGGTGCGGGCTACTTCGTCAAGGCCTTCGGCGCGAAGCTTCCGGTCAACGGCCCGAACGGCGAACTGCTCGCGAAGAACGGTGTCGGTTCCCGCGAAGTGACCCTGGGCGCCCGCCCCGAGCACATCGTGCTTGCGGATGCCAAGGCCGAGAACACCATTGAGACGAAGCTGATCGTCAGTGAAATGATGGGCAGCGAAGTGCATCTGCACGTGCGCACCACGGACGGCACCGACCTGATCGTCCGCGTTCCCACCATTCAGCTCAGCCCTGCGCAGCGCGCGAACCTGCAATCGGGTGCGACCCTGTACATCACCTTCGAAGACAAGGTCATGTACTTCTTCGATCCCGAAAGCCAGGAGAACCTGCTGTTCCACTAAAAACTTCATCCGCCTGCTCTGCAGGCACCTTCCCCTGAACGGGAAGACAAAAAGAAAGGGCGCTCCCCGCGGGGAGCGCCCTTTCTTTTGCTGTAAACTACCGCAGCACCACGCTGGTCTGCGGATCGATGGTCAGTTTCGTTCCGTCAAGCGCTGTTCTTACGGGATCCTCCAGGCTGGTCTCGCCGATGAATGCTGCGATCTTCGTGAACTCCCCGGCGCCGATTTCGGCAAGATCCAGCGTCACGGCCTTGCCGGTCGTGTTGTGCAGGACCAGGCATTTGCTGCCGTTCAGTTCGGCGATGAAGCCGCCCGCGCTCGTCCCCTGCAGGTTCAGCGACGTGTAGGTGCCGCGTGCGATCTCCGGATTCGCGTTCCGGATCATGATCAGCTTCTTGTAATAGCTGTAGAGGCTGTCTCCGTCACCGATCTGGTCTGCCACGGTCCCGTTCGACTGCTGGTTCTTCCTGTTGTAGGTCGCTTCGGACGGATCCTTGACCTTGTCGCCGTCGCCCCAGAGCATTGCCAGGCGCCGGTCGGCGTCGGTATTGGCCGAGCCGCGGGAGCCCTTGATGCCGATCTCCTCGCCGTAGTACATGAACGGCGAGCCGGGACCGAGGATCAGCAGATTGGCCGCCATCCTGGCGTAGCCGGAAGCCACGGTCAGGAAGCCGGCCGAGCGGTCGGTATCATGGTTCGCAATGAATGGCACGAACATCGCATCGGCGCGCATCGCCTGTACCGTCTTCAGGTAATTTTCCGTGTAATTCGTCAGCCCGTTTACATTGCCCATGCGCGCCGCATCCGCGAATAAGCCGGACGACTGTGCAACGGTGAAGTTGAAGCAGTTGAGCGCCGGGTAATACAGCTGCGTGATGGAGTCGCTGTCCCAGACCTCCGCGACGGTGTAGATGTCGGGTTTGATCTTCTTCAATTCCGTGATGTACCAGGCCCAGAACTCTTCCGAGGCTGCATTGTCGCCGAAATAGATGTATTTCGCGGCGTCAAAGCGGAAGCCGTCGATCCCCAGATCCAGATAGAACTTTGCAATGTTCACGGCTTCTTCCCGGACGGCCTCATTGTCGAAATTCAGCTCGGGCATCCCCGTGAAGAAATTGCATTCGTAATAATGATCGGTGTCATTGATGCGCGCGAATGCCCGGCCGGACAGGTAGGACTGCGTGCCCCAGGAATAGAAATCGTAATACGGGCTCGAAACGTCGCCGGCAGCGTGCGCATTCTTGAATTCGATGAACCACTTGTTGTTGGTCGACGTGTGGTTGAGCGCGAGGTCAAGGATCAGCTTGACGTTCCGCTCATGGCAGATGTCGATCAGATCCTTCAGATCATCCATGGTGCCGAAGGACGAATCGACCTCATAGAAGTTCGTCGCGTCGTACTTATGGTAGGTCGGCGATCTGAAGATGGGGGTCAGCCAGATGCCTTCGATGCCGAGGCTTTCGCCGGAATCGGGCTTCCCGTCATTCAGGTAATCCATCCGGTTGATGATGCCCCGAAGGTCGCCGACGCCGTCGCCGTTGCTGTCCGAGAAGGATCCGACGAAGATCTCGTAGAACACGCGGGCGTTGTCCCCGGTGGGACCGGCTGACACAAATTCGGGGCCGGTGATCACCGCCTCTCCCGTTTTCGGATCCAGAGGGTACTGGCCTGACTTATCCATTTCAGCTGAAGTTTCCACCGGTTCCGTCTCCGTTTCCGCAGGGGTCGTTTCGGCGGGCGTCGTGTCCGCTTCGCTCGATTCGTTCTTCTTTCCGCAGGCGCCGAGGCACAGGCAAAACACCAGCAGCAGTGCGGTGATGCGGGCAAGGGACCTGGCCTTAAGAATTCTTCTCATCGTCTCCTCCTTCGTTTTGGGGTAAACATTTCCCATCTTCAAGGTGTTAGATTGCTCTTTTCATCTTAACGGAAGTATATCTTTCCTGTTTTTTCTCTTCTCCGGTCAGGACAAAGCCCTGCTTTTCCCAGAACTCGATGGCCGGTTCGTTCTCCTTGATCACGCCAAGCGCAAGTTCGGTATAGCCCTGCGCTTCAAGCGAAGCGCGGATGTCCGCAAAGATCTGCGAGCCGATGCCCTGCCCCTGCAGCTCAGCCTCGACCATGAACCAGCCGATGAACGCGCTCCCCGCCTGCGGATAATCCGTAATCAGGTCGAGGATGGCAACGAGTTTTCCGTCCGCATCATAGAAGCCCAGGAAGTTCTTCTGCGCCGCATCGGTGCCCTCGGGCATCTCGCTGATGACCTCGGTGAGGTTCCGCTTCGTCGGTTCCGTCTTCATGTAGCGGTAGTAGCGGCGGTTCGCGCGGCAGAGGTCGTAGACCGCCGTGATGTCGCCTTCCGTGATTCGCCTGACGTCGTAGTCGGTCGAGAGGGCATCCGTGTCCAGTGTGCCTTCCGCACCGTTTTCGTAGTCGATCGCAGCCCGGAACTGCGTCTCATACAGTTCGCGGTAAACGCCGTTCTTCGCCAGCAGTTCCTCGTGCGTGCCCTGCTCGGCGATCACGCCGCCGGACACGACCAGGATCTGATCAGCCTTCAGGATGGTGGAGAGACGGTGCGCGATGACGATGCTCGTCCTGCCCTGCATCATGATGTCCAGGGCGTCCTGGATGGCGCTTTCGGAGATCGAGTCGAGCGCGCTCGTCGCTTCGTCGAGGATCAGGATCTTCGGATCCTTCAGGATCACGCGGGCAATCGAAATGCGCTGTTTTTCGCCGCCGGACAGCTTCAGGCCGCGGTTGCCGACCTCGGTATCATAGCCCTTCGGCTGGCGCATGATGAAATCGTGGATGGACGCCTTCCGGCAGGCTGCCTCCAGTTCCTCTTCGGTCGCATCTTCCTTCGCATAGAGAAGGTTCTCGCGGATCGTCCCGTTGAAGAGGTAGGTGTCCTGCGTCACGATGCCGATGGCGGAGCGCAGCCACGGCAGATCCATCTCGCGCACGTCCACGCCGGCGATCGTTACCTTTCCGCCGTTCACGTCGTAGAGGCGCGGGATCATGTTGACGACCGTGGATTTGCCGGAGCCGGAAGGCCCCACGATCGCGTACATCCTGCCGCCGGGTACCGTGAAATCGACGTCGGTAAGGAGTGGCTTATCTTCCGTATACTGGAACTTCACGTGGTCGTAAACGATGTCCTGACACTCCAGGGACGGCTTTTTGCCGTTCTCCGGGCTTTTGATCGTGATCGGGCGGTCCAGGTAGTCGAAGATGCGGGTGAACAGCGCCAGGGACCTCGTAAAGTCCACGCCAAGGTTCAGGAGCGATTCCACCGGCCGGTAGAGGCGGTTGATGAGGGCGACCGTGGCCGTGATGGCACCGACAGTCAGCGCCGAGCCTTCCTCCTTAATGAGGAAGTAGCCGCCGGCAAGGTAGATCAGCAGCGGCCCGATCTGCATCATCATCCCCATCGCCACGCGGAACCATTTGCCGCTGCGGTTCTCTTTCAGAGAGAGCTGCGTGACCTCCTCGTTCACCTTGACGAAGTTGTCGTATTCCTTCTGCTCTCTCGTGAAGAGCTTGACGAGCATCGAGCCGGAAACGCTCAGGGTCTCGTTGATCACCTGGTTCATCTCGTCCCGCTTCGCCTGGCTTTCCGTCGCGAGCTTGTAGCGCGTATTGCCGACGGCGCGGCTCGGGAAGATCATGAGCGGGATCACGACCATGCCGATCACGGCGAGCCTCCAGTCCATGGAGAGCAGCGCGATCACCGTGGTCACGACCGTCGCGATGTTCGAGACGATGCTCGTGAGCGTGCCGCTGATGACCGAACCGACGCCGGAAATGTCGGTATTCATGCGGGTGATGATGTCGCCCTGCTTCTCGGTCGTGAAGAAGGCGTGCGGCATGTACTCCAGATGTTTGTACATCTGGTTCTTCATGTCGAAGATGATCCGCTGGCTGATCCAGGAGTTGATGTAGCTTTCCACCACGCCGATGATCTGGCTCACGGCGACCGCGCCGAAAGCGGCCAGGCAGAGCTGGATGAGCTGCCCCATGTCGCGTTCGACAAGCGCCTTGTCGACGATCTTCCCGGTGATGATGGACGGGAGCAGGCCGACGGCAGCCGACAGCAGGATCGCGATGAAAACGAATACGAACTGCACCCAGTAGGGTTTCAGGTAGGCCAGGATGCGCTTGATCAGCGCGCCCGTCACTTTCGGTTTGTTGGCCTTTTCTTCTTCGGTCAGATGACCGCGGGGACCGAGGGAATTTCCGGGAGGCATGGTCACTCCTTTCTGCTTCTTCTCCGTGCGGCTTACTCTTCCGAGGGTTCCGCTTCAGCACTCAGTTTGGCAAAGAACTCATCGTGGGCAGCATGGTATTCGCGGTTGAAGCGCTCGCTGCTGCCGGAATGCAGGGAACTCATATAGTCGTGGGACTGGAACTCCAGTTCCGGATTGATGCGGGCGATGGTCTCCACCCCGATGTTGGAGCAGAGGTCGGAAATGCGCTCGATGTCCGAGAGCAGGTTGAGGAAGCAGGTACCGGCGTCGATGTTGCATTCGCCGGCGCGCAGGCGCGCAATGTGGCCTTCCTTGAGGACGTTCGTCATGTCGTCGACGACCTCTTCGAGCGGTTCGATGCTGGCCGCCGCTTCGCCGTCGCGCTTTGAGAAAGCCTGGTAGGCAAGGTCCAGGATACGGTCGATCAGTTCCCGCAGCACCTTCAGGTCGTGCAGGGCTTTGTCGGAGAACTGCAGACCCTTATCATGCAGTTCCGCGGCCATCTCGGAGATGTTCGTCGCGTGGTCGCCCAGGCGTTCGAACTCCGTCACGACCTTGTAGTACTGGTCGATGATATTGACATGGCTTTCTTCCTTGAGGTGCGGATTCAGGGCGAGCATGTAATTGCTCACGGCATCCGTCATGCGGTCGATGTTGTCTTCCTCTTCGTCGATCGCGGCAGCGCGTTTCGGCTGCCAGTCCGTGATCTGCGCAAAGGCCGCTTCAAGGTTCCCGCGGGCCGCTGTGATCATGGTCAGCAGCATGTCGTAGCAGCTGCGGAGAGCAAGGGCCGGCGTGCCGAAGAAGACCGGGTTCAGGGCGTCGAACTTGTCCTGATACTTATTAGCCGGGACCTTTTCATCCTTCACGATCTTCCGGCTGAGCTTCTCGTAGATCCCGGCAAAGGGGAAGAGCAGCAGGGCGCAGGAAAGGTTGAAGATGGTATTGGTATTTGCGATCAGGCCGGGACTTGCGGTCATGTCCCAGAGGCCGCCCAGAAGGCCGATCTGATGGAGGAGCGTCACCACGGCGAGCACCAGGACCGTTTCCGAAAGATTGAACAGGATGTTGACGATACCGACGCGCTTCGCATCCGATTTCGCACCGATGGAGCAGACGATGGCGGTCGTCACACAGTCGCCGAGGTAAATGCCCACGATGACCGCGTAGATGGCCTTGAAGGTCAGCTGGCCGGACATGGAAAAGGCCTGCAGGATACCGACGGTCGCCGAAGAGCTCTGCAGGATGAAGGCCACGCCGGCACCGGTCACGTAGCCGAGCACGGGGCTCGTTCCGAGATTCGCAAAGAGGGAATCAAACACGCCCTTTTCCGAAAGGACGTCGACCGCGCCGGTCATGTTCATCAGACCGGTGAACAGGATGCCGAAGCCCATGGCAATGTTCCCGACGGTCCGCGAATTCCGGAACTTCAGGAACATGATCAGGACGATGCCGATGATCAGGGCGATGGGTGCCAGGGTCGAAGGCTTGAAGAGACGGAGCCACGCCGTGGCCGAATCGGAGATGTCCAGCAGGCGGATGATCTGGCCGGTCACCGTGGTACCGACGTTCGCACCGATGATGATGCCGAGGGACTGGTGGAGCGTGAGGATCCCGGCCGCAACAAGGCCGGAGGTGATCACGATGGTCGCTGTCGAGGACTGGATGAGCGCGGTCACGAGAATGCCCAGGGCAAGCGCTTTCAGCGGATTGTCCGTGAGCTTTTCCATGACTTTTTTCAGTGTGCCCGAAGAGCCTTCCTTCAGGGAGTCTCCCATGAGGCGCATGCCGTAAAGAAAGAGGGCGAGGCCGCCGAACAGCGCTATGATGCTGAAGAAATCCATACAGTTTCCTTCCGTTTATTTATGACTTATTTATCGCTGATTGCCGAAATGTACCGTTATTTGTACAGTTTCCCGATATTGATCTCGGAATCGATGCTCCAGTTCTTGAAGTCGTTTCCGTTTCCTTCCACGCGGTAGCGCAGGATGATGTTCCCGTCGTCGGTCACCTGCTGGAACTGGTGGTAGCGGACCTGATCCACGCCTTCCGGGACCTCACTGTAGGCAGGGCCGTAATCGTGGGTCGTCACGAGACCTGCGGACTTCACGATCGTCGCAGCGAGGTTTTCCTGCGAGACCTGCGCGGTGCTGACCGCAAACGGCTCGCTGCTCCGGCCGGCTTCCTTCACGAAGAGCGCCGTCACGCGGGCCTGGGTCGGGACCTTGCTGTCCGAGTGTGCGCGCGGGTGGTCGCCCGTGATGATGATCGTCGCCTGCTCGTAGAGGCCTTTCGCCTTCAGCCGGTCGAAAAGCTCGTACAGAATGCGGAAATCGCCCTTCACCTGGCCGTTCGCGGTGCCTTTCTCCACTTCGCTCACGTTCTCGTCGAGCACGTAGGGATCGTGCGCGCCGTGGAAGTGCAGGTAGGTGTAGGCATTTTCATAGCCGCCGTCCGAAAGACCCTTGCCGGTCAGTTCTCTGTAGAAGCCGAGGTCGTCCCAGCCGGCCTGCGGCGAAGATTTGTCATACGTTACGTAATTGTCGAAGGTCTGCGTGGAGATCTCGAAAACGGGCTTCAGGAGCATCGGCGCTGCCTTGTAGACCGAAAGCAGCAGAAGGTCCGCGGAAAGCTCAGCCGGCTTCGTCACGTGATAGCCTGTATAACTGGCCATGTTGTCGGCGATGCCGTAGAGGGACCTGCCGCTCCGGTAGGCGTAGTAGGAAGGGGCGTAAAGCTTGATCTTATAGCCGTTGTCCTTCAGATCTTTCAGGAAGGGCGAAGTACCGTAGACCGTCTGGAAGAAGGTCTCGTTCGAGGGCTTAAGGTCACCGTCCTGGCCGGCGATGATGGTCGCTGCCGCAGGGAAGGTGCGGCTGTAAAGGGACAGGTTGTCATTGTAATAGGTGAAACCCGAAAGCGGCGCAAAGAAATCCGGGTCTTCCGTCAAGATGTTTTCGACGTAGTAAACGTCCAGGCGGTCCAGGATCAGGACGTAGACGTTGTTCTTCGACGCTGTCTCGGTCATGCCGTCCGTGGAGAGGTAGCTGGCGGCGATCAGCATGTCGTTGTCGTCGGCGCTCCCTCCCTCTTCGGCAGCCATGGCAAAGCGGTCCTTCGTAATGCGCGGCAGATTCGTCAGGAAGCCGACGGCCTGCATGCCGATGACCGCGATCATCAGGATGACGGCCCCGGTGCGGACAGTCTCCTCCTTCAGTTTCAGGGCGGCAAACAGGATCCCGGCGAGCGCAGCGATCCAGATGAGCAGGTTGATGACGGCGGGCGTACCAAGTTCAAAGGCTTCGCGGTCATCGCCGGCAAGACCTGACGAACTGTTGAGGAAAGTTCCCTGCGCCCATCCCATCACGGTCAGCCACACGAAGACGGCGCCGATGATGCGGCTCGCCTTTCCGCGGGGAACGGCGATGAGGACAGCGGCGATGACCGTCACGCAGACTGCCGCAAGCAGGATCCACCAGACGAAATCCTTCAGGTTGAACAGGAGTTCCGCGCGGTTGCCCGCAAAGACTTCCGTTACGCTGAAAAAGCAAAAGGTCAGGGCACCGGCCGCTCCGATGAGAAGCGGCAGCCCCAACCTGATCTTTCTTTTATTGTCATTGGTTTTATTTTCCATGATCTCCTCCGTCATATACGGCAAAAGGCACACCTTCTGCCATTATCATCATACACATATCACGTCGCAAAATCAAGTTTTTCCTCACTCACGGGGACTCTCCCGTCCCGGCCGCAGGCACGAAAAAAGACCGTTCTCACGGTCTTTTCCGTCTCATTTATTCTTCCGGTCCGCGGGTGCTGCGGTAGGCCCGGATGGACACGGTCTCGTAAGGTTCGACGCTCGAGGTGACCCAGGTGTTGCCGCCGATCACGGCGTCGTGGCCGATCTTCGTGCGGCCGCCCAGCACGGTCGCGCCGGAGTAGATGACCACGCGGTCTCCCACGTCCGGATGGCGCTTGATGCCCTTGACGGGCGTGCCGTCAGGATTCAGTTCGAAGCTCTTCGCCCCGAGGGTCACGTGCTGATAAAGCTTCACGTGCTCGCCGATGGTCGTGGTCTCGCCGATGACGACGCCGGTGCCGTGGTCGATGAAGAAGTACGGGCCGATGGACGCGCCGGGGTGGATGTCAATCCCGGTCGAACTGTGTTCCAGTTCCGTCATCATGCGGGGCACCACCGGGACCTTCAGCAGGTACAGTTCGTGCGCGAGGCGGTAGGCAGAGATGGCCGGGAAGGCCGGATAGGAAAGGATCACCTCGTCGGTGCTCATGGCCGCAGGGTCTCCCTCGTAGGCCGCCTGGATGTCGGTCTCGATCAGCGCGGCGATCTCCGGCAATTTTTCTTCGAGACTCGCAAAAACACCTTCTGCATGTTTTTCATCCAGGAAATATTTCATTGATTTCAGGAGTGTGTCCTTGAAGAGGGAATGTTCCAGCCTCTTCTTTTCCGCCTCCTCAAAATGTTCTTCTGCCCCGAAATGCCGCGGGTACAGCGCCGCGAAGAAATGGTCCAGCGCCTCCCTGACCGTATTTTTAAGTCCCAGATAATTGCCTTTCATCGATACTGCTCCTGAAAAAAGACTGTCCTCCGCGCCGCGAAAGACAGTCTTAATCATAATATGTACGCGCCGGTTTTTCAAGAAAAAACTGAGCCGCATGCGCCCAGCAGCGGGGAAGCGTCTTCTCTTTTCACCGAAACCGTGCTATGATGACGGCAACGGATGCTGACCGAACGACCAGTCAGCCGCGGAGGAAAACAGAATGACAGAACAAAGCTATATCGCCCGGACCAGCGGGCTGAAGACGAAGGACTACGTCGGCTACGCCATGATCGACACGGCAGGCTGCCTCGTCTTTGCCCTCGTGACCACGCTGCTGCAGAAATTCTACACGGACATCTTCCACCTGAGCCCGCTCTTCATCATGATCATGTTCATCGTCGCGCGGGTCTGGGACGGCATCAACGACCCGATCATGGGCCGCATCGCCGACACGGCAAAGCCAGGAAAGTCCGGCCGCTACCGTAAATGGATCCTGGTCGCGGCGCTTCCGCTGGCCATTTCCGCGGTGCTCATGTTCCTGAAACTCCCGGGCATCGGTGAGGACGGCCACGGCTTCGTGACGGCGCTGTATGCCACGCTCACCTATATCCTCTTCGGCATGGCCTATACGGTTCTGCAGATCCCCTACGGCTCGCTTGCCTCCGTCGTGACGACCGACGCGCATGAGCGCAGCAAGCTCTCTGTCTTCCGTTCCATCGGCGCCGCGGTAGGTTCCATCCCGGTACTGCTCATTGCAAGCTTCGCCTACGCGGACCGCCTGGACGCCGCCGGAAAACCGGTGATCGGCGAGAACGGCAAGGTGATCACGGACATGCAGTACGCACCGGTGATCAAAGGCGTCGTCATCATGGCCGCCGTTTCCTTCGTCATGCTGATCATCGCCTTCTTCCTGAACCGCGAGCGCGTAAAGACAAAGCCCCAGCCGCCGCAGAAAGGCGCTGCGAAAAAAGCCATCACGCTCCTCTTTCACAACCGCGCCTTCGTGACCGTTACCCTGGTCTCCATGCTCCTCCTGGCCGGCCAGATGTTCACGCAGAGCTTCTATACCTACCTCTTCAACGACTACTTCCATGCCAACTGGATGAATCTGGCAACGCAGGCCTGCACCTACTCGCCCATGATCGTCTTCATGTTCTTCCTGCCGAAGCTGACCCGTGCGAAGGGCAAGAAGGAAGTAACTGCCGTCGGCATGACACTCGCTGCCGCCGCCAACCTCCTGCTCTTCTTCCTGCGCGGGATGGATCCTTCCGTCCTGATGTGGCTCTTCCTTCTCATGAATCTTGTCAGCGGCTGCGGGCTCACGACCCTCGTCATGCAGCTCTGGGCCATGGTGACCGACGCGATCGACGACATTGAAGTAAAGACCGGCAGCCGCGACGACGGCACGGCCTATTCCGTCTTCAATCTGTTCCGGAAGGTCGGACAGGTCCTCGCCGCCATCTGCGTGAACGGCGCGCTGCTCGGCATGGATTACAAATACGAGAAGGGCGCGGTCCAGACGCTGTCCAACCTGAAGATCATGTACGACCTGGGGACGCTCATCCCCGCGATCATGTTCGGCATCATGGCCGTCATCCTGCTGATCTTCTACCCCTTAAGCCGCAAAAAAACGGAAGAGCTCCAGCTCGCGAAGGAACTGAAGCTCAGGGAAGCTTACGAAAAACAGGAGATCGACATATAAGCGATCAGACCAGTTCGAACCAGACCGGTTCGTCAGAGGGGGCGCACGGCACCGCTGCCGCAGCGCCTCCTTTTATTGCCGCTCCCTCGCCGCGCAGGCGGAAGTCCGCCCCGCATTCCGGGAGCCTGACGGTCACTTCGGTCACGCCTTCGTCCAGCACGGGACAGGCGAGGATCCTGTCGCCGAAGAAGAAGCAGTCCGCCTCGGGATCGTACGTCTCATCGCGCAGGAAGACCGGATAGACGAGCGGCTCGTTTTTCTTCACGGCCCGCTGCATTTCCGCGGCAAGATAGGGTACAAAGCGCTCGCGCAGGGCGAAGATCTTTTTTACCTGCGGCAGCAGTTCCGGATAGAGCCAGGGCATGGTGGAAGGTTCACCCGGCTTCCAGGAATGGAGAACGAAGCGGGGCATGAAGAGACCGTACTGCAGCCAGCGGAGGAACAGTTCCGGCTCCGGCCTCGGCCCGGAAAAGCCGCCGATGTCCTGTCCGAAAAAGGCAAAGCCGGAGAGCGCCATCGTCATTGCCTGGTAATGGTTGAAGCGCAGTTCCCGGAAACTAGTGTAATTGTCCCCGGTCCAGGTCGTCGCACAGCGCTGCATGCCGGGCATGCCCGCCCGCGAGACCATGAAGAGCGGTTCGTCCGGCGCTTCTCCCGCAGGCCCGGCAGCGGCACCTGCGTCAGTTTTGCGGCGTTTCTCCTCTCCCGCCTCCGCCACGGCCTCGCGGCTTGCCCGGCTCATCAGCAGGGCGAACAGCGGACGGATCAGCCGGGCGCTGACCGGCTTTCCGAAGCCGCAGGCAAGTACGTCCCTGTCCCAGACGTCGTATTCGTTGTTGTCGTTCCAGATGCTGCTGTAGCCCTTATCCGCGAGCTGCGTCCGCACGCACGCTTTCCAGAAGGCGTACGCCGCGGGATTCGTGAAATCCAGATAGCTCGCCATGCCGCCCCAGAAAGGAAAGAGCGCCGGCGTCCCGTCCGCGTAATGCAGGAACAGTCCCTTTTCCGCCAGTTCCGCGTACAGGGGATGGTCCGTCAGGAAAGCCGGCTTCACGTTCGGCAGGATCTCCATGCCGCGCGCGGCAAAACTCGCCGCCAGTTCCTCCGGAGAAGGGATCCGGTCCCGGTTCCAATGAAAGACGCAGCGTTTTCCCTCAAAGTCGGTGTAGCCGCTCGACATGTAAAAGCCGCCCGCGCGGATCCCGCACGCTTCGCACTGCTTCGCAAAGCCTTCTATCCGTTCCTGGGCATTTTCAGAGTCCGTATACTCCATGGTGCTGCCGTAGTAGCGGAAAGCCCGCTCCGGCACGTCCGCGATGCCGCCGCAGAGGGCATTGAAACGGCGGATGATCTCCGCCACGCTGCCGAGGATCAGGTAAAAGACCATATTATCCTCTTCATAGCGGACCGAATTGAAGGGTTCGAAGTAGTTGTCGTGCTCTTCGCCGAAGTTCACGCGCCCGCTGCTCATCGTATCGTAGAACAGGCCGTAGCTCCCGGCTGCGTTTTCGCAGATGTAAAACGGCCAGTGCTTGTAAAGCGGGTCCATGCTTTCGGCCTTAAAGCCCATGGCGTCGCCGGCGCCGAGTGCAAAACTCCTGCCGTTCTTGTTGACCATGCCGCCCTTGTCGCCGAGGCCGAAAATGCGCTGCCCCTCTTCCCGCGCCGTAAAGTGCACGCTGCCGTCGCCGAGTTCCCCGTCAAAGTTCATCGCGAGGCCGCTCCGGTCGCGGTAAAAGACGCCGTGCTCATTTTCGGCGCTGATGCGGAAGTTTCTCTTCTCGATGCGGAAACGGGCCCCGGAAAGCGTAAAGCGGACCGTCTCTTCATCCTCTTCCACCGCGGGCGCTTCAGGGACAAATCCTTCCGTACTCAGCTTATCCCGTCCTTCAAGGGGGCAGTTCCCGCCCGGGCAGACGCTCCAGGTCGGGAGCAGATCTCTGCCGTCCCTGATCAGCGCGGCGCGCAGGATGTGATCAAAAAAATCGATCCGCATGCTGACGCCGTCCGCCCGGTAAATGCGGTGGGACGCGCCGGCTTCGCTTAAGGTAAAATCATGCCTGAACTTCATCCTTCGGATCTCCCTTGGTCAGCATGTTTTTCGTCATCTTTACATAATCCGGCCGGCCCATCGCGGTCCGCGCCTTTCTGAAGCAGAGCACTGCCCCGTCATGCTTTGCCGCCGGCTTCCACGCCGGGAGGCCTTCCCCGTTCGGGTCGCCCGTCCGCGCAAAATTCGCGATGTATTCCGTCATTTCGCGGGAGGCTTCGTAATCGCGCTCCCCGTACGGCCGCCAGGACTGTTCAAGGCGCCCGAAGGCGTAGCGGAGGTCGCTGGAATGGAAAGCCGCATTGTGATCCCCCGGGGCGTCCAGATCGAAATAATAGAGATAGGCACCGTTTGCCCGGCCGAACTTCGTGCCGATGTGCGCCATGACCGGCGCATACATGTCGTTGTTCGTGAAGCCGATCATGTAGGAAAGCGGGAGCGGCAGTTCGATCAGGCGGTCAATACGGTCCGGGATGAGCACGCCGTCGACGACCGGCATGGTAAGGTAGGTCGCATCCTTCCGCTCCGTTTTCATCTCCTGCTCGGCAGTGAGGAGTTCCTTTATCGGCAGCGCCCGCAGCGCGGCAAAGGTCTCGCAGCCGCAGCGCGCCATCAGTTCCTGCCAGTAGGGGCGCGTCTCCTCCGCCGGTCTCGGCAGGGCAAAGCGCGGGAACATGCCCCCGCCGGACATCATGACCGCGCGTCGGAAAAGCCCGATGAGGTCACGGTTCAGGCAGAGGTACTGGATCGAGATCGCGCCGGCGCTCTGCCCCATAAGGGTGATGTTGTCCGGATCGCCGCCGAACTCCGCGATGTGCGCTTTCACGAAGCGGATCGCCGTCAGCTGGTCATCCAGCCCGAAATTCCCCTCCCGGCCGTATTCCTTTTTGACCTCTTCGTGCGTAAGGTACCCCAGGACGCCGACCCGGTAGTTGATGAAGACCGTGACGATCCCGCGTTTCGCGTACTCCCCGCCGCGGAAAGGCTCTTCCGAATTCGCACCGGAATTGAAGCCGCCGCCGTGGATGAAGACGATGACCGGGCAGTTTTCCGCCTCCTTTGGCGTGTAAATATTGAGGTTCAGGCAGTCCTCGTCGTAGTCGAAGGAAAGCCCGTCCCGGAATTCCTTATGGTAAAAGCGCCGCACCGGATTTTCCAACTGCGGAAAATACATCCGGTACTGCGGGCATGCCGCGCCGAAGGAAGCCGCGTCAAGTTCTCCTTCCCAGCCGTTTATCGGCTTCGCATAGCCAAAGCGCTCCGCCCTCGCATAAGGGATGCCGAGGAATTCGTATCCGTCTTCCGTCTCCCGCCCGATCAGGGTCCCCAGTGATGTTTTTCGTTTTATCTGCTCCATGTTCCGCACCTCGCTCACGGACCGTATCATAGCACAAAAAGAAAGGACGCGCAAAGCGCGCCCTTATTTCATCAGACTCTGACGTCCCGCGGCAGAACGATCTGTTTATCGATGCCGCCTTCCTCGTAGACGAGCCTCGTCCGAAGGCCGCGGTGCAGGAGCTTTCCGTGCGGCAGCTTCGTCATTTCACGGTACTCACGGTAGCGCTTCTTCTGCTCGTCGGTGTAGCTTCCCGGATCGTCCGAAGTCAGGAACACGCTGCCGCAGAGGGCGTCCACCTTCGCCAGCAGGTCCTTCTGCTTTTCGGAGAGCTTCAGGTTCTCCGTACGGAGGAACAAAACGTCCGGGTCGCAGCCGAAAGCCCAGCCGTCAAGCGGCATCCGGTTCATCGTATCCGCCATGGAACGGCGCGTGGAAACACGTTCCGGGTGGGCGATGTGCATGTAAAACTTGTCGTCCCAGTCCAGGCTCACGTCGCAGCCGATGCGGCAGTAGTCGACGAGGCCGAAGGCCGGCATCAGCGGCACGCCGCAGCCGAGGATCAGGGCGTTTCCGCACCAGCTGCGCAGCATCTCCATGGCCCGGCGCATGCGCGCGGCGCGGGTCTCGGTCTCGCTGCCGAAGCAGGCGGCGCCGTACAGGAAGTCCAGTTTCAGAAGATCGAAGCCCCAGTCCTCCACGGCCTGGCGGACGCTTTTCTCCACGTAGGCCATGGCCTCTTCGTTATCGATGTCCAGCGCGTAGAAACCGCTCCAGTTGCTGCCGCATTTCCAGGGCTTTCCGTCCTTCATGTAGAACCAGTCAGGATGCTCCTGAAAGACGGAAGACTTTTCTTCCGCAACAAAAGGTGCCATCCACAGACCTGCCCGGAATCCGGCGCCGTGGATGATCCCGGCCATCCGCTTCATGCCGCCCGGAAACTTCTCCGCGGAGGCTTCCAGCCAGTCACCGATGTACGCTTCCCAGCCGTCGTCGATCTGGAAAAGGTCGCCGGTCTCGAAGATCCCCCTGCAGCCGTCAAGCGTTTCCAGGATGCAGCTTTCGTTGATGTCCTGATAGCGGTGGTACCAGCTGCTGTACCCGTAGAGTTTCGGGATGTCCCGCTTTTCCGTGCCCATGGCTCTGAACCAGGCGGCAAAGACCTCCTCGAGGCTTCCCTCGGCGGTAAAGAGGTCGAAGGCGCGGAAATCGCCGCTCACCTTCAGGCCTTCGGCGTCGCGGGTGATCGTCATCTCACGGCGCAGCGCGTCGTAGGCAAAGATCGTATAGCCGTTCGTCTCGTCAAGAGACGCGAAGAGACGGTAGGTCTCTCCCTTCCGGAACCAGCACCAGGAGAAGCCGTGGAAACAGCCGCGCATAAGGGAGGAATCCACAATGTGCGCATCGCCGTAGCGGTCCAGTGCGAAAATGTCGATCAGTTTCTTCGGCAGATGCCTGACACCGTTCATTCGCTGCGCTGGGCGCCATTCCGGGCTGTAGGTCCAGCTCTGGTAGCCGTTGAAATACATGGCTTCCGGAGGGTCGATCTTCAGTGTCGCCCTCGCCTCTCTCACAGTCCCGTCAAAGGGTCCGTGAATGTGCACCTCACCGATCCATTCGGCGGTGCCTTTCATTCCGTTTACGGTCCAATCAAGCTTCACCGCGGCGCTCCTTTAATTCTTCACCGATCTCCGCCATCTTCGCATCGGTCAGCTTGAACTTCTTTCCGAAGAAGAAGAACACAGCGACAAGCGTCAGGATCGGCAGGACAGTCATCAGCAGTCGGAGACCGACGATGGTCTCGGCGCTCTGCTGCGCGATCACACCGGTATCTTCGGTATTGCCTTCGAGTCCGATCAGGTCGAGGCCGACACCGGTCAGGAAGACCGCAACGCCGGAGGCCAGCTTCACGACGAAGGTCTGCATGGAGAAGATCACGCTCTCCTCGCGGCGGCCGGTCTGCAGTTCGCCGTAGTCAACGCTGCCCGACAGGAAGACCGTGGTCAGCACGGAGAGAATACCGTTGGCCAGGAACACCAGGATGCCCGGGACCAGCAGCACGTACAGGCTGCCGGCAAAGCCCACGAAGATGAGGCCGAGCAGGATGACGTAACCGATAAGCGCGAGTCCGACTGCCAGGCGGAAGATCTTCTCGTTAGCGATCTTCTTTGCGCGGAGCAGCGGGTAGACGATCATCATGCCGACGATCTGGAAGGCGCCGCCCACCGTGGAGAACAGCGTGTAGCTGCCCTTCCATCCGGCGCCGCCGAAGTCATATTTGAAGAAGTAGATGATGAAGTTGGAAGTCAGGTACAGGGCCATGTTGACCATGACGATGGTCAGGACCACGGTCAGGGCCTGATCGTTGTGGAAAAGCGCCCGGAACATTTCCTTCACGCTGACGTTCTCCATCTTGGTCTCGCGTTCCTTCACGTTCAGGCAGCAGACCAGTTCCGTAATGATGAAGATGATCGCCACGATCAGGGCCACGTAGCGGAAGCCCGTGCGTTCGCTGTCACCGCCGAGGATACCGACCATCAGCATCGTACCCATGGCCATGATGGCGGCGCCGATGCCGGCGCAGGTACGGCCGACCACGGAGAGGTTCTCACGTTCGGCCTGGGTATCGGTCAGAGCGGGGATCATGCTCCAGTAAGGGATGTCCATCATCGTGTAGGTCACGCCCCAGAGGATGTAGACGACGCTGAAAAAGACCATCATCTTGCTCTCCGAAGTCACCGGAGCCGAATACAGCGCGTACAGCACGAAGGCATTCAGCACGGTGCCCGTAAAGAGCCACGGGCGGAACCTGCCCCATCTGGTCTTGGTCTTTGCGACCAGAACGCCCATGAACGGGTCGTTAAGGGCATCGAATACACGCGCGACCATGAGGATGGTCCCGACGAAGGAAGCACTCAGGCCGATGATGTCCTGATAGTAGTACAGCACGTAGTTGGCGGAGAGAGCATAGACCATGTCCTTGCCGACCGCGCCGATACCGTAGGCAATTTTCTTGCCCGTTGTCAGTTTCATGTTTGATTTCCTCCCGGCCCCGCAGACGGGGCATATGTTTCCAAATTATTATAGCGGATAAGGGAGGATAAAGCAACTGAAAACGCCTCTTTCGCGGAGAAAGAGGCGTTTATGCTGCGGCGGCGCGGAAGCGGTCACGATGCAAACGGCAGGGTGATCACACCCTTCTGCGACAGCCAGTAGACTGCAGCGATCTGAACGATCATGATCGCGGGGATCCCGAACTGGAAATACCAGTGTTTCGTTTTGTGGTGAAAGATGTACATTCCGAGGATGGCGCCGATGCTGCCGCCGAGTATTGCACTCAGAAAGAGCGTCTTCTCGGGGATGCGCCACTGTCCTTTTTTCGCGCGTTTCTTGTCGATGCCGAAGATGGCAAAAGCGGTGAGATTGATGATGACCAGCCAGATGATGACTGCGATCCATACAGGCGGCATAGGCGTTCTCCTTTGTGTGTATTCTGCATTCATCATAGCACAGTTCGGTCAAAAGCGAAAGCAGGCAGGAAATATCCCTGCCTGCGATTTGCCCGGCGGGCTGGTTTCAGCGGCCGGGTGCCCCGTCTGTCAGTGAGTACCTCAGAAGCACGAAGCACAGAACGGAAAAGACCGTGATCAGCACGGCGTTGACGGCAGGTCCAGGCTGCACGAAAAAGGCCGGCAGCAGCCCCAGGAAGAGGCCTGCCGTCGTGATGCCGAAGGCGAGGCCTGGGTTCGTTTTCAGAATGCTCAGGCACATGGCAAAGGTGATGCTCATCGTCATTGAGAAGAAGAACACGCCGATGCACGAAACGATCATGACCCTGTCGCCGAACAGCAGGAAAGGGATCGCCGCGAGCGTCCCGATGAAGGCGGTCTTCCGCGCGCCGAAGCGGTCGGCAAGGTATCCCCCGAGTGCCTTCCCCGCGCCCATGATGAAAAACAGGAAGAAGGACTGCCAGACCTCCTTGTTCCAGGAGATCGGGATCGCGTAGCCGATGTAGCTTCTGACAGCAGTCACGAGAAAGGCGATCAGCAGGACGGTCCCGGCTGAGACCTCAGGGCTGACCACGCTGAATGCGGGATATTTTTCCTTCCGGACCGACGTTTTCGCCGAAAGGCAAAGGAGTTCCGAAAGAACGAGCGGGATGAGCAGGAAGTACGGTGAGACCTGATGCGTCCCCATCGTCTGGCCGATGACCACGCCGAAGGAGCCGCCGGCAACGAAGAGCGCCGAGGGGAAGATCTTCCCTTCGCTCTCCGCGACCGTTGCGACCGCGCCGCATTCGTGCAGGACCGCGTTGCCGAGCGCCAGCAGAATGTAGCCGAGGACGTGCACGGCTTTTGCCGGGAAGGCCAGGATGCAGACGCCGCCGGCCGCCATCAGCAGGTGGCCGGCAGTCTCATAGGGAAACTTCCGGTGCTTAATGATGAAGTCTCCGATGAGTCCCTGCGGCAGAAAGGCAAAGAAGTCGTAGGACAGCGCAACAGCGCCTGCCATCGCCGTCGGAAAATGGATCCGCAGCAGATAAAAGCAGACGATCTCTACGCACGCGTGAACGAAGAAATACTTCGTTCCCGTCAGGTTCCCCCTGCCGTGCTTCATTCGGTTTTGTTTTCCTCTGCGGAAACTTCGGCAGACGGTTCTGCGGCCTGTGCCTGTGTCTCGGGCAGCGGCTCTGTGCCGGGATCCTCGGATTCGATCATCGGCGCAGCTTCCCCGGGCAGAGCGTTTTTCTTTGCGAGTTCGCGGCGGATCGCCTTTACGCCCTTCCAGATCAGAAAGAGCCCGAGGATCACATAGATCGCGATCGCGATCGGTGAGGCCAAAAGCATCCCGACAATGTCAAAAAAGCCAAAACTTACGTCAAGCAGCATCAGTTTCATCATTCTTTCCTCCTTAGTCTGTCATTCAGAAAACGGTCCGGATGAGCGCCTCCAGCACGAGCCCTGCGGCGCACGAAGCAAGATTCGCAAGGTAGGTGAATGCGAAGATCCGCTTCGTTCCCGCATGAGAGATCTTCCTGTAAGCGAGCGCTTCCGCCACCGGGATCAGGACCAGCTCCGCAAGGGCAAACCATAGCCAAAAGAGCGGATCCGCGGCGAAGGCCGCTCTGCCCGAGACGGCTCTCTCCAGCTGCAGCACCACCGCAAGGCTCAGCTGCAGCAGAACGTTCGTCACGATGTTGACACCCGCAACATACCGTTTGTTATCCGTCACGCCGCTGCGGACGATAACGGGTGTTTCGATAAGGACCGTCAGTCCGGCCGTCGCGGCATAATAGGCAGCCGCGAGCAGGAATGCCGACAGGTATTTCACAGCCAAAGCACCGCCCAGTTCTTCAGTTCCGCCTTCGATGCAAGGCGCCCGAAGCGTTTGCCGCTTGTCACCTTCGCGCCTTTGGCAAGCGCCTGCATGTTATCCGAAGAATCGCCCATGCCGCTGCCGCCGGAGGTCGCAAAAGGCACGACCGTCTTCCCGCTGAAGTCATAGGCTTCCATGAACGTATCGATGATCGACGGCTCGCGGTACCACCAGATCGGGAAGCCCACGAAGACGACGTCGTACTGATCCATGTTTTCAACGCGGGACGCAATGGCCGGGCGCGCGCTCCGGTCATTCATCTCCACGCTGCTGCGGCTCTGCTTGTTCATCCAGTTGAGGTCCGCCTTCGTGTACGGCACCTCCGGCCTGATCTCAAAAAGGTCCGCGCCGATCTCGGCTGCCAGTTTTTCGGAAAGCGCAGCGGTCGTTCCGCCTGCACTGAAATATGCCACCAAAGCCTTGCTCATGTCATTTCTCCTTTGCGTCCCGCTTCTTCGTGCGTTCTTTTGTCCTTGTCAGTCCTTCCGGCTCTGTTAAGACCATTTTCAGTCCGGAAGCTCTTTTTGTCAAGCATCTTCCTCTTCTCAGCATGCGTGAAACAGGATATAATGGTGAAAGACAAACAAAACGGAGAAACGCGCATGAACATTACGATCCGCCGCCTCATCGAAGGCGCAAAAGAAGCAGAAGGCCTCGCTGTCATCATTGACGTCTTCCGGGCTTTTTCCCTGGAATGCTATCTGTTTGCCGCCGGCGCAGCCGGGATCCGTCCGGTCGGCAGCATTGAGGAGACCTTTGCCTGGCGGAAGAAGGATCCCGAATGCCTCCTGATCGGCGAGCGGCACGGGCGGATGATCGAGGGCTGCGACCTCGGCAACTCACCTTCCTCCTTCGACCCGGAGAAGATCCGCGGCAAACGGATCATCCATACGACGAGCGCCGGTACGCAGGGCGTTGCGAATGCCGTCCGCGCGGAGGAGATCATTACCGGAAGTTTCGTCAATGCACGCGCCGCAGCGGAATACATCCGCGGGAAAGCACCGGAAAACGTCTCCCTCGTCTGTATGGGAAAAGAAGGGCTCGTCCCCGCGGAGGAGGACGAGCTCTGTGCACTGTATCTGAAGTCACTGCTGGAGGACCGGCCGATACCTGACATCGATGAGCGGCTGCAGGCACTCAGGACCGGCGGCGGCCGCCACTTCTTTGACCCTGCCCTGCAGGAAATCTATCCCGAAAAGGATTTCTGGATGTGCATCGACCGGGACATCTTCAACTTCGTGATCCGGATCGAAAAAGACGGTGACGGCTTCCTTTCGAAGCCGTTCGTCACACCGGAACGCCGTCGATGAACACCTTCCGGCAGACGGAATCGGAGACCATCGGATCGCCTTCGTAGATCGCGAAGTCCGCATCCTTGCCGACTTCGATCGAGCCGACACGGTCTGCGATGCCCACGTGCCTTGCCGGGTTGATGGTGATTGCCTTCAGCGCTTCGAAGGGATCCATTCCCGCCTTCACCGCGAGCCCCGCGCAGAGCGGCAAATACTCCTGCGGAATGACTGGGGAATCGGTGATGATGGAGACCTGAACGCCTTTTTCGGAAAGGACCGCCGGCGTGGTCCAGGACTTGTTCTGCAGTTCGAACTTGCTCGCGTGCGTGAGCGAGGGACCGACGGCCGCCGGGTATCCTTCTCTCGCCAGGATGTCAGCGATGAGGTGCCCTTCCGTCACGTGCTCAAGGGTCAGGTCCACGTCAAATTCCTTCGCAAGGCGGATCGACGTCAGAATGTCGTTTGCCTGGTGTGCATGGATCTTCAGCGGGATCTCCTTCTTCAGGACCGGGATCATGGCCTCGCACTTGAAATCGAAAGCCGGTTCCTTGTTCACGTCGCCCGCTGCGGCTTCTTTCTTCGCCAGATACTGTTTCGCCTTAAAGAGCATGTTCCGGATCACGGCCGCCGTGGACATGCGCGCAGCATTGCCCTTCTCGCGGTAGCAGCGCTTCGGGTTCTCGCCGAGGGCGCCCTTCATCGCAACGGGATCCTTGATGATCATGTCGTCCACGCAGACGCCGGTGGTCTTGACGGCGATCCAGGTGCCGCCGAGCGCGTTCGCGCTGCCCTGGCCGGTCGCAACGCTCGTGACGCCGGCGCGCGCCGCCATCTTCACGGACGGATCCAGCGGATTGAAGCTGTCAATGGCGCGCAGCTGCGGCGTGCAGACGTCGCCCATCTCGTTGTAGTCGGCGCCTTCAAAACCGATGCCGTAGCCGTCCAGCCCCAGGTGGCAGTGGGCTTCCACGAAGCCGGGATAAACGTCCAGTCCCGCCGCGTCGAAGATCTCCTCACCGCCGTCCAGGTCATGACCGATCGCCGCGATCTTCCCGTCTCTCACCAGAATGTCTGCGGCATAGGGTTCCCTGTTTACCGCGTCGTGAATGCGTCCGTTTTTGATGATCATATTTTCCCTCCTCCCAATTGAACAATTTCAGGTTTTATTTATTTTAGCATGCCGGACCACAAACAACAAGCCTCCGCCGGAGGCACCGTCCCATGAAAAGAGCAGCCATTCCGCAGAATGTCTGCTCTTTTTACGTCATCCCAATGCGCTGCGGCTGCGAAGCGGCCTGTCCGCGTTCATTCCTGTACGAAGCGGATGAATGCCTCGGCCTCTTTTTTGGTCCGGAGCCTTGCCGTGTACATGTAACGGCCCATCTGCGGCCAGTTCATCGGCGGCATCTCCTCCTGCATCACCATGTCCGCGCCGTACTTTGCCATGATCTCTTCATGGGTGCGCGCATAGACGTGCCCGTCCTTCCGGCTGGCATAGACGCAGTAAAAATGCTCCGGGCCTTCTGCCTTTCTGCGGCTGTCATAAGCGACCATGTCCGCGTAGATCTGATACACGTTCGTCGAGTGGGCGAAATTCATCATGTCCGGCGTATACCCTCCCGCCGGCCGCATGTTGACCTCCAGCGCGGCAAAATCACCGGCCTCGCCCAGGCCTCTGCGGGCTTTTGTCAGGCGGAAGAATTCCAGATGTACGAAGCGCCTGTCCACGCCGAATGCCCTGACGGCCTTCCGCCCCAGACTCCGAAGTCCCTCCGGCACCCGGGGACAGGTATAGTACATGAGATCGAGGTCCTTATTCACGATATCCATCACGGGCGGCCAGACCGTCATGCTTTCAAACAGCGGTTCGCAGCGGGAGTCCGTTATCGCATCATAGGAGCAGATGATCCCTTCGATGAACTCTTCCATCACGTAGGGGACTTCCGGCAGACCGTCATAGAAAGCCTCGAAGTCGCTGTCGTTTTCCAGTTTCCAGGTGTTTGCCGCGCCGACACCGATGTTCGGCTTGACGATCACGGGATAGCCGACCTTATCAACGAATGCCCGGCCCGCCTCCCTGTCGGTGACGATGCTCTGCCGCGCGGTCGGGATCCCCGCCTTCAGATAGATCTCCTTCATCATGGACTTTTCCTTGATGAAGCCGATGCGGTCCGGCTGAATGCCGGTCGTCACGTTGAAGTCCTTCCGCAGGCGCGCGTCCTGTTCCAGCCAGTACTCGTTCATGGATTCGATCCAGTCGATCCTGCCGTACTTAAATGCAAAAAATGCCGCGGCGCGGTAGACCTGACCGTAGTCCTCCAGGCTGTCCACGCGGTAATATTCCGTCAGTGCAGCCTTCAGCGGCGCTTCGAGCCCGTCGTAGGGTGAATCGCCGATGCCCAGCACATTGATGCCGTTATTCCGCAGGCAGGCGCAGAACTGCCAGTAGGTACGGGGGAAATTCGGAGAAATAAAAACGAAATTCATGCTGTTTTCCCTTTTTCATCAGATCAGCCGTCTGCCCCTGTCATTCCCTCAACAGGAAAGGCAGGAAGTAACGCAGCTGCTTGTACCACCAGGGCCAGTCGTGATTGACGTCGTAGCCCCAGAAGTCGCACCAGGCGCGGATCCCCTTGCTCTCAAAGACGCGCTGCAGATGGCGGAGCGTCCGCACGCCGTCTTCCTCCCAGGCACCCTGCCCCACGCAGAAGATCATCTTCTTCCGGTTGTAGATCTCCACGTACGGATGGTCGGCAGGCATGTTCGGCAGGAAACGTTCCGGTGAGCTCTCATAGAGCGTAGGATCCATGAATCCGTCGAAGAAGCAGTCCGTGTCATACACGCCCGACAGCGCCAGCATGCCCCGGAAAAGGTCCGGCCGGCGCAGGAAGCTGACTGCTGCGTGATTCGCTCCCAGGCTCATCCCCATCGTGCAGGGACGCAGGTCATTGTATTCCCGCATCAGCGGAACGGCCTGCTCGGTGATGTATTTGAAATACTGTTCCTGCCGTTCGGCGCGCCGCTCGTTATCACCGCCTCGCGCCGACCAGCTTTCGGCATCCACCGTATCCACGACGAAAAGCTGCATGCTGCCGTTCCAGAGAAAATCGCTGATCTGATCGACCACGCCGAAATCCTCGAGCTGGCGGCACATGCCGTCCTGCGTCGGAAACGCCAGGAAGGGAATGCCGCCGTTTCCGTAGATCATCATGTGCATGTCTTTCCCGAGAGCGGGACTGTAGTGGGTCAGTGCTTTTGTCTGCATGGTTTTTCTCCTTACTTTTTTGTCAGGCGCCCCGAAGCATGCCTGCCGCCCGCAGCACGATACTGATGAGAAAGGCGCCGAGCAGCATGGCCGCGAAACTGATGGGCCATTTTCCGCCTCTGTTGAAGGTATAGAAGTCTTCCCAGCGTTTTTCCTCCGGTGCGTACATGATCTTATACAGATAGAACAGGCCGTAGAGAAGCACGGGAGAGGTCCCGATCAGCGTGAAGGAAAAAGGCATGGCCGCTCCGTCGAATAAAAGATAAGTCGCGACAGCAACTGACGGGCAGATCAGGTGCAGATACAGATCCTGCTTCTGGATCAGCGGCCCAAGGCTGCCGACCGTCGGCGCAAGGAAGACAAAGACCGTCAGCATCGTCACCGTTACGGCGCAGGTCGCGGTATATTTAAATACGGACACGCCGAAACTGATCCCGCCCGCTGCCGCGCTGACCGCAGCAGCTGCCGACGCCAGCGCGCAGAAAACATTGGAGAGAACGGTAAAATAGCGAAAGACCATCCCGAGCGTCCCGTTGTTCTTCTTCACCTTCCGGCAGGCATAGATGACGGACGCCGTGATCATGAACGCATTCGCGATGTTTAAAATAATACCGGCCATAGTTTTTTACCTGTAGGTGTCTGCCGTGATGCTGTCCAGATCAGCGTCCTTCGTTTCCCTGACCTTCGTGATCAGCAGGAGCAGGGAAAGCGCCATGAACGGCACGCAGATGATCAGGAAGAGAAGGTCCATCGGCATGAAATTCTGCAGGACGATGAAGAGGATCTGGCCCAGGAACATGCCTGCGCCGATCATCACCGAGATCGTTCCCATGACGGAGGAGCGCATGCCGGAAGGGGAGGATTCCGCCGGCATGGTCAGAATGATGGTGTCCGACATCGACCAGAGGCCGCCGATCGAACAGCCGTAGGCGATCCCGGCAGCCGCCGGTCCCCATCCGCCGCGGCAGGCCAGCACGAAGAACAGCAGGCCGAGGAGGGCAATGCTGCCCAGCAGGACGCAGACCTTTTTCCGGCCGAGCCTGTCGGAGAAGAATCCGCTGGCGATAGTCACGATCCCGTTCAGGAAGGGATAAATGATCAGCACGTTTGCGACCGATTCGGTGGACATCGCGCCTTCCAGCACGGTCGCGTAGTAGGAGGTATAGAAGGTCGTCGCGAAGAACAGGAAGCCGGCGATCAGGATCCAGCGAAGCTGCCGGTTGACAAAAATGAATTTCACGGCGCGGAACACACCGCCCTCTTCCGCCGTGCCGTTCTTCTTATTTTCCTCTGCTTTTGCCGCCCTCTGCTCCGGCGTAAGTTCCAGATAGCCGATGCGCTGTTCCACGAAGACCGGCGTTTCCCTCAGCAGGAAATATGAGATGAGGCCGATGACGATCGCCACGGCGACGGGGATCAGGTAGACCGTGCGCCAGCTTCCGGCATCATTTTCGTTCAGGAAAGCCCGGGACATGACGCCGATGAGGGAAACGCTGATCAGCGCAATGCCCTTGGCAACAAAGCTGTAGGTAGCGCGTTTTTCCTTCGGCGCCGTTTCCATGATGTACAGCACCTGCATGTCGTTCGGGGTGAAGAACATCATGAAGAGCATGCCGAGGATATACTGGGTGACGGATCTGCTCGTCATCACGATCAGCATCCCCACGCCCATCCCCACGGTGTTGATCATCAGGAAAAGCCGGCGGCCGTACTTGTCCGACAGCGCCTTGTAAAACGGCGTGATGATCAGAAACAGGTTCGAAGCGACCTGCCAGGGTGCCACCGTGTTGATGGCTGCCGTATATTCCGAAGAATTGACGTTCCGGGATCCGATGCCGAACAGATCGAACAGCACGTACGGCTGCATCGCCGCGTTTACATTGGAAGTGATCTCATCGACGATGTAGACCACGGTCAGAACGATCATCACGAACAGCAGATATTTGCCTGCTGCGGGGATGGCGCTCTGTTTTTTCAGACGGTTCAGTTCTTTCGTTTCCTTGCTGCTTCGCTCGGTGCTCACTGTCTGGAGCCTCCTTTTCAGGGTCTGAGATCATTATACCACAAAAAAGAAGAATTGACCGGGTTGACATTCTGTGCTAAACATATGGTATTGTTTTTATGTGATTTTTATATATGCTGCAGCTCCCGGCGTGCCGTGACCGCATCAGAAACGTTTAAAAAAAATTTTTTTATTGCTGCAACCGATACCTCCTCCCGCTCGTTATATGGGTGTAAGGCCAAAAACACAAAGGAGGGGGCGATGTGATCATGCACACGTTAAAGCAGCTCATCCGGTCAGCGGTCGAAAGTTTTCCCATTGACCGGGAAAGAAAAGAACTCATCCTCAGAAGACTGCTGCATAACAGAAACAGAGGTAAGAAAAAGCCATGAACCGTTCATATGCAAATGCCGAACTGATCCAAAAAGCCCGAAGCGGTGATCAGTCCGCCATCACCGATCTGTATCAGCAAACCTATGATCAGGCTTACCATACCGTCAGATCAATGATCAGGGATGAGGATGAAGTGCTTGATATTCTTCAGGATTCATACATGAAAGTCTTCACCCACCTGGACAGTTTTGAAGGAGACAAGTTCACGGCATGGGTGCGCGAGATCGCAGCCAATACCGCCCGGGACGCCCTGAAGAAAAAAAGGCCGCTTCTCTTCTCGGAACTGGAGCAGGGCAATGAATCGGACATTCCCGTTGAAGAACGGTTCGAGGACGATAATGCCGAACATCTTCCGGAATACGTCATTGACCGGGACGAAACCTCCCGCCTGATCAGGGAGATCCTGGACGAGCTTCCCGAAGACCAGCGTGCGGCCATAGGCATGTACTATTACGAGGAAATGTCTGTCAAAGAGATCGCCGCAGCGATGGATGCAACGGAAAACGCCGTAAAAAGCCGTCTGCTCTACGGGCGCAGAAAAATAGAGAAAAAAGTCCGCGAGCTGGAAAAGAAAGGCACAAAGCTCTACAGTCTTTCCCCGATTTTGTTCTTGCTCTGGCTTCTCAGAAGCCGCGAAGCTCAGGCTGCCGAAAAACCGAACGCTGCCGTTCTGCAGAATGTCCTGGAAGAACTCTCCTCTCCAGCGCGCACTTCCGGCGCGGCAGGCACGGCAGCAGCAGGGACCGCCAGGGCAGCCGGAACGGCAAAAGCTGCAGCAGCTGCGGGAACCGGCCTTTCCGGAGCAAAGCTGGCGATCGCCGTCATCGCTGCGGCGGCCGTGCTCGGCGGAGCGATCTTCGGCATCACGAAGATCACAAAGCAATCAGGCCCTGCTGCGCCGGTGACGTCTCCATCCGCCGCAGCAGCCACAAAAGAGTCGGCCTTCCCCGTTCCCGAAAGCACTGCAGCCGCAGCGGAAACCACCGCTGCGGAAAGCACGTCCGAAGAAACCACCGCGGCACCCGAAACGGAGCCTTCCGCCGAAACGACGGAGGAAGAAACCGAGCTGACATCCACGGCAGACCCGTCGGCCGAATGGATCGCCAACGAGCTGGCCGCCGGACGGACCGTTCTGACCGGAACCGTCGAAAGCATCGGCTATGATCAGGCCGTGAAACTGCAGGGTTATCCGGATTACAATGCCGCCGACAAAGGCCAGACCTGGATCATCATCCAGCTGGACCAGCCGCAGATCCTCAAAGGTTCACAGGACGTAAGCACATGGGAAAAGGAATATTCCGTCGTCCTGATCTGGACAAGGCGCTCATCCGGTTCCGAATACGGAGAGAATATCATGAACGGCTATTCAGGGAAACATATCATCTGCAGTGCCGGATCTTTCAGCAGAGCAAGCGATACGAGCGTGCCGATCGGGATCCCGTGGGCCCACGACATCCGTATCTGCGAAACGAATGAGTGAATAAAACCAAATAATAACGAATAGGAGAATATGTCATGAAAAAGATCGCTTTGCTGCTTTCCCTCCTGCTGATCCTCAGCACATTGGCCGGCTGCGGAAGTCAGGGAGTCGCCCAACAAGAATACGATGCCCTGAAGGAACAAATGGAAAGCCTGCAGAAAGAAAAGGAGCAGTTCGCGCAGGTTTATGAGTCGATGAAAGACCAGTTGGAGAGCCTGGAAAAAGAAATAGAGGAAGCCCGTGCCGCATCTGAGGCGGCAGAAAAGACCGCGGAAGAGACGCCTGCCGAAACGACAACCGAGGAAGAAACCACTCCGGCCCCGACGGAGCCCGAAACGACGGAACCCGAAACTACCACAGCTGAGGAAATCTTTGACGTTTCGGAAACGGAGATCCGCGGAGGCACGAATCAGGCCGATGCAATGCAGCTCCCCATGAATACGAAAGTCTACGGAACGCTGCACGATGCGCAGAACATGTATCTCTCCTTCCATACCGGTCCCGACGCCGGCAGCAAATATCTGATCACCGTGATCAATAAGACGCCGATGAATGAAAACGCGAGGATAGGGCTTGAAGTCGTTGACAGCTTCGGTACGGAACTTACCGACGGATCAGCCTATGATGACGGGATCGCATCCACACTTACCATGAACGGACTTGCGCCTGATACGGACTACTATCTTCGCCTGGTCGTCAGGAACCGCAGCAACAGCAGCACCAAAAAAGATACTGCCCGTTTTGCGACCACGATCCGGGATACCAGGCCTCAGGCAGAGGGCGTAAGTACGACCAACGATCTTGTCAATGCAATCGTTCCTCCTGAGAACACAGATGATCTCGTCGTGGGGACCAACCAGGACGACTCCGCGCTGATTCCCTTTGACAAGACCGTGTCCGGTGAACTGAAAGACGCTCTCGGCGGGTGGTTCGCTTTTGCCACGGACTCCGACACGGACAACAGTTATCTCATCAGTGCGGTCAGCAAATCGGTCGATGACAGCCTGCGGATAGGCATCGAAGTTTTTGATGAGTTCGGCACGGAAATCATCAGCGGGTCAGCCTACAGCGACGGGATCACCGAAACGATCACGCCGGATGATCTGCAGCCCAATACCGTTTACTATATTCGCCTTGTCGTCAAAAACCGCAGCAACAGTTCGACCCGAAAAGATGCTGTCGGTTATGCTCTGACCGTTCGCCGTCAGAACAATACGCCTGTCGAAACTGCAGAAGACGTGGTGTTTGAAACACCGTTTGAGCTTAGTTCCACGCAGGTGCGTTTCGTCGCCAATCAGGCCGTCTTCATCGATGAAAACGAGGTAAAAAAGGTTCTGGCACCTGTCGCCGAGATCATTCTTGCCCATCCGGACCATCCGATCCTGCTTGCCGGAACCACGGCGAAATGGGGCAGCCAGGAATCCTGTGTCGCTCTGTCCAATAAACGCGCGGATGCAGTCAAGGATCTTCTGGTCAGCCATTTCGGCATTCCGGAATCACAGCTGATCACGGTGGGCTTAGGCTATGAAGATGACCCGTTCGTCCGCGGCCGGGAAATTGATGCCAGCGGAAAGTTCGTGGAAACCGAAGGCGCAAAGAACCGTCGTGTCGTCGTTCTCGATGCGGAAAGCGACACAGCGAAACAGATCCTCGGACATTAAAAAGCAGAAGCGGCGGCAGGGAGTTCCCCGCCGCCGCTTCTGCATGCCGCTTTCAAGTCAGCATCCAGATTCGTTTTGTCAGTCCTTCTGCAGGTGGACGTCCATCTGCTGATACGGCACCTTGATGCCGGCGGCATCCAGCGCCCGTTTGCCCTGCTCAAGCAGGTAATAGTACACATTTCCCCAGTCTTCCGCTTTTCCCCAGGCTCTGACCAGGACGATGATACCGGTTTCCGTGCATTTGGTGATCAGTACCCAGGGCGACGGATCTTCCAGCACATAGTCGCACTTCCTTGCCATTTCCAGCAGAACTTCGCGTACCTTGTCGATGTTGCTGTTATAGCTGACCGTGAAGGACGCTTCGATCCGGGAAATGCCCTCGCGGGAATAGTTGACGATAGCCGTATTCGTCAGGTTGCTGTTCGGGAGACTGATCAGGGAGTTGTCCAGCGTCTTGATCTCGGTATAGAACGCACCGATGTTCTTGACGATGCCTCTGTACTCTCCGATCTTGACGTACTCTCCGGTCTTGATTGGCTTCAGGATGAGCAGGGTCAGGCCGCCGACCAGGTTGCCCAGTGCGCCCTGCATGCCAAGGCTGATGGCCACGCCGGCGGAAGCGAAAATGGTAAGGACAGAGGTGAGCGGGACGCCGATGACATTGGCGGCCGAGAGGACAACGATCACGGCCAGGATCAGCTTGATCGTATTAACGAAGAATGACTGCAGGGAAGGATCAAGTTTTGTAAAAGCCTTGCTCCGCCGCAGGAACTTGACGAGCCAGTGGATCAGGAAAAATCCCACAATGAGGATGATGATCCCCAGAAGAAGGTTTACGCCTGCCGTGGTTAAAAATGACTTGATCTTTTCTATATCCATTTTGTCTGCCTCCGTTTCTCCGCAGAAATATTGGTTATAGTTTATTATCCGGCAAACTGAAAAGACTGTCAAGTGCTGAATGCTGATTTGCGCAGACTCTTGACATCGGAATGTCACTCTGCTATGACCTTTTCCAGATGGAAGCGAAAGGAAAATCTGTAATGGCGCTTTACGAGCAGATAAGGAATATCGGACAATATCCCAACATTGCAAGGAAGCTGATCAAGTAGAAAACGATACCAGTTGCCAAAATGAGTCTTTTTCATGACAAGCGATCGGCAGTCTTAATGACGGAAGGGGATCCCCGGAAGGTGATCCTCACGTTTGCCGCGCCAGTATTCCTGAGCCAGCTCTTCCAGCAGCTCTACAATACCGCCGACGCCTGGATCGTCAGCCGGTATCTGGGCGACAGCGCTTTTGCCGCCGTCAGTTCTTCCGGCAGTCTGATCTTCCTCATGATCAGCTTTTTTGTCGGTGCGTCCATGGGCGCCGGCGTGGTCATCAGCCGCTATTTCGGCGCCGGCGACCCGGACAGGGTATCCCGCGCCGTGCATACCAACGTGGTGCTGTCCCTTGTCTGCGGCCTGTTCATGACCGTGTTTGGCGTGATCATGACGCCGACGCTGCTGCGCCTCATCCACGTGGACGAAGCGGTCCTGCCGCTTTCCACGGTCTACTTCCGTTACTATTTTTCCGGCGCGCTGGCAATGATCATGTACAATTCCCTGAAGGGGATCATGAATGCCGTAGGCGACAGCCGCAGACCGCTCTATTTCCTGATCTTTTCGTCTCTTCTGAACATCTTCCTGGACTGGCTCTTTGTCGGAGCGATGGGCCTCGGCATCGAATGGGCAGCTATCGCGACAGCCATGTCGCAGGGGGCGAGCGCGCTGCTCTGCCTCAGACAGCTTACCCGGAAAGGAACCGTTTACCGGCTGTCCTTCCGCAAGATGAAGATCAGCGGCGACATTCTGAAGGAGATCCTGCGCTACGGCCTGCCGACCGCGGTGCAGAATTCCGTCATAGCCTTCGCGAATCTTTTGGTGCAGTCGAACGTCAACACTTTCGGGGAAGTGGGCATGGCCTCCTGGGGCGCCTACTCCAAAATCGAAGGCTTTGCCTTCCTGCCGATCACCAGTTTTTCCATGGCGCTCTCGACCTTCATCGGACAGAATCTCGGTGCAGGCGAACACGAAAGAGCCAAACGCGGCGCGCGTTTCGGGCTCATCACCTCTCTCCTGCTCGCCGAGCTGATCGGTCTGCTGATCTATCTCTTTGCCGAGCCGCTGATCCGCTTTTTCCTGAGCGGAGAGGAATCTGTCCGCTGGGGCATAGAACACTGCCGGACGGTCTCGCTGTTTTTCTTCCTGCTCGCTTATTCCAACTGCATCGCCGGCGTGCTGCGCGGCGCCGGGAAAGCTTTCGTTTCCATGATCGTCATGCTGGCGATCTGGTGCGTGCTGCGCATTATTTACATTACCGTGGCCATGCAGTTCCGCCACGACATCGTCCTGCTGTACTGGGCGTATCCCATCACCTGGGCCATCAGCTCCGCGATCTATCTGGTCTATTATCAGCACTGGATATTCATCCAAATCCGAGAGTTTTTTAAATTCATCGGCGTAAGTTGATATAAACGCAGTCGGGTCTAGGACGCTATAGTCTAACATATCGGCTTTGATGGCGAAAACATGGAAGTGTTCATATTTTGCCATTTCATCTAACAACTGACATAAAACTACAGTCTTGCCTTGACCTGCTGTACCCGTCAGCAGGCAAACCTTCTTCGCTGTTTTCTGAGGTATCATCATCCTGATCCAGGCAGCAATCTCACTTGCTTCAACTCTCTTGATACTTGCCATCCCTTTAAACAGATGGGGGCTGGAGGATAGTTGAAGGGTATTTATCTCCAATATATTCATAATGACTACTTATATCACATTCATTTACATTATTCAAAATCAATCAAATCTATCTTCAGTGCCTCTTGCAATTGCATCAGCACATCTCGTTTCATTTTGCTCAAGGGCCTATCTGAGAAAAGCGAAGCCTTCATTTCCGTTCCAAACACCAATCGATAAGCATGTTCTTTTGAAATGGAGCCTCCGTATGCTTTCATCACCTTCTCTTTCAAATCCATCAGGTATTCAGGCGGGTTTGCATAGGCAAAATCCAGAATATCCTTAACCTCGCTGTTCGCGTAAG
>CACWLA010000007.1 GCA_902761665.1 uncultured Lachnospiraceae bacterium | reverse complement strand
TTGCCGATATAAATCGACAGCGTCTCGTTTGAACTTGTAACTGTATCGCATAAATGTACCCCCTTTGCTGGTGTTGTCCAGTAAAGGGGGTACATATCAATCACCGATCCTGCTAATCTGTCTTTCCGCAGTCGCCGGGATAGCCGCATATGGATTCTAAAACTGAATGCTGACCATTACATAGCCGGGAACCGACACGCAAAATCAGGCCCCGGCTTTTTTCATGCTCTTTTTCTGGAATACATATAGTGAGCTCATTCTGCTTTCGTTGAGAACTTGGATAATATATAATCGTCGAATTCTTTAACAGCCACCATCCGGATCCTCATGATCCGGAAACCGGCGAAGAAAACAATTATGAGGGTGAAGACTTCGACGGGATGCTTCGGTTTGAGAAGCAAAAGAGATAAGTATGATCAGGCGGTTTCATGAGATCATGAGCCGCCTTTTTTATCAGGAATTGTCACACTGAATTAAAAAACCTATGCTATACTATGCCTGTGTTGAGGGTCGAAGGCCTCGACAAACCGGTGCTTATCGTGATATTGCCAAAACTGGAACTCTCGGAGATATTACAATGGATAACGCAAATTATGAGCTTAAAAATATAGGCCTTCACTTAGTGAAGACAAACAAAGAGAACATTTGCCGGAATGCTGTCCAGTCGGCGATAAAGGGCAAGGAATACTGAATCATCCGGAACCCAAAATGATGAAGGAGTGAGCGAAATGACCGGGTACATGGCTGAAATGAGGAAACTGGTCGGGCACAGAACGATCATGCAGTGTGCTGCGAGCATCATTTGCATAGACAAAGAAAGCCGGATACTTCTGGGCCGGCGCTCGGACAATCACAAATGGGGCTATGCCGGCGGCGCCTGTGAGATCGACGAGCGCGCGGAGGACTGTGCCAGGAGGGAACTGTTCGAGGAAATGGGCCTGACGGCGGAGGAACTGGAGTTTTTCTGCGTAAATTCCGGCCCGGAAGCCCACTATGTTTATCCGAACGGGGATGAAGTCTCCAATTTCGAAATCGTCTATCTCTGCCGGAGATGGAGCGGTGTGCCGAAGGCTCAGGACGGAGAAATGGAGGAACTCCGCTTCTTCTCCCTGGGCGAGATCGATCTTTCCGAAATATCTCCCCCGATCCGTTCCGTTGTGGAAGCATTAACGGCAAAGTCCTGTCTTTGCCAAAGCGGAGGATAATACCATGCTTTCAGATGAAGAGCTGCTCGCATTTATTAAGCCATATTATGAAAACAAAGATGTCATGCATAATCTGTGGCACATCGAGTTGGTACAAAAGCAGGTTGACCATATTATCTCGTTGGGGAAGTACAAAGTTGACCGCGAGGCCTTACGTTTAGCCTTAGCTTTCCATGGCTTCGTATATCGTGACGAGATCGCCATACGTACCTATTTATCAGAAAAAGGCTGCAATGAAGCCTTAATCGAAAAATGTATTTTGATTGCACACGAATCTCAGCGTCCGGAAATCCCCGTAACTTTAGAGGGCAAGAACTTACACGATGCTCACGTTCTGGAAGGCGGTAAAACATATGCCGTGGTTAAAACACTGATCACCGGTTCTGTGCGAGGGCAGTCTCTTATCGAAACCTTGGATTATTTGGAAAAGCATGTGCTGGACAAAAACAAATGCTATCTGCCGGAAACGATTCCGTTGTGCGCGGAAATGAATGATTTTACAAGCATGTTTTACCGGGAGCTATGCCAGGGAATCAGTGATCAGGTTATTTCATAAAAGAACTGCCAGCGAAGCTGATACAGACAATCATCAGCCGGTGCTGTAAGGAGTACAAAAAAATGATTCAATCGATGACGATGGAGCATATTAAACGCTACGGTGAGATCTATGCCGCCGCCTTTTCCGGTCCCCCCTGGAACGATCCGTGGGAACCTGCAAACGCGGAAATTCATGTCCGGGAAATCATGGAATCCAGACAGTCCTACGGGCTTGAATACGTGATCGGCGGCAAGGTTGTCGGCTTTATCCTCGGAGCTTCCATGCTTTTCCACTATGGCCGTACTTTTGAGATCAATGATCTGGCTGTCGACCCGAATTATCAGGGGCGCGGTATTGCGGTGACGCTTCTGGAAAAGTGCAAGGCAGACATGAAGGAACGGGGAATCGTTGGCCTGAATCTGATCACAGGGGCGGAGGGCTTCCTGCCGGAGTTTTATGAGCGTCATGGATTCAAAAAAAGAGAATCGCGTAATTCTCATGGGGATGGAGATATAGCGGCGGTCTTTCCCTTTTTTCTTTTCAATAGCCAAGGAATTTTTTCAGATTCCCGTCAGGCAGAAGCTCCTTTTTGCCGAGTCCGAACGAGTAGTCCGGAACGATCTCCAGATAGCGGTCCAGAAATTCCTCGTAGGTCTTTGCCTCGAAGCAGTACGGCGTAATGAAAAACTCCCTGCTGCCGCCGGTCACGCGGTCTCCGGCTGTTACGCTCACTTTGTAGTCGCCGGACTTCAGCTTATAGAAAACATAGCGCTCCAGATTCCAGCCGTGCAGGCTGATATGGCCGAACGAAGGGGCATAAGTGGCCACGGTCTTATTAGCCTGCAGCGCTTCGCTCTGATAATCGTACTCCACACTCTCGATGAAACGTTCGGCGCTTTCGACGTCGTACACCGAAAACTCGCTTTCATTCCAGCATTTTCTGACGAATTCCAGATCTCCGTCAACCTTCCGGATATCGTACTGCCAGGTCTTTCCGAGCATCTTCCTGTCGAGCCAGCGATAATCCTTCTTTACGTTATTGAACGCCTTTTCCAGATAGACATTGATGTCCGTGCCGAACTTGAATTTCTCTTCCGGATTCGACCGTTTCACGGCATCGCGCGTATATCCGACCAGATAATCGATGAACTCGTCCGCGGTGGTGCCTTCTGTCCACGGGGTCACGACATCCGAATCGTCATAATAGTTTTTGCTGATCTGACCGAAAACTAATTTGCCGTGAAGGGGCGCGATCTGCCAGAGCGGCTTTTCCTTCTTCATCATCGGCAGAGTAGCCCAATAGAATTCCTCACGAAGCTTTTCCAGGGCTTTTTCGTAATACACGTTGATATCCGTTCCGTATTTGAACAGTTCCGGATCCGCTGAAGGGTTCTTGTTCAGTTTCTTTTCGCGTTTTTTCTCGTTCTCCCTTTCCACCTCCGCCGCGAAAATATCATCGGAACTGAGCGGCGTCCACGCCCAGACCTTTTCCGAACTGTGGCTCGCCAATGCCGACGAATAAATGAAGGCTCCCCCGGCCTGGCGGCGCCACTTGTTCCATCTGCCTGCCGCGAGGCTCCCGTCCTTCATGATCAGAAGGCAGAACTGCTCCTCTTTCGGTTTCTTTCCGTCCGCAAACGACTTAAAGCCGTCGAACTGAACATTCCGGCCGCCTTCTTCAGGCCCGAGATTGATCCAGTTGACCTCTTCATCTTTAAGGATGTCCGTAAGGTCATAGCGATCGAGAGAGTGCCACCTTGCCACTTCTTCCGAATCTACCGTGTCGGCGGTCCCGCGTAAGAAGAACCCTGCTGCGGTATGACCTTTCCCCGACGGATACCAGCCGCCTGCGGTATACGCTCCCGTTTTCAGTTCGAGCAGGCAGTATTCTCCGTACTGCGGCATGTCTTTGGCCGAAACGTCGTGGAATTCGTTAAACGACAGTGTGAGTTCCTTATAATTGACGTTAAACATTACTCCTCCGCAAAATATTCAATTACAAAACCTGCTTATCCGCGCTGCCGGTCAGCATTCCGCAGTATTTCTCCGTATTCTTTTTCAGTCTGACCGGGACGGCGATCTGTACGATGAACAAAGCGACCGTAACGACCAGGGCGATAACGATGCCGATCAGTTCGTCCTCTTCTTTGCCGCTGTTCATGTAGGCATTGGTTGCCGTGCCGGCATCATACAGGGTATGGAGCAGAATGGGAACGATCAGGGCCAGGACGTATTCGCCCGTTACGGATCCGCTGCCTTTGATCTTGTTGTACTTTGCTGTTCCAAGGTGCCTTGCCATGATGATCCCGAACACCATGTGGCTTGCAACAGTGAGCAGTCTCGCGATCGCGGTCATCCCCTCGGCGGAACCGTATAAGAATTCTTCCAGAAGCGTAAATCCGAAGCCGATGCCGGCGCCGATTAGGATGTATTCATAGACGTTCCGGATCCTGCCGCGGAATATCAGCAGCGTGAGCAGGATCATCAGGAACTTTGTGATCTCCTCGGGCAGGCCGGCCGAGATGAAGGCCGCGACCACGGAACGGATGAAGGAGGGGAGCTGCTTCGTGGAAACACCGGCTTTATCGAGCAGATAGCCTATGCCGAGAAACAGCAGGAAAGAAAGGACCGTAGAGACAGCCCCCAGAACGACCGGAACCGCTGCCTGCGGTTTTGAGACCGGTTCGGGGCTCTCCCTGCGGATCATTCTTGAATAGAGGAACCCCAGTACGATCAAAGAAATCACTAACTGAATAATAGGCATGTTTTACCCTCCCTGCGGATAATGCTCATATGGATTATATCATTGCGTTTTGAAAAATACATCGTCATTTTCCTCTGCAGATCCCGGTTTGTCAGGATCCCTGTCCGCCGGGTTCCTGCGGACAGACACCAGAGGCAGTCTGATGTCATTCCTGCATTTTGGCAGCAAAAGCCCTGATCTCCTGCTCTAAGAGACGGAATACGTTTGCAAGCAGATAGCCATCAGCGACGGCATGATTCAGACGGACAGTCACAGGCATGACAAGCCTGCCGTTTTCTTCCCTGTATTTTCCCCAGTTAATGATCGGTGCAAAATACAGATATCCATCGGGCAGTTCAAGATGCAAAGAGTCATAGGAGAGCCATGAGATGAACGACGCATCGAACCAGTTTGGATGATTCGCCATATCCAGGCCATATTCCCTCGTTTTCTTTGCCTCCTCAACATCCCGCAGGGCAGCAGCGTAGAACTCTTCATAGTTCTCATGATATTCCGTATACACAGGCGTACAGGTTTCCGTATCTTCATGAAAAACATACTGTGTGGGATTGATCACGTCATAACAGATCAGTTCATCTGTCTGCCAGAGGTATCCCATTCGGTAATCTTCGCGTGAATTCATGACCTTTGAAAGAATATACAGAAAGTTAACATAAAACTTTGTTCCCGTTCTTTTCGAGCATGCCGCGAGGTCAGTTACGTCGATTCTCGCCGTCATTGAAGCCGAACATTTACAGTCTTCCGAAAAGTGGCGGAACACGCCTTTTCTGTAGTATGTCTCTCTGTCGATCACCTTATAATTCATCTGCATCATCCTCACAAATCACGATATGCCGGAGCTTTCGTCTCCCGACGATCCGTATCATACCATAATGCCGTCCGTTTCGGAAGCCAAGATCAGCAATGTCATGAAATCGGACGAAGCCGCCAGCCTATTGTATTCCGGGCCCTGTTCGGCTATAATTAAGAAAAACGGAAAGCGCTGAACATCCTCTTCATCCGAGGGTTCGGCTTCGGCGGTGATGCTGCGGACATGAAATTCAGACGCACAAACAGAAAAGGCTTCTGGCTCGGCTTTATCGACTTCTTTACGGCAGGGCTCTTTTTCCTGCTGTACATGCCCTTCGGCGGCCTGCAGAATGAACTGGAGCAGGTGCTGGGGCACAAGCTGATGCCTTACTGGAAAGCCTATCTGCTCGGCATTCCGACGCTGTTCATTTATCCCCTGATCTGGATGTCCCGTATCGCGGAAGAGCTGAAGGCAAAGGCCGCATCGCTCGGCGTCCAAGGGCCGTATACCTCATGGCGGCACATGTTCGGCTGGAACACCTTAGGGCTCCTCCTCTTCGGTCCGGCAGTCGCGACGCACCGCTTCTTTGATACGCTGAATAAGACAGAAACTGCGCTGAACAGGGAATGATCAGCGTGACGCAGTACGGCACAGGAGGCAGCACGAAAACCCATGAGTACGATCAAGATCAGAAAAATCAGCATCACCGATCTGGATACGGATGCGATCGTCAACGCCGCAAATGAAGGCCTTCAGGCCGGCGGCGGTGTCTGCGGCGCGATCTTCAGGGCAGCAGGATACGATCAGCTGCAGGATGCCTGCAGCAGGATCGGCCGCTGCGAGACGGGTTCCGCCGTCATCACCCCCGGCTTCCGGCTGAAAGCCAGATACGTCATTCATGCGGTCGGTCCCCGGTGGAAGGACGGTCTGCACAGAGAACCGGAGCTGCTTTACGGAGCATATCAGAAGTCTCTCGAACTGGCGGCAGCCAATAACTGCAGATCCATCGGTTTTCCCCTGATCTCATCCGGGATCTTCGGCTATCCCGTGCAGGGTGCCTGGCGTCAGGCACTCAGTGCATGCAGGGATTTCCTTGACCGGCACAAAAACATCTCCCTGGATATCGTTTTTGCCGTGCTGAGCGACGAGATCATGAAAGCCGGTCAGAAAGTCCTGTCGGGAAGCGATGCCTCCCGTTATAAAGTCGCGGAAAGAAACGACTGGAAAAGCCTGGACATGCCTGAGCAGCATGACACCTTCATCCTCCGGAGGCCGTTTACGGCGCAGCAGATGGCAGCGCTCCGCCGCGGCAACATTCCCCAGGGAATGGAGGATAAATGGTTCTGGTTCATGGAGGGTGATACGCTCTTCGCCCATCGCAGCTGGACTGGATTCTGCATTTACCGCATCGATTTCAAGCCCGACGGCAATCATGCCGTAACGGTTAACCGGGACCCCGAGCAGTACGGATGCACGAGCACGGCTGAAGATGCCGAGCAGCTCCACAAACTGCTTAACTGGTGGACGGATGATCCCTATGACCATTATCACGAATGGCTTGCCGAGACCGCGGACGCACTGAACAAGGCCGGAAAGCCTTCGAATTAACCATTCTGCGCATCATGAAAAGCCCAGCTGCATGGAGTACATGCAGCCGGGCTTTTTCTTAGTATATGACCGGATCTTCATCGGCATCCGCCGTATATCTGCGGTTTTTTCAGTCAAGATACCCTTCTCTCGCCTTCACGCCGAAGCGCTGCTCCAGGAGGTGCATCTGTTCGTCCGTGATCGTCTGCTTCAGCGGCAGGTGCGCGATCTTCAGGTAGATCTCTGCGGCTTTTTCGGCCGTCTCAATGAGGCCGAAGGTCTCGTCAAGGTCCTTCCCGGCGCCGTAAATGCCGTGCTGTGCCCATACCACCAGGCGGGCGGTCTCCATCTTTTTCGCCGTGGCCTCGCCGATCTCGTTGGTCCCGCAGAGCATCCAGGGCAGCACGTTCACGCCGTCCGGGAAGACCACGATGCACTCGGTGCACATCTGCCAGAGCGTGCGGGTGAAGGCCTTCTCGTCAAGGTCGTGCACGTAGGTCATGGCGAGGAGATTCGCCGGATGGCAGTGCATGACGACGCGGTTCGCAGGGTCGGCCTTAAGGCGCGCGATGTGGCTCATCATATGGGCGGGGAATTCGCTGGTAAACTTTCCGCCGTCGGAAAAGCCCCAGAGGAGTTCCGCCTTCGTGCCGCCGTCGGTCAGACGGACGATGCCGAGGTTCACGTCAGGCGCATACTGCACGTTCTTGAAATACTTGCCCGTACCGGTCACGAGGAAGCACTTTCCCGCAAGTTCCGGCGCCGCAAAGCCGGTCTCCAGCACGCGGACCGGGCGCATGTCCAGGTATTCCTTCAGTTCGGCTTCGTCCAGGAGCAGGCTGATGTTGCCGCCGTTCCTCTCATCCCAGCCGTGACCGTACATGTTCGTCGCCGTACGGATCATTTCCACCATGAACGGCGCAGTCAGAATGTCTTTCATTTCCTCACCTCCAGCACTTCTTTTTCGTAGCGTTCCACTTCGGAGAACCACTCTCCGTCGAGCGGCCTGCCGCAGCGGCGGCAGTATTCGTCCCAGACCTCGCCGAACGGCAGCGTCTTCAGTTCTTCCTGAAACACCATGAGTTTGGTGAAGTTTCCGCCGTCCTGCAGCGCCTTCAGCGTTTCGTTCGGCTGCAGCAGAGCGAACAGCAGGGCCTTCTGCACGTTGCGGTAACCGGTCACCCAGGCGGAAATGCGGTTGATCGACGCGTCAAAATAGTCGAGTGCGATGTTGACCCGTCCGTCCAGGCCGCCGCAGCGCACGATCTCGCGCGCGATCTCCTTCGTCTCATCGTCAAACAGGACCACGTGGTCGGAATCCCAGCGGATCGGTCTGGTGACGTGCAGCGCGATCTCCGGGAAGAAGGCGAGCAGGGCGGGGATCTTGTCAAAGACCACCTCGGTCGGATGGTAGTGGCCGTTGTCCATCAGCGGGATGCATTTATCTTTGTTCATTGCCGCGTAGGAAAGCGCAAATTCGGCGCTCCCCACCGTATATGCCTCGACGCCGATGCCGAAGACCTTCGACTCGATGCAGGGCTTCACCTTCGTGAAATCGTAGGGTTCGGAAAGGATCTCGTCGATGCTTTCGCGGTAGCGCACGCGCGGTCCCATGCGGTCCGCGGGGATATCCTTGAAGCCGTCGCCGGTCCAGATGTTCATGACGCAGGGTTCACCCAGTTCTTCCGCCAGATAATTGGAGATGCGGATGCATGCCTTGCCGTGTTCGATCCAGAAGCGGCGGGTCTTTTCATCCGCAGAGGACAGGGTCTGCGGGTCGCACATCGGGTGCGAGAAGAAGGTCGGGTTGAAATCGCAGCCGAGGCCTCTTTCCTTACAGAAGCTGACCCACTTTGCGAAATGCTTCGGTTCCAGTTTGTCACGGTCCGCCCACTCGCCGTCTTCGAAGATCGCGTAGCTTGCGTGCAGGTTCATCTTCGGCCTGCCGGGGATCAGGGAAAGCACCTTGTCGAGGTCGGCCATCAGTTCTTCCGGCGTCCTCGCTCTGCCGGGATAGTTGCCGGTGGTCTGGATACCGCCGGTAAGGGGCTTGCTCGGGTCGGTATCGAAGCCGCGCACGTCGTCTCCCTGCCAGCAGTGCAGCGAGACCGGGACTTTTTTCAGGGTCTCAATGGCTTTTTCGGCGTCCACGCCGTACGCCGCATATTTCTCTTTCGCTTCCGTGTAACTCATCTGTCTTCCTCCGTTTGGATCTTCAGGTTTCCGAGCGCCGTGGCCTCAATGGGCAGGGCGATGACTTTCTTTTCCGTGGCTTCTTCCGTCAGACGGTTCAGGAAGGCGTTCTTCGCGCCGCCGCCGACGATGTAAATGCGGTCGTATTTCTTTCCGGTGTTATGCTCCAGTTCGCGGACAGCCTGCCGGTAGGACAAGGCCAGCGAGCGGTAGGCGCAGCGGAAATATCCGGCGGCCGTCCGGGGCTTTTCCGGCAGGGCTTCGTCGAAGGCGGCCTTCATGCTCTCGGGTGCGAGAAATACTTCGGCGTTTGCGTCGACGGTCCCGTCAAAGCTGTCCGCTTCGGCCTCGGCCGTGATCTCGCTCCAGGGCTTTTCGGGACAAAGCTCATCCCGCAGGCGGTTGACGAGCCACATGCCCATGATGTTCTTCTGATAGCGGTTATAGCCGACGCCGCCCTCATTCGACCAGTTGGCGCGTTCAGACGCCTCATCCGTAAGGGGCTGCTCCGTCTTCACGCCCAGCAGGCTCCAGGTGCCCGAGGAGATGTACGGCGCGTTCTCTTCCATCGGAATGCCCTCGACCGCGGAGCCGGTATCGTGGGTCGCGCAGAGGACGCATTTGATGCCTTCATATTCTCCGATCACCGTGCCGGGGCGCTGCAGCGGGTGGAACAGGTGCTGCGGCAGACCGAGCGCCTCAATGATTTCCGGATCGTACTCTCCGGTCACGGCACTCACCATGCCGCCGGTCGTGGCATTGGTATATTCGTGCGCCTTTACGCCGCAGAGTTTCCAGAGGAGGTACTCCGGGATCATCAGAAAGTCCGTCGCCTCGTTCAGCCTTCCCGCCATCAGGTCGCCGCACAGCTGGTAGACCGTGTTGAAGGGCTGGAACTGGATGCCGGTGCGGCGGTACAGTTCCGCAAACGGCAGTTTTTCGTGCACTTCGGGGATCACGCGCTGCGTGCGGCTGTCCCGGTAGGCGAAGCAGGGGAGGATCTCCTCCTCGCCCTTCAGCAAAACGTAATCGACGCCCCAGGTATCGACCGAGAGGCTTCTGATATTTCCGAACTGGGTTTTCGCTTCTTCGATGCCGCGCCGGACGTGCGCCGTGAGCGCGTCCATGTTCCACACGAGGTGCCCGTCCGCGGATTCCACACCGTTCGGGAAGCGATAGACCTCCCGCGTTTTCCGTTCTCCGTTCTCCGTCCAGCCGACGATATGCCGCCCGGACGAAGCACCGATATCGACCGCGAGGTAATAATTCATGACAATACCCCCTTTTCCTGCTTACAGCATACAGGATGAGGGGGTATGTTCCAATGTCTTGAGTTTGCCGAAAAAGTGTCCTTATTTGCAGTCCCGGTAATGTTTCGGCGAGCAGCCGAAGCGTGCGGCGAAAAGGCGGTGGAAGTAGCTGACGTTCTCATATCCTACCGTACGGGCGATTTCATCCACCTTGCGGCCGGTGTTCTTCAACAACCACGCGGCCTGCGAAAGTCTCTTCTCCTGCACGAGCTCGGTATAGGTCTTCCCGGTTCGGGCGCGGATCAGTCGGGAAAGCGCCGTCAGTTCATAGTGCTCCCGCGCGGCAAGCTCGCCGAGGCTTCCGCCCCGGTAATGCTCTTCCACGTAGCGGAGCACGGAAAAGACCGTCTCCTGCTCGCCGCTCGAATAGGTCAGCTTCTCCGTGTGATTGAGAAGATTCGCAAACAGCAGGCCCATCGTTGCCTGCAGGATGCCCCGCTTATTCGGCGCGGCCTCCGGGATCGTAAAGAGGAGGTTCTCGATCAGGTTCTGGATCGGCAGGACGTCCGCCACCCGGAACAGCAGGTATCCGGCTTCATTCTCCCCGGTCAGGCAGCTCACCACGAAGCGTCTGAGCGGCGTCTCCTCTTCGCCGAGATACGGGAGCGTGCCGGTGAAAAAGCCCGGCCGGACGATGAAGTTTACGGCAATGTCTTCTTTTCCGGCCGGTTCGATGGACTGGCGGGCGTGCTGCCCCAGCATGAGCAGTTCGCCTTCGCGCAGGACGATCCGGCTGCCGTTGACGACGTGCACCGTCTCACCGCGGCACATGTAAACCATCTCAACGTAATCGTGCGTGTGCTCCGGAAACGCGATGAAGCGCGTGTGCGGGCGGATGGCAATGAGTTTCCCCTTTTCCAGCAGTTTTTCCCCCGAGATCACGTCGGTACTCCCGTCCATATAGATCTCGCGGTCTATGGTTTTTCTCCCGTCGAGGATGGCCTGTTCTTCCGGCGTGACTTCGGAAAGCTGCTGCAAAATGACGCCCCGCATCGTATTTTCTCCTTCAAAAAAGAGGTTATGATCCGCCTTGAATCATAACCCCTTTTCGTATTTCGGGCAAGAAAGATTTCACTGCCCGCAGGAATGACTCACGAAAACGACGCCCGGATCTGCTTCAGGAACCTCTCCGCGATGGGCGTGAAACTCTGATACTTATTCCAGATCAGGTACATCTTCATCTCCAGATGCGGGAAAAGCGGCCGGAAGACCAGCCCGCTGCCCGGCGAGGTGTCAATGAGGTCGTTCAGGGTCAGCAGGATCCCGAGGCCTTCCCGCGCAAACATCGACCCGTTGTAGGCGAGGCGGAAGGAGCCCTCCAGCCGGAGACTTTCGAAATGTTCTCCCGCCCATGGGCGGATATCATTCTCCCAGCTTTGTTCGGAACAGAATAACGGCAGACCGCAGAGATCCTCCGCCGTGATCTGTTCCTTTTCTGCGAGCGGAGAATCCGCCGGGACGGCCGCGCCGAAGCAGTCGGCTTCCGGGAAGGTCAGGTACTGATATTTCCTTTCGTCCGGTGTTTCGCAGATCACGGCAAAGTCCAGAAGGCCCTTGTCCAGTTTCTCCGTGACCTGCTCGGTATCCCCGCTCGTGATGTGGTAGCGTAGGTCCGGATAGGTCTTCTTAAAGCTCCGGATCTCCCGCGCGAGGTAGCGGATCTGATAGGATTCGGCCAGTCCGAAATAGATATCCCCGCCAGTGATGTCGTCGAAGGAGAGAAACTCCTGCTCGATCTTATCCGCCATGGACACAAGGTCTTCCGCCCGGTCCCGCAGCAGCACGCCCTCCTCCGTCAGGCTGATGCTGAAGCTGCGGCGGGTAAAGAGCTTTTTGCCCAGCTCATCTTCCAGCGACTTCAGGGCTTTCGAAAGTGTCGGCTGCGTCACGTGAAGCAGTTCGGCCGCCCGGGTCATGTTCTCTTCTCTCGCGACAGCCAGGAAATAGCGCAGCGTGCGGATCTCCATCGAACGGTCCTCCTTCTGTTTCGGTTCCATGTTATGCCTTTTTAGAATATCACGATATGCATTATAACCATTAGCGCGTTATTCGTAAAGACCTTATGATGAAAGCGCAGTACAAAATGCATGCCAAGGAGAAACAGGATGGATCTGGAGAGCGCCCTCACGGGCATGAAGGATGCCGGATGCACGGAGGAGGAAATACGGAAAGCCAGGCGGCTTCACGAAGCAGGCGATACCGACGCCCTGCTCCGGTACTTCCGGATCTGCCGCTGCAGCCGGATGGAGGAACTCCACGAAAGCCAGCGGAAAGTGGACTGCCTGGACTACCTGATCCGGCAGACGGCAAAAGCGAAAACAGCGCATTAAGCAGGAAAAAGGAGATAAAAGATGATCAGAAAAGAAGAACTTAAACTCGTGACCGAGTGGGATAAGACGTTTCCGAAGAGCGATAAGGTTAATCACGAAAAAGTGACCTTCGTGAACCGCTACGGCATCACGCTCGCGGCAGACCTGTACGTACCGAAGAATGCGGAAGGAAAGCTTCCCGCGATCGCCGTTTCCGGCCCCTTCGGCGCCGTGAAGGAGCAGTGCTCCGGGCTGTACGCGCAGACCATGGCGGAGCGCGGCTTCCTCACCCTTGCCTTCGACCCGTCCTTTACCGGCGAGAGCGGCGGGAACGTCCGGTACATGGCTTCTCCCGACATCAATACCGAAGACTTCATGGCCGCGGTGGATTTCCTTTCCCTGCATGACAAGGCCGATCCGGACCGCATCGGCATCATCGGCATCTGCGGCTGGGGCGGCATGGCGGTCAATACCGCAGCCCTCGATACGCGCGTCAAGGCCACGGTTGCCTCCACGATGTACGACATGACCCGCGTGAACGCGAAGGGATACTTCGATTCCGCTGACAGCGAGGAAGCCCGGTATCAGGCAAAGGCGGCCATGTGCGCGCAGCGGCTCGCGGACCTTAAGGCCGGCGAATACAAACTCGGGGGCGGCGTGGTCGATCCCCTGCCGGATGATGCTCCCTTCTTCGTAAAAGACTACTACGATTATTACAAGACCGGCCGCGGGTATCACGCGCGCTCGCTCAATTCCAACGGCGGCTGGAACGTGATCGGCTGCGAAAGTTTCATCAACCAGCCCATCCTGCAGTATTCGAACGAGATCCGCAGCGCGGTCCTGCTTATCCACGGCGAAAAGGCGCACTCCTGCTATTTTTCGCGCGATGCCTACGCCAATATGGTAAAAGACAGCAAGTATGCGGACAACAAGGAACTGATGATCATCCCGGACGCCGTGCATACCGACCTCTACGACGGCGGCGGAAAGGACGCCATCCCGTTTGACAAACTGGAAGCCTTCTTCCGCGAATATCTGAAATAAGGAGAACGAACCATGAGCAAAGTACTGGTCATTACCGCAAGCCTTCGGGCAGGGAGCAACTCAGACGTTCTTGCGGAACGCCTGATCGCCGGCGCCCGCAATGCAGGGCATGAGGTCGAGCAGATCAGCCTGAAGGGGAAAGACATCCGCTTCTGCATCGGCTGCCTTGCCTGCCAGAAAACACAGAAATGCGTTCTGGACGACGACGCCGTGTGGATCGCCGAAAAGGTAAAGAACGCAGATACCCTTGTATTTGCCACGCCGATCTATTACTATGAAATGAGCGGACAGATGAAGACGCTTCTGGACCGTCTGAACCCGCTTTACTCCTCGGATTACCGCTTCCGCAAAGTTTATCTGCTCACGACGGCAGCCGAGGATGAACCTTACGTTCCCGAGAAAGCCGTAAGCGGTCTGCAGGGCTGGGTCGACTGCTTTGAAAAGGCCAAGTTCGCCGGCGCCCTCTTCTGCGGCGGGATCGGCGCCCCCGGAGAAGCCTCCGGGAGGAAAGACGCGCAGGATAAAGCTTATGAATTCGGTAAAGCACTGGAATAAGGCCGCCCGCGCCATCGCGCTGGCGGCGGCGCTGCTTCTTGCGGGCTGCGGCGCGGATGACGGAAAGGGAAGCGGAAAAGTACAGAGCGCAATGACTCCGGAAGGCTCCGGAGAGACGCAGCAGACGGCTGAAGAACAGGAGACCGCGGCCGCGACGCTGCCGGAGACTGAAACCGCCGCTGATGCGAAGGCTGAGACCGAGCCGCATACTGAAACCGAAACCGAGGAGCACGAAATGACACTGCAGATGACGATCAGCGGGACCGCCGTAAACGTGAAGTGGGAAGAAAACGAGTCCGTGAAAGCTCTGAAGACGCTGTGCAAGAACGGCCCTCTGACCATCCAGATGTCCATGTACGGCGGATTCGAGCAGGTCGGGCGCATCGGCCGGAGCCTGCCCCGCGCGGACGTACAGACGACCACCGAGGCCGGCGACATCGTCCTTTATTCCGGGAATCAGCTCGTCATTTTCTACGGTTCCAACGCCTGGGCGTACACCCGGCTCGGCCATGTCACGGACAAGACTGCTCAGGAAATGGCTGAACTACTGGGAAACGGAGACGTCACCGTCACCATCGAACTGAAATAAGGAGGAAGCACCATGCCTCTGAAAAAACGCATCATGTCGGCTTTAGCCGCCCTTCTGCTGCTCCTGCCGCTTGCGGCATGCGGCGCAGGCGCGCCGGAAAGCACGAAAGGAAACGCCCCTGCTGCGCCGGGAACCGAAAGCACCTCCGCGGCGCCGCGTGAGACCGCGGCGGTTTACTTCACCTCCGATATCTCCGCGGAAGTTCTTGTTAAGCTCTACAAAAAACTCGGCTGGCAGCCGGGCGGAAAAGTCGCGGTCAAGATCTCGACGGGCGAACCGCCCGCGAGCAATTATCTCCGGCCGGAACTGATCGGCGATCTGGTGCGCCTCGTTGACGGCACCATTGTGGAATGCAACACAGCCTACGGCGGCTCGCGTTCCAGTTCCGCCATGCACAGGCAGGTTGCCGAAGACCACGGTTTTACCGCGATCGCCGACTTCGACCTGATGGACGAGGACGGCGAGGTCGAATGGCCCATGAGCGGCGGGACGAGGCTGAACCGGATCATCGTGGGGAGCCACGCGGAAAACTACGAAGACTGGGTGATCCTCTCCCACTTCAAGGGGCACGCGATGGCCGGCTTTGGCGGCGCGATCAAGAACGTCGGCATCGGCATCTCTTCCGCGAGCGGCAAGGTCTACGTCCACAGCGCCGGAACGCGGACGAGCGGCAGCATCATGCATGGCAGCCAGAGCGCCTGGCTGGAGGCGCTTGCCGAGATGGTCAAGGGCTTCCGCGACCACGTCGGGGAGGAGCACGTCGTCTACATCAACGTGATGAATCGCCTTTCCGTGGACTGCGACTGCGATGGCAGCCCGGCGGAACCGAACATCCATGACATCGGCATCCTAGCGAGTACCGACCCGGTGGCACTTGACCAGGCCTGCGTGGACCTCATTTATCAGGCGGAAGGAAACGCCGCGCTCGTGAAGCGCATTGAAAACAAGAAGGGGATCCACACGCTGGAGCACGCGGAAGCAATCGGGCTCGGCAGCCGGGCATATGAACTGGTAAAGATCGATGACTGAACTGTTCGCGGTGATCCGCCGGGAGTTCGTGTATATCCGGTACTACTTTGATCTCCAGCTGCGGCAGATCTTCCTGTACTGGGTCCTCGGCATGGCGATCGGCTCGCTCGTCTCCGTGTTCGCGAAGGACAGGATACACGCACTTTTCGCGGGAATGCAGGGAAAGAAGCTCGGGCTTCTCGGCATCATCCCCGCCTGCCTTCTGGGAATCGCCTCGCCGCTCTGCATGTACGGCACGATTCCCATTGCCGCGTCTTTCCGGAAGCAGGGCATGCGGGAGGACTGGCTCGCCGCCTTCATGATGGCTTCCGTCCTCCTGAATCCGCAGCTCATCATTTACAGCGCAGCGCTCGGGACGAAAGCGCTGCTCGTGCGTATCATTTCCTGTTTCCTGTGCGGCTGTGCAGCAGGTCTTCTCGTGCACGCCTTCTGCCGAAAAAAAGAGTTCTTCAGTTTTGACGGTTTCGAAGAACGGAAGAGCCGCGATACGCATCCGAATCTGTTCATCCGCTACCTGCTGAACTTCGTGAGAAACGTCAGGGCGACCGGTCTTTACTTCCTCATCGGCATCCTTCTGTCCGCTCTCTTTCAGCGCTATGTCCCGCAGGACGTGATGGTGAATCTGTTCGGCGGCAATCAGGCCTGGGACATTCTGATGGCGGCAACGATAGGTGTCCCGCTCTATGCCTGCGGCGGAGGAACGATCCCTCTCCTTCAGAGCTGGCTTGCGGACGGCATGAGCCTCGGCTCTGCCGCCGCGTTCATGATCACGGGGCCGGCCACGAAGATCACCAATCTCGGCGCGCTCAAGATCGTCATGGGCTGGAAGCGCTTTGCCCTGTACCTCGTGTTCGTAATGATTTTCTCATTTGTCTGCGGCCTTGCGGTTAACCTGATCTAGCCCCTCCGCCCCGAAGCGCCGCACGAAAAAGCCCCTCTTTCTGCCGAACCGGCAGAGGGAGGGGCTTTTCGCACGTCTGAGTGTCAAAGGACCGCTTCAGCGTACGGCCGCGTTTATGAGGAGCAGGACCGCCGCGATCACCGAGGGCACGGTGACCGTATCGTATTCGCTGGGCGAGAAAAGTTCGGTCAGCGCGCCGAAGAGCGCGCCGACGGCAGCCGAAACAAGCGCATACGGAAGTCCTGCTTCATGCGCTAGGAGCAGCATCAGCAGTCCGCTTACAAAGGAGACCGCAAACATCGCAGCTGTCCCTTCCCTGGACTTTTTCCCGTCGGTCCATCTCGTCTTTATCTTATGTTTTCCGAACGGGATGCCGACGAGCGCCGCAGCGGCGTCTCCCGTTCCCCACATGAGGATCGAGGCCGCGCAGAGGACCGACTCGCCGAAAATGCCCCAGCACACCGCGATCAGCGCGGCGACCATCAGGAAGAGCATGAGAAGGCTCCGTCTGATCTCGCCTTTCGTCTTCTCCACGAACAGCCTCGGGTACCAGGCTTCCTTCTCAACAAGGGCAAGAAGCGGATAGATCAGTCCCGCGAAGATGACGCAGGTGAGCGCCGAAGCCTGCCAGTTCCGCGAGGTCAGGATCGTCAGCGAGACGCAGGTAAAGGCGACGATATGCAGGAGTTTCCGGAAAATGTACGACGGGATCTTCGTCAGGAAGCGGATCGGCAGCAGGATCAGGACGCAGGGAATGACGAAGCTGATCAGCACGCCCATGCAGTGCAGCGTGTCCGTAAACAGGGGGAAACGCGACAGAAAACTCCAGTAGTTCAGGATCAGCATGGCGCCGCCGAGAACGGTCAGGACCGCACCGGTCACGAGGCCTACGGTGCGGTTTTTCACGCGGTTCGCGAAGCGCGCGGAGATGAGGCTTGCCGCCGTCGCCGTCACGATGCAGATCAGCATCACGTCCCATTTTTCCAGAACGATCGCCGGATGGATCAGGATGTGGCTCACGGAAGCGATCAGCGCTGTGAAGGTCATGATGAAGGTGCTGGTCCCGACGGCGGTCTTCAGTTCCATCCCGAGAAAAGCCGTGAACACCACCAGCATCATCATGCCGCCGCCCGTGCCCACGAAGCCCGTGCCAAAGCCGATCGTAAGGCCGAAGAAGAGGGATACCGCGATGCCTTTAAGGTCCAGTTTCTCTCCATTGGCCGCCTGGTCTTTCCGGCTGGTATCCGGTTTCACCAGGAAACGGATGCCGATGAAGAAGGTCAGGAAAAGGGTGAAGCTGCCCAGGACCACGTTGCCGACGAGGAAAGCCACGTAGCTCCCGACCGTGCACATGCCGAGAATGCAGACCAGCATGACCGATCCGCGCCTTAAGTCGATATTCTTATGTTTCGCATAGGTATACGTCGTTACGGCGGAGCCGAGGATGTCCGAAGCAAGGGCGATGGCCGTCGCCTGATACGCGCCGTGCTCCCCGCCGAACGAGGGACACAGCACGATCAGGATCGGGACCATGACCGTAGCGGCGGACAGGCCGGCAAGCCCGGTGCCGATGCCGGCGCCGAGAGCCGCGATGACGTACCAGAAATATTCCATGGGGACCTGCTCCTCTTCTTGACAGGGATCGTCAGGATCCCTACAATTGTAAACAACACAGGCGCCGGATGCAAGCGGCAGATCGTTCCGGGCGGAAGGATCTGCCGCAAAAATGCGCCGGTCTGTCAGGGAGACTAAGATGAAACAGCTCAGGAAATACATCCACCCGCTGCTCATACTGATCATTTTCGAAACCATTGCCGTGACCCTCTGGCTCACGAAAGACAACCTGTTCTACCTCTTCAACTTCAGTTACATCGGGCTGTCGATCGCGTTCGGGATCTTTCTGTACATCCGGAAATACAAGCACGCAAGGCGCGTCGTCCAGCTGCTCGTGGGGCTGTACATGCTCGTGTATCTCGGCCTCATCTGCAATGAAAACATGCAGATCGAAGGCTTCTGGTACTACCTTTTCACCGGCGTGTTCGAAGCGGCGACCATCCACTACGCGGTAGCCAAGATCTTCGGTCCGCTCCTCTTCGGCCGCGGCTGGTGCGGCTATGCCTGCTGGACGGCCATGGTCCTGGACTTCCTCCCGTATAAGGTCCCTGCCGGACCGCGGAAAAAGATCGGCTGGATCCGGTACCTTACCTTTGCCCTCTCCCTGCTCTTCGTCGCCGCCCTCTTCCTTGCACACGTCGGGAATCTCGAGCGGATCATGTTCTGGGCCTTCATCGTCGGAAACGTCCTGTACTATGCCGTTGGGATCGCCCTCGCCTTTGCCGTTAAGGACAACCGTGCGTTCTGCAAATATATCTGCCCCATCACGGTTTTTCTGAAGCCGATGAGTTATTTCGCCCTCCTGCGGGTGAAATGCAACAAGGAAAAATGCGTTTCCTGCGGAAAATGCCGGCGCGTCTGCCCGATGAACGTGGACGTGACCGACAACTCCCGGAAGAGGGAGAACGGCACCGAGTGCATCCTCTGCATGGAATGCGTGAAAAACTGCCCCAGGGGGGCGCTTTGAGACCGCCCCGGAGCCCCGCTGCAGGAGGATACGCCATGTTGGAATCATATGTGCCGAAGCTTGAAGATCTCCGCTTCCGCGAGACCTTCATGAGCGACGAAGAAACGATGTCATACAACCATGCCTGGGGCGGAACGATCCCCTTCCCCGAAAGTAAGTGGCAGGACTGGTATGAATATTGGGTCCTGTGTTCCGACGGCAGGCGCTTCTACCGCTATCTGAAAGAGAGCGAATCAGGCGAGTTCGTCGGCGAGATTGCTTATCATTTCGATGAGAAAAGAGGGATCTGGCCGGCGGACGTCATCATCTATGCCCCATTCCGCGGCAGGGGATACGGAAAGAAAGGCCTGGAGATGCTTTGCGAAGCGGCCGCGGAAAACGGGATCGAAGTCCTGCACGACGACATCGCGATCGACAATCCCGCCGTCAGACTCTTCCTGGAAAACGGATTTACCGAGGAATACCGCACGGACGAGATCATCATGCTGAAAAAGGATCTGAAAAGCATATCGCCGCAGCGCGGCAGCAAAGATCAGCTGAGCCGCCGGTAATCCCTGGGAGAGAGACCGGTGGCTTTTTTAAAGGCATCCCCGAAATAGTTGCTGTCGTTAAAGCCGCAGCGGTCGGCGATCTCCGTCACGGAGAGCGAGGTGGAAAGGAGCAGCTCACAGGCCTGCTGGATGCGCAGATTGACCAGGTATTCCCGGAGCCCCAAGCCCGTGGCTTTCTTGAAGCTTCGGGAAAGATACGAAGGGCTCAGGGCGAAATGTTCTGCCAACTGCGGCAGCGACAGATTCTCCGAATAGTGTTCGTACAGATAGTCCGTGATCCCGTGAATGCGTTCCGTGCTCTCCTCCGGAATGTCGTCCTTTTCCTCCTGCTGCGTGCGGTAAAGATACAGCGACGTCAGGAACTGCGTCAGGCAGGCCTTGATGATGCTGGCCGCATGCGGCGGACGGTTTTCATACTCATACAGCATGCGGGCGAGGAGCAGCTGGATCAGTTCCCGGCGCTGCATCGGGATCGTTACCTGTCCGGCTTCAAGGCAGACGGGCGTCAGTTCTTCCCCGAGAAAGGCATCGATGGACTTTGCCATGTCTTCCGTCAGCGAAATGACGTATTTCGTGTTCGGTCCGGAGGACAGATAATCGGTCTTGTGGAGCGTGCGGACGGGGATCACGGCGACGTCGCCGGCCTGCAGGCTGCAGATGCGCTGCCCGATCAGCACGGAGCATTTTCCCTCCAGGACATAGTACAGTTCGTGAAAGCGGTGAAAGCGCTGCTGCGCCTCCTCCCGGAGTCCGGCATGCGTTTTCCGCGTGATCATAAAGTCTTCAAATGCTTCTGTCTGCTTCATCGTGGGCCTTCCTTTGCGGCAATGCTGCGGCAAGAATAGCATATCCCCGTGCCGAAAACAACAAAAAATCTGTAATTTTTGCAAATATGGACGAAAAATAAGTAGAAACCTCTCCATATATGTTCTATTATGACCATCCTGCTTCGGAACGCGTCGGCGAAGCAGCGAGAGAAAAAAGAATGGAAGGGAAGGAAAGAAAAAACAATGAGCATCAAGATTTTTAAGAAAAACGGAAACACGAACATCTTCAGATTTCTGAACAACGCAGGGACGAAAAAAAACGCCCGCGGAGGCCTCAGCGAAAGTGACATCGATCTGTTCATCAGCTGCGCAAAGCCTTCTGTCATGTGGATGCAGGAATCCGTGAAGCAGGGACAGCGCTGAACCAAACAGCAGCCGTTCATATAAAAGAGGAGAACGCAGGGCAGTGCCGCCCCGGCCGTTTTCCTCTTTTTCTGTATCTTCCGGAACTGCCGTTCATGTGTTATGATATCGTCATATCAAGCAAGCGAAACCGTGAGGTATGAAAATGAACGAACTGGAACGGCAGATAAAAGCTTTCGTCGAAAAAGACCTTGATACACTGGTCTCCCTTCGCCGGGAATTCCACCGTCATCCGGAGGTCGGACGGAGCGAATTCTGGACGGCGGCGCGGATCGAAGAGGAACTGGATAAGCTCGGGCTTTCGCATCACCGCTGCGCCGGCACGGGGATAGTCGCGTACGTGGACGGGACCGGGGAAGGTCCGGCAGTCCGTGACGCGGCAGGCCGGCCGCACTGCATGGCGCTGCGCGCAGATATTGATGCGCTGCCTCTCGAGGAACAGCGCGAATCCGACTTCAAAAGCGAGTGTCCCGGCCGGATGCATGCCTGCGGCCACGACGTGCATCTTACGTCCCTCATCGGAACGGCCCGCACGCTCTGCGCCTTCCGGGACCGGTTCGCGGGACGCATCATCCTGCTTTTCCAGCCGGATGAAGAGCACGGCTACGGCGCAAAGGCGATGGTGGAAGCCGGCGCCGTAAACGGCGCGACACGCTGCTTTGGTTTTCACATTGCCCCGGAGTTCCCGGTCGGAACGCTCGCCCTGCCTGAAGGCGCATGCAATGCCAGCGTGGACAGGTTCCTCATGACCATCCACGGAGAACCGACCCATATCGCCTACCCGCACCAGGGCGCAGATGCCCTGTACATGGCAGCGCAGGTCGTGGTCGCGGCGCAGGCCCTGGTCACCCGCATGAGCGACCCTGTCAGTCCGCTTCTGATCGGTTTTGGCAGACTGGAAGCCGGAACGGCGTACAATATCGGCGCGGGAACTGCCGTGCTGGAGGGAACCATCCGGACCCTGGATGAGCAGTTCCGGCAGAAAACGGTCCGGCGCCTGGAACAGCTGCTGCAGTCGACCGTCTCCTTGTACGGCGGGACGTCATCCGTTGAATGGCGGGAATTCACCAAGGTCCAGAGCAATACCGCAGAAGCGGTCCGGGAAGGCCGGCAGGTGGCAGCGTCCCTGTTCGGAGAGGACTGTCTGGTCTTCCGCAGACCGGCAATGATCGGCGAAGACATGTCGGAATTCATTGATGCGGTCGGCGGCTGCTTTGCCTTTATCGGCACGCAGGATCCAAATCGTCCGGAAACGGCGCATCCGCTGCACCACAGCTGCCTGGACGTGGATGAGAACGTCTTCAAAGTCTCGGTTCCGATGACGGCGGCTTACGCCCTCTCGTACATGCGCGGAGAGGTCTGACCGCCGGGACCGCCCGGTTTTTATGGAAAAAACAAATAAGTGTTGACAAAACAAAAGAAAGCCCTATAATAAGGGCAAAGTTGTGATAGAGGTCGCGGCTGACAAGAGTACCTGCGGAGCGTATGGGAAGGCTCCGAAGGGAAAGGGGATGCCGCCGAAGGGCTGTTTTTCCGGTCTTCCGCCGGTGAGCAGTGCCTGGGACGCAGAGAAATACCCTGCGGACTGTCGCGCTTCATGCGCGGAGAGCTATCGTGACAGCGGCATGAAATACGTCCGGGTCATGATACCTATCATGACCCGGTTTTCTTATTTCCGGCAGCGCCGAATACCGCTTCGCACGGCGCGGAGGCCGGACGCATCTGAAAGGAGTATTTCATGAACGTACTGAACACTGCATGGTCACTGTTTCCCGCACTGATCGCCATCCTGCTGGCCCTGATCACCAAAGAAGTCTATTCCTCGCTCTTCATCGGCATACTGGTAGGCGGCGTGCTCTACAGCGGTTTTTCGCTTCCCGGTGTCCTGAACCACGTCTTCGTGGACGGCATGGTAGGGCAGCTCTCGGACAGCTGGAACGTCGGCATCCTGGTATTCCTGGTCGTCCTGGGCGCCATGGTCATGCTGATGAACCGCGCCGGAGGATCCGCCGCATTCGGACGCTGGTCCGTTGCGCACGTCAAGACCAAGTTCGGCGCGCAGCTTGCCACCATCGCCCTCGGCGTCCTCATCTTCATCGACGACTATTTCAACTGCCTGACCGTCGGCTCCGTCATGAGACCGCTTACCGATAAGCACGGCATCTCAAGGCAGAAACTGGCCTACCTGATCGATGCCACCGCAGCGCCGATCTGCATCATCGCCCCGATCTCGTCCTGGGCAGCCGCCGTTACCGGCTCGGTGGAAGGCGTCAACGGCCTGGAACTGTTCATCAAAGCCATCCCCTACAATTTCTACGCCATTCTGACCATCGTCATGATGCTGGTACTGGCGGCAGGCCGGTTCGATTACGGCCCCATGAAGCTGGCCGAGATGAGCGGCAAGCTGAGCAAGGCTGACGATCCCCTTCCCGAGTCTTCGATGACCGGCGCGCAGGATCAGCCGCATCCTCCCGTGAGCGGGAAGGGCAAGGTCATTCACCTGGTCCTTCCCATCGTGGTCCTGATTGTCTCCTGCGTCATCGGCATGATCTACACCGGCGGTTTCTTCGAGGGCGAGAGCTTCGCCGACGCGTTCGCAGGCTCCGATGCCTCCGTAGGTCTTGTGTTCGGCTCGGTCTCGGCACTGATCGTCACTGTGATCTTCTACCTGGCGACGCGCGTACTCTCCTTCAAGGAGTGCATGAACGCGCTGCCGGAAGGCTTCAAATCCATGGTCCCCGCCATCCTGATCCTGACTTTCGCCTGGACCCTGAAGTCCATGACGAGCTCGCTCGGGTCGGACGTGTTCGTAAAAAACTTCGTCAAGGGCTTTGCCGATAAGGAAGCGATCATGAACCTGCTTCCTGCGATCGTTTTCCTGGTCGCCACGGCGATCGCCTTCGCGACCGGCACCTCCTGGGGGACCTTCGGCATCCTGATCCCGATCGCGGCCGGCGTGTTCGCGAATGACATCTCCAACCCGATGATGATCATGGCCGTCTCTGCCTGCATGGCCGGCGCCGTCTGCGGCGACCACTGCAGCCCGATCTCCGATACCACGATCATGGCTTCGGCCGGCGCCCAGTGTGAGCACATCACCCACGTGAATACCCAGCTCCCTTACGCGCTCACCGTCGCCGGTGTGTCCTTCGTGAGCTACATCATTGCCGGATTCATCAAGAGCGCGGTATTCTCGCTCCTCATCAGCATCGTGCTCATGGTCCTGTCTCTCTTACTGATCCGGCTGATCAGCCGCGGGAAGACTAAGACTGCGTAATATTATTTCTTCGCTGCAGCAGCGGACGGACCTCCGTCCGCTGTTTTCATTTTTCTGTACAGTTTCAGGGCAATGGCAGTAGTGACGGCAGCCCACAATGCAGCCCACAGCTCGACTGCCCAGAGGGGCAGTAGGCCTCGCTGGTAGATGGCCGGGAACGTGTCCATCAGCATATGCAGAAGGATCGCCAGCGGAAGATACCCCTTCTTTCCGCTTACGACACCGCAATATACGATGACCGAAAGACCGATATGAAGAAACATCGCAAACAGCCGCTCAAGGACGTTCAGCGCCGCCGTGCCGAAGCCGAACGAGGCAGCAGCCTGAACAGTCGGAAGGGCAGCAGCTGCATTCTCCTCCGTGATGTTCAGCGCCCTGAGCGCACTTTCCGTATCTCCCGAAGAAAACAGGAGCGCGGCAGCCAGGGACAGGATCATCCCGGGCAGGAGCACCGCCAGGATCTCGATCCCGCCGTGGCCGATCCCGTACAGAACCGCATTCTCACGGCTGCGATTCTTTTTCATGACGTACTTCATGATGACGTGCCTTCCGCACTCCTCGAAAACACCTGCCATGAGCGTTCCGTAAAGGACATAGGCTGCCGTGTTTCCGTTAATGAAGCGGGAGACGGGATTGTCCGCGATGATGCAGAAATAGTGCACGCCGAGTTCCAGCACGCGGGCGGAAACGATGAAACCTGCGGCGCCGGCAATGAGCCAGCTGAGCTTCGTCTCAGATTTATGCTTCCTGCGCCAGTAAACGAAGAGGGCAACGGGGATCGCGATCATCAGGACGACCGTAACAGCTAGCGACGGAATGCTGGCTTTGCCGAAGACGATTTTCTCGAATTCTTTCATTCTCCGTCACCTCCCCAGACCTCCACGCAGAAGCCTTTGTGGCCGCAGGCCGTGCAGGTCAGTTTCCTTGCCGCGGGGGTATGTCTCGCCCAGAAGGCCTCTTTCAGCGTAGGCTTGAATACCTCGTGGCATTCCGGGCAGATATATTTCACATGGCTGAAATAATAGCGGCTGATCACTGTCCCCCAGACAGCAGCCACCAGTACCCAGACGACGAACGGCCACCAGATGCCTCTGACGATCCAGAAAATAACGGAAAACCACTGCAGCGCCGTGACCGGAAGCCCGGTCAGAAGCATCATCCAGCGCATTCTTTTCAGTTTTTTCTTTCCTTCCATAAGAACGGCCATGTCACCGACGGATTCGAGAGAGAATGCCTTCCGGCTTTTCAGTTCATTTTTCAGTTCCCGGAGCTTCGTGAGTTTTTCCTGCTTCTCAGCGATCTCCTCTGAAAGAACGGTCTCCTGCTGCTCGATCAGCAGCGAGATCAACTTCTCGGGATGCTCTTCCTGCAGGATCTGAGAAATGGCATCGATCGGGATGTCCAGCCCGCGCAGAAAGCAGATGAACTTCATGCGCTTCAGATCTTCTTCCGAATAGAGCCGTCTTCCGCCCTCGGAAAGTTCGCTCGGGATCAGAATGCCCCGGGTGTCATAGTACTGAACCGTCCGGACCGTAACGCCGCAAAGCTTCGCAAGTTCTCCCGTCGTATATTTTGACATGGCTTTTGCCTCCTTTCGCCATGCATCCTACAACATGACGCAGCGTAACAAGCAATACCCTACGCAAGGGGATTTTTCAAAAATCAGTATAACATATGTTTTTTCACGGATGTCCGGCATTTTCCCGGCTCTCAATTTTTTCTTACCGAAGCGGCCCGTCTTATGGTATGATATGCAATGCAATTGATAGATCCTCATCCCTGCAGTTCGGGATCCGGCAAACAAATAGAAAAAGGAAGGAATCACACATGCCCACCAAGAAGATCATTGACCGTTTAAAAAACGCAGATCCGGAAACGAAACAGGCCATTTTTGACGAACGCGCGGACAGCGTAAATGAAGAAACGGACAAAAAAATCAAAAAGACCGCCGAGAAGCAGTACATCCCCCTCGATAAGACGTACATGGCTCTTTTGATGATCGCGAGAAACACCTATCTCCATAATTATGATCTTCTTACGGATGAGGAAAAGTACGACCTTGGGCTGAGAGGCCCCTCAGAATTAGGAAGAGACGAAATTTTGTACGATCGGGAAGATCAGCTGATCCGGGGGGCCGTAGACAGTCTCATGGAAGTGCCTCCGACCCTGCAGGATTTTGAAAACTTTTATTCTACGCTCGGCCTGATCTCCGCAAAGGCCGCGCATGAACTCGCGAAGGCGCGCGAAGAGATCCGCAAGGAACTGCCCGGCGATCTGGATGAGCAGACGAAAGATGACATGGCGGATTATCTGGTGGGCAAGGCGGATGTTCTGCCCAACAGGATCCTCCAGGGTGTGGAAGCGATGTTCAGTCAGCTCGATGACCGGAGCTTCCGGCAGAACGGAAATGATGTGGAATATATCGTACATATGTCCAATCTGCTGACAGCCGATTTCACGGCAAGGCTGAACAGGCCCGAAGGCCGGACCATGACGGTCAGCGAGTACTGCGCTTTGGCTAAAATGACAGAAGAGGAACAGGCACTCTTCCTGAAAAACTCAAAATGTTCCGCGAACGACCGGGTCTATGACGTCTATTATCAAAAGGAAAAGGACAATGCTGAAAAAAAGGGCAAAGTCTTTAACAGCGAAGAGGAAATGCGGAACACCTTCGAACGCGAAGCGATCAAGAAGCTCGCCAATAACTATGCCTCCAAGGTGTCGGCAAGCTGGAAGAGAAGCGGCGCCGAGAAATATGAAAAAGGACTTCAGGGCGCTGAAAGGAAAGAGTATCAGAAAGGCGTAAAACTTAATGATCTGCTCGGCAAGGAACGCAAAGAGTTTGAGGAAAAAATGGAAGAAAGATTCCCGGATCTGAAAGCGCTCGACAAAAAGTTCCACCGCGAGTTCATTTTTAAGGATCTCAGGAAGATCGACGAGTACATTTTATCCGAAAAGCCTCTGATGATGCGTGAAGAACCCGGTCTTTCCGAATCCTACAGCGCGGGAAAAGCCGTATACACGGAGAAAATGTTTGCCACAAAAGGCGCGCTGCTTGCGCTGGAAGGCACCGGAAGCACCTGGAAGTATCACAGTGAGAACAGCAAGTCTTACGAAAAAATGGTAACTGCCATTAAAAAATATCACCGGGCGCTTGCCGCAAATGAGGGCGGAAAGGCACTCAGCCGCAGGAACGAGATGTATCTTGCAATCAGGGACTATATTGACGATAAATACCCGAAGAGGCGCAGCCCTGAAGGGCAACTGCGCTTCAATACCGCGCTGACGCTTCTTTACCAAGAACTGACGCCGGCAAAATTCCAGGAACTTCTTCAGAATATAAACGCCAAGCGCGGCGAGAATGACAAGATAACGCTCGACTCACTTGCGTCAAGGAAGCAAACGTTCATCGTGAACGCAAAGAATAACGAACAGGAAGCGCAGGAAGCGACGAAGGACTTCGCGACCGATTTTCCCAACCGCTACGGCTACGAACTCGCCGAACTCGACACGGCGATCGTCCCGGGCCCCGGGGAAACGTATCCCGCGATCGGACTTCGCGGCAATGAAACGCTGGGGAATCTCTCCAACCGGGACTACACCGCGATTGCTTATTCCTGCGCCTTATCCCTTCCGAAAAGGAACGATATGCTGATCAATGACGACCTGCTGCATCCTTCCGACGAGCAGATCGCCGACGGCAGGCGCATGGCGAACGCGGCGCTTCAGGCCTACGGACAGGGCAATAAACAGCGTCTCGGCGAGCTTCTTTCGATTGCCATCCGGAGGACCGGCCAGGAAATCAAAAGCCGTGCCGACGGCACGGAAAAGACCGTCATGACCGAGATCAACACCCGGGTCAGAAACATGCTTGAGCGGGATCCCGAGCTCAAAAAATATGCCTTAAGAAACCAGCTCAAAGAGACGGGACCTGAAGCGGGACCTGCTGCCGGTGCCGGAAACAAAGGCAGGGACACTGCGGCGGAAAAAAACAAAGAGAATAAGATCATCCTCGGATGATCTCCGGGTAAACAGCCTGGATGCGAAAGCCCTGGACGGCGGTCACCAGATGCAGCGGGTCGTACCGGATCCGGGGCTTTTCAGTCCGGCGCCTTGTGCGGATCAGAGAAAGAAGAAAGACATGGATAAATTAACTTATATGACGCTCCGGGAAGATCCGGCGCTTAAGGAGACGGCCGCAGAATGGTTCCACGGCAAATGGGGCGTTCCGAAGGAAGCCTATCTGGAATGCATGGAAAGCTATCTGGATCATGATACCGAATACGGATGGTATCTGTGCCTGGACGGAAACAGGATCGTCGGCGGAATGGGCGTCATCGAAAACGACTTTCACGACAGAAAAGATCTGAGCCCGAACGTCTGCGCGGTGTATACGGATGAAGAATATCGCTGCAGAGGCATCGCAGGGCATCTGCTTGACATGACGGTAAACGATCTCAAAGCGAAGGGGATCACGCCTGTCTATCTGGTAACGAATCATACCGGGTTTTATGAACGGTACGGCTGGGAATTTCTCTGCATGGTACAGGGTGACGGAGAGCCGGAAATGACGAGGATGTATATCCACCGATAAGGATATGTCTTTCGCTTAATTCCCGGAAACCTACTGATTGCACCTTCTGATACTGATTCGGGATATTCTGTTTAATGATCTGCGAGATTTCGAACAAAAAAGCCGAAATTTGAAAGGAGACGCAATATGATCTATTGGCTTAACGGTGCATATGGAGTCGGCAAAACCCCGGAGATGATTACCAATGAGATAATTGCAGCAGGTATGAGATCAGGAGCAAATGAAGAATGTTGATGAATATACTTTCCATTATCGTGAATATCGCGTATCTTGTTATCCTGAACTTGGCGTTTTATACGGACCGGGTAAAGATGCCGACAGGGGAGATCCGGGAATGGCACCGCAGTCCTGTTACAAGGCTGAGTATTTCCAATCAATCGTTCCTGTTTTATCTGCAGATCGTTCTTGCTGCAGTCAGTATCATTACCAGTGTTCTTCTTTTTCTCGGATTTCAAAAAAGCCTCATTAAGACAATTCAGTTTATCAGCACGATAGGATCAACGGTCATGTTTGTCATTATCATGATCCTTTCTTCCAATTCTCATGTTCGTTATGTCTGAGCCGGTTTGACGGCAAGATACGCACCGCTTGTAATTTGATGAAGTACCCGATCAAACAAAACGAGGATCAGGACGGAGACGAGATCGTCGCCGTATTGAAGTGCTGAAAGATAACTGTCGGAAGACTATTAACAAATACTTCCAATACGCACGGCGGGTATATTGAAGACGAGTTTAAAAAATACCTGCTGAAACTTGAAGCAGGCCAACTGGAGAACGCGCCGGAGCTTGCCCGCTTCATGCCGACCGCGAAAGAACGGATAGAGGAATTGAAACGGCAGGTGAAGAATGCACCGGACGATGCGTCTGTGCAGGAATCCGCCGCCGCGGAGATCATCGCTATCCGCAATATCTGCCAGGTCGAAAGGAAAACAGGATACGGGCTCGAGAAGCGTATTCCGGCCGCGCCGGAAGGCCAGCGGATCAATGGCACGGTGACTACGCTGCTGGGGGATAGTAGGCACCCGAGGCGCCTCGGGCTCCGATTGCCTGAAAAACCGGTTTTTCCATAGAAGGATTGTCGAAAGACGATCCTTTTTTCTTTATTTCCATGTTTTCGATGCTGCCGGGATCATTCTGTTTGTCAGAAAAATGATGGGACTGCAGTATCTTCTAAACCAGAGTGCATTATGGTATGATATAATTGTCGAGAGATAAAAGAACCCGACAGATCGAAACTTACGGAGATGATAACGATGGAATCGCAAAAAACATCCTTGATGCCCGGGAAGTGTTTTCCTGCGGATATGAGAATACCTGAACAGAGCGACATCCTTTCTGAACTGTCAAAATTTGGCTATACAGGCCGAGGTGGCATACGCTTGATCGACACTTCTCACAGTGCCGATGACATCAGACTTAATTACATCATTGATAAAAGATGGGTACTCCGGCTATGCAACGCTCCCGATATGACGGAGCAGAGGCTGACAGAACTAAACCGACTGATCGAAAGGTATATAAACTTCGGACTAAGGTGCCCGCGTTTTCTGCCCGACCGCGAAGGACGATTTTTTCATGAATGGAATGGTTTTACAGGGTATCTGCAGGAATATATCGATCTTCCAACTGCGGATGAACTGCAGCTGGAACCGCAGGAGGAGGAAAGGCTCTGGCAGGAGGTTTTGGACAGTGTAGCAGGTTTTGCGGAAGCATACCGAAATGTTGATCTGTCAAAAACAATGGGGATGTACAGCCTGTTTGATCTCGCTCCCTTCGACATACCAATAGGCAAAGACGAAAAGCAGCAGAATTTCGACAATCTATGCGAAACCCTTCAGAAGATGGGAGAAATCGCTCTGGCAGAGAGACTGACAGCCAGACACAGGCTGATCCGCGACAAGATCAGGTCTGTTTATCAAACTCTACCGCGCTGCGTATTTCAGGCAGACGAGAATTTGAGCAATGTCCTTGTTGATGAAAATAAACATCTAGCAGGTTTAATTGATTTTAATATGGCCGGGACAGAAGTCGTCGTCAACCAGTTTGCCAATTTGGGCGGAGGATTCAGGGAGGAAGTGCTTGACCCCATCGGAGCGGAGGCGAGGATGGCATACGCTATGGAAAGCTATCGGAAATATCAGGAACGTATGTTTCAGATATACCATGCTTCCGAACTGGAGAAACAGGCGATCCGATGGTACAGCTGGATCGCACTTGCTGCAGGCTGGCCGCAGGTATGTTTCTTCCTTGACGGATTGAAGGACGAATCCTTACGGAGCGAGATTCTGGAACTGCTGGCGCTCCTCGCAGATTATTCCTGTGACTGAAACGGCATAACTTCCCGTTTGTGAATGGAAAAGATGAAAAACATGATAACGGATTCGCTGGCCGGAGCAAGATGGTATAAAGAAGAACCGGGATGCAGATTCCGCTTCAGGAGATCATCATGAGTGCATACAAGCTGATCAATTATCTGAAAAAGGAACCGATGCTCCTCCTGTCGGTGATCGCCGCGGCAGCCGGACTCATCATGACTCCGCCCACGGCGGAGCTGCTTCGCGGGATCGACTGGCGCACCCTGGGGATCCTGCTGATGATGCTCTGCGTTCTGGAAGGATTCAAGCAGGAGAACGTGCTGCAGCCGCTGGTCGCGCTGGCAGGGAAACTGAAGTCCATGACTTCCCTGAGCCTGTTTCTGGTCTTCTGCGTGTTTTTCTCCTCCATGTTCGTGACGAATGACGTTTCACTTCTGATCTTCGTGCCGTTAACCATCCTGCTGTTCCGGCAGGCCGGCCGGGAAAAGTTCATTCTGCCGGTGATCACTCTGGAGAATATCGCTGCCGTCCGCGGCTCTCTCCTCACACCTTTCGGCAGCCCGCAGAACCTTTTCCTCTACGGGCAGGCCGAGATCGGCGCCGGCCGGTTCATGCTGCACATGCTCCCGCTGTGCCTGCTTTCCGGAGTGCTGCTGATCGGCTTCGTGTTTTTTGTCTTCAGGAGAAATCTTCACGATCCGGTCTCCCTCAGCAGCGAGGAAACTTTTATAAAGAAGAAAAGTTTCCTTTACCAGATGTATGTTGGCCTTTTCGTCATCGTACTGCTTGTCATCGTTACCCGTACGTCACTGTGGCCGGCTGCTCTGGCCTTCGTGCTGCTTACGATCACCTTCGCCGACCGCCGGCTCCTCGGGAAGGTGGACTACGTGCTGCTCGCGACCTTCCTGTGCTTCTTCGTCTTCTCTTCTTCCGTCGCGCGGAATCCTTCGGTCGGCGGATTTCTGGAGAAGGCCGTTGCCGGGCATGAATACTGGTGGGCCATCGGGCTCAGCCAGCTGATCTCCAACGTTCCCGCGACCATCGTGCTGTATCCGTTCAGCCGGAATTTCGCCGGCCTGATCTACGGCGCCGACACGGCCGGCCTATGTTCCCTCATCGGTTCTCTCGCCTCGGTGATCAATTACCGGATCTACGTGCGCGAATACCCCGGAAACGGCAAGGCGTTCATCCGGACTTTTACCCTGATCAGCTGGGCCTTCTTCCTGCTGGTCGTGATCCCCGGCCTCCTGCTTTCGCGCTGGGATTTCTTCTCCTGACGCGGCACGGCGGGCCTGATGAAAAGGAGCTTTCACGATGCTTGAACTGCTGGAAAAAAGATTTCACGAAAACATGACACGCCATCCCGGGCTTGATTGGGAGACCGTGGAGCAGCGCCTGCGGGAAGATCCGGACGCGCTTGAGATCCTTCGCCGCATGGAGGAAAGCGGTGGAGAGCCGGACACGGTCGGTTTTGACGATGAGACGGGAAAACTCATCTTCTGCGACTGCGCGAAGGAAACACCTGCGGGGCGGAGGAGCCTCTGCTATGACGACGAGGCGCTCAGGAAGCGCGCGAAGAACCCGCCTTCGGGAAGCGCGGCGCATGAGGCGGAAACGATCGGCGTGAAGCTCATGACCGAAGCACTGTACCGAAGACTCCAGACGCTCGGGGAATTCGACCTGAAGACCTCCAGCTGGATCGCGACGCCCCCGGAGATCCGAAAACTCGGCGGCGCCCTCTTCTGCGAGCGGCGCTACGGCACCGTTTTCACCTTCCATAACGGCGCGGACTCCTATTACTCCGTCCGCGGGTGGAGAGGGTACATCCTCGTGTAAGCGGAGATCCGGCAGCTGAAAGAGGAATAGACTGCCGCAGACAAAGAAGGCCCCGGCAGGTCCCACGGACCGCCGGGGTCTTCTTTTTTGTGTGTCGGCGGATCAGACGACGGGCTGATCCTGTTCCCTGCTCTGATCCTGCTCCTTGTTCTTGCCTTCCTTCAGGTTCCGGTTTTCCGCCGGGATCTTCTTGCTGTCGTCACGGATCTCATGACGGGAGTTAGTGTCGGAGACGCGGTCCAGCTGTTTCTTTGCGGCGGCCGGATCCTTCGCCAGGGCCTTCATGAACTCATTCAGCCCTTTCGCGTTGCCTTCCAGTTTCCTGATGCCTTCGAGAGCGGTCTCTGCTGTCTTCGGATCCTGCAGGGCTTTGTCCAGACCGCTTCCGGCCATCTCCTGCTTTACTCTCTCCGTCTCGGCGGAGATCGCATTTTTGTCGATCTTCGTCCCCTTATGCTGCGGGAGTAAGGCAAGGTTCTGCAGAGCGACCGACTTGCAGATCCCGTCGTTTACGGCGGCGATGAACTGCGGGTTGGCCGCTTCGATGCCGCTGGATTCACGCATCCGGAGGACTTTCTCAAGCTGCGCGGCGGAGCGCTGATACTGCTGCATGAGCGGATCCTTGTCGTACTTAGATTCGGGAACCGCCTTCTTCTCTTCCGGCTTCGGCTCGTTGATGACATTTACCGGCGGCTGCGCAGGCCGGACCGGTACCGGAGCAGGCTGAGGAGCGGGTACGGGCTGAGGGACGGGCTGAGGCGCGGGTACCGGCTGAGGCGCCGGCTCCGGAACCGCGAAGAGCTCCTTCGTTTTACCGCCGAGGTCAGGAACGCCCCGGATCCCCGCCTGCCTGTTTCTCTTTACTTCCGAAGCCGCGGCCAGGTTGAGGGCAGCGGTGAACTGTTTAGGCGAAAGGCCGTTCTCCAGATCGCTCAGAAGTGTCCTCAGTTCCTCCGGGTGGTCGGCATACCACGCCGCGGCCGCCTTGAATTCAGGCGTATTCTCCAGCGCGTCGCGCTTGTCAATGAACTCCTTGACATTCGGATGCTTATCCGCGGAAACGCCCTCATACATGTTGACGATGTACAGATCCGCCAGGTGCGCGGACATGCGGCTGTGCATGGATCTCGTCATGGAGACGTCATCCGGGAAATCGTCCGCGATCCCGTGCAGCTTATCCAGCGTCCGGATGCCGTGCTTCACGAGATCCAACGGTTTCTTCAGTTCCTCGATCCGCGCGCGGTATCTCGTTTCCATCTCTTCTAAGCTGCAGAGATAGATGTCATTGATCAGCCTGTTGATGCTCTGCGCGTCGCACATCGCAGCTGCAAACAGCAGCTTGAAGTCTTCCGTCTGCCTGAAAGCCGCCGCTGTCGCGATGGTATCCGCCGCGGGAGACGGGCGGTTGCTTTCGATCTGCTTCTGCCTTCTGAGGCGGAGCAGGTCGCCGATGTTCGGGATCGTCAGGTCAACCAGTCCTTTGCGGCCGACCATGTCCATGGAGGGCATTTCTATCATTTTGACGTACTGCCTGGCCTGCTCGATGCCGACGACGGTCGCGTTTCCGGCATAGTTAAACAGTTCGTCCCTGAGCTTTTTCGGCGATGCCAGGGTTTTTCGCAGTGCTTCCATGAGCGCGGGATCCGTTTCAGCCCTGCGGTAGCTGTCGCGAAGTTCGGAAGGGGTGAAATAGACCCGGCCGGGGTTTCGTTCCAGCAGACTGTTGTAGGCGGTGAATTCCAGGAAGGCCTGCCGCGCAGGCTCGCTGCCGATCTCTCCCCAGCTGAGTGCAGGTCCGGCGAAGGACTTGACCCTGTTATACGCCTGTCCGAGCCGGTTCTGCCGGGTATCGAGCAGGATGTTGGGGTACGGATCGCAGAGCGGATCCCGGATCAGCTGTTCCTGTCTGGACAGCGCGTTCAGGCGGTCGGCGAACTGCTCAGGCGTCAAGCCCTTTTCCGCTGCGGCAAGCAGATCCGCAAGCGCCGCGGGATCGTCGGCCAGCCGGTTCGCGGCGTGCTTAAAATCATCCATCTGCCCAAGCGACGCCGCCTGCGCTGCCAGTTCCTCTGCGGAAGGCATCAGATACGCCGGGACACCTGCGGCATGGAGGCTCACGTTATAGAGTTCGGCGATCAGTCCGGTCACGCGGGCTTTCCGCGCCGCCTCATCTTCTCCGGGCACTTCCTGCCTGATCCGGGCGATCAACTGCGCGCGGCGTTCCTCATGGGAAAGGGGCTTTGCGGAAAGGCCGCGGTCCCTGAGTTTTTCCTCGAGAGGATCCGTGATCTCGGCGCCGGCTTCCAGTTTTTTGCCGAACAGCCTGGGCAGGCTTTCCGAATCCCTGATCAGTTCGATGAAGCCCCTGGCGACCGCCGGATCCTTCAGTCTTTCGTCCAGATTCCCCAGGATATTGTCCAGATGCGTCTTGTTTTTCGCTTCGACGCCCGTCACGAGCTCATGGTCACGGGTCGAATATTCGTCTACGTTGTTTTTGTACTTGACGGAGTCGAACCGTGAATTCAGGACCGCGTCGCGCAGCGAGAAGATCTCGCGGATATCGGCTGCCAGTCTCGCGCGGGCAGCGTCATCCTCAGCCATCCCGGCAGGATCGGCTGCAAGGACGCGGGTCTTCGCGGCATGGTAGACATAGCCGACACTGTCCTGTTTGGGGATGGGTGTTTCCGGATAACGTTTCCGGCAGTCAGCCGCATACTTCTTATACGCCTCTTCAAACTGGCCCGTGGGAAGCATCATCAGGTCCCTGATGCGGTCGATCTCGTTGATGTTATGGCGCAGCGCGTTGCTGACGGCAAGGTAATCGTCACTGTGGCCGATCAGGGAAGCCGTTTTGTTGTAAGGATCGTTCAGCGTCAGTCTGCCGGTCTCGGCTGTCCCGTTCAGTTTGGCGGCGATCATGGGCGGAAGAGTCTCGTCAATGCTCGCGAGGGCGTTGCTGACCATGGCAGGGTCATCCGGCGCCGCGTTGACGAGGTCACGGCCGAGCGTCTCAAGGTCCTGAAGGCCTGTCCACAGCGTCATGGAACCGGTATTGTAGATATATGAGCGGAAGCTTCCGGGGTTTTCGAGCAGGACCGCCATGTCCTCCTGCATCCCGGGATCGTTCGCAACGGTCCGCATCTCTGCCCCGATCTCGTTGAGGCTGAAGAACATCCTGTGAGGATTGGCCCTGTGCAGCCTGCTAAGCGCCGTGAACTGAAGATATTCGGAATGAATGCGTTCCCTCGTGCGGTCGCCGGACGTCGGCCATGCAGGCGCATGAGGGGTGCCCTTCAGGTGAGCGCTCACCTGATCAAGCTGTGACTGCCGCATGTTCAGGGCAATGTTGGAGCGCTTGAAGCCGCGCGGGTTCGCGGTGCGTTTCTCCGTATCTGCTAGATCGTCCAGTTCCCGGATGAGCGCCATGCCGTCCAGGCCGTTCTGCAGTTCGCGGATGAATGCTCTCTGCTTTTCAGGGAACTTGTCCAGCGTCGCCATGGCTGCCGCAAAGTCCGGATCCTGCAGAAGGTCCTGCGCAAGCCGCGTGAGGTCTTCAGCGGTCGGAAGCTCATAAGGCTGAAAATGCACGTCGTTGTGCAGGCTCATGATGAGCATTTTCGCGAGGTGCCGGTGCATGTCCTGCGTACGGCCGAGGGCGCTGTCATGGCGGACCTCGTCGGCCATCAGCCTGACGCGTCCCAGAGCGCTGTCCGGACTTTCGCCGCCGAGAACGACCGTGCGGCGCAGCGGAGAATTGTACACGAAGTTCTCGATGGCTTCATGCAGCGCTTTCCCGCGCAGATTTCTGATTTCGACCGGCGGGATCAGGTCATTGCCTTCATGCGTGAGCACCTTGAAGGGCACGTCTCTCTGGACGGCCTGCATCTCCCGGTACAGTTCGTTCCGGTTCACGAAAGCGCCGGGGAAGTATTTCTTTTCCAGGTTGTGCAGCGCCATGAGCGTCTGCAGCTTGCTCATCCGCTGCATCCTGCTGTCCGTATCGCGCTGTTCGGTGTTTTCGATCTGGTTCCGGATCATGTTGCGGGAGAACATGTTCGTGGGCACGCCGAAGCCGTAGCGCAGCTCGGCGCGCACGTCGTCCGTCAGATACTGATCCGCGCGCTGCTGCAGTTCGGCGGCGCTCAGCTTCATGTTGGCCGCCGCCGGATCCTTCTCCAGCATGCGCATGACGTGGAGCTGCGCGTAGGTATTGACGACATTGCCGATCTCCGCTTCCGTCCAGGGAGCGGGATGATCCACGGTATTGAAATAATTCAGGGTCTCCTGCGCCTTCTGTGCCCACTCAGCCGGCGTAAGTTTCGCGTAGTCCGCGAGAGCCTGCGCGCGTTCGTTCGAAGGCACGTTGAGGAGCGCCATCAACTCGCCGACACTGCCGCCGTCAAGCGCCGCGCGCTCGACCGCCATCCGGAGGCTGCGGGATTCTTCGGTCTCACCCGCCTTCAGTTCGGCGATTTTCGCGTCCAGATCTGCGGCGCTCACGCTGTGCTGCCTGCCGTAAGTATCGACGAAGTTCTTTCCGGCGACCATCAGCACGGCGGCATCCATCAGGTCATTCCGCTGATTTTCCGTCAGCGGCGTGCCGCGTTTATAATCCGCGAGCATGGAAGAAAGGCTGTTGATGCCTCTGCTGTTGACCTCTTCGGCCCGTTCGGCGGACAGTTCTCTCATCCGGACCACGATCGGATCCACGTACGGGAGGCCGTCCGCCTGCGCGCGGTCATACGCGCCTTTCAGAAGATAGATCGGCGGGGCGTACTGCGTCAGGGAAACGTAGATGTCCCTCGCGATGTATTCGCTGGCCGTCATTCTCTGAACGAAGGACCGATAGTCCTGGCTCGTCCGGATGCTGTTCTGCACGCGCAGGTACTCCTGCGGATCAAATGCCGTAAGATACCCCTGCGGGGCTTCCGCCGCCATCTGCCGGTACGTCATGACGGCGAGAACGAATTCACCGAGATGCTGCCGCCCCTCGGGCGTATCCAGCTGTGCGCCGTACTGGCCGGAATTCAGGAACTGCAGGTCATAGCGGGAACCGATGGATCCGACAGGCGCCTCGGCATAAGGCACCGCCGCCGGCTGCTCCTGAAGGTAGGCATCCAGTTCGCTGCCCTGCCGGCGGAAGCCGTCGATGATGCCGTAAATGGCGTGCGGGGTCCGGTCGATCGCGCGGGCGACGGCCAGATATTCTTCCGTAAGTTTGATGCGCTGCACCGTCTCCTGCAGCTGTTCGTCGCTGACGGGGAGGGAGCTGTTGTTCGCGTTCCTCTGGAGGGTACGGAGAGCCATCATGCGGGCAAAGCGTTCCTTGTATTCTTCTCTCGTCCGGGTCAGGCCTTCAGGCGATACCGGGTTCCGGACGGTGGCAGCCTGCGCGTCGGCTTCCGCAAGCAGGCGCGCGTAGCGCAGGGAAGCCATGCTGTTTACGGTCCGCTTCAGATCGGTGGAATTTGCCGGATGGCCGATCGCGTTCATGAAGGCCTGATTCCCGCGAACCGCAGCCTTCGCGGCGTCAAGTTCGGCATGCGTGAACATGTTCCGGGAAAGGAAATTGCGGCCGGGCAGATACCCTTCGGCATTGTCGCGAAGATTCGCGATCGCGGCGATCGTGACCAGGGCCTCCTCCGTCGCTGCGGCATCGTCGAGCTGCATGCCGTCCGGAAGATCCGTCACGGCGCGGACGGCTTCATCCATCATCGTACCGACGTGCCCCAGCGCGAAGCGGTCGGCGCGGTCCAGAAGATCCGGCAGGGACGAAGCCGCGTTAAGGCTTGCCCTGTATTCGTTTGCCAGCTGACCGTCCCGCCTGCAGTTAAGGGCAGCGTCGCGGGCATAGCTGTAGCCGGTCGCGTCGTCGATCGCCTTTGCCAGATCACCTTCGCTCAGGTGCCTGCCGGCTCCCTCCGGCGCGGCGGCCAGGGGTTTCAGAGCAATGATCCGAAGGCTCAGATCCATGAGCCGGTCAGCCTGTTCGGGTGAGAGCGGAACGCCCGGTCCGGGCATCTGCATGGTGTTCAGCTCAGTCAGTGCAGCGGTAAGGTGCTGCTGAACGGTCGGATAGGAGATCTGCTGTATTTCTGCGCGCAGAGGATCCTCGAAATGGGCCGGGTCGTCAAAGTAAAGCCGGCTTGCCGCAGCGTGGTCCGTCGCGCGGAAGGTTCCCAGCAGCTCGCCGAAGGAGGCGGAGGAGCGGTTCGCGGCATTGACGGCGGCGAGTACGGCAGGCGCGTTCTGCTGGTCCGCCATGATCCTCCGCAGTGCAGCCTCATCGTAAGGTGCGAAAAGTCCCGCCCTGTCGGTCACCATCTGGGTGTGCAGCGCGTACAGGCGGCGGATATTCTGTTCCATGACAAGTCTCTGGCTGTCGCTCAGCGCCCTTCCGGCTGCGGCCTGCGCCTGCTGGCGCTCCAAAGCAGCCAGGGTCTCCCGGTATTTCGTGCGGGCATCCCCGGGCCGGTCGTTGACGTCGAAGGCATATTTCCTCGACGCGAGGTTGACGTAGTCCGCGGAATCGGGGTTGTCCGCCACGCCGCGTCCCTGATTGAAACGCTGCTGTACGAAGGCTGCGCTCGGATAGGGCGGGTCTTCGTTCGGCTCGTGAGGCGCGGGGAAGCGGGTGTATTCCGAGTAAAGCTTCAGTACGTTGTTCTGGCGGATCTTCGCGTAGCCGTAGAACGGCTCCTTCTCGCGGTCGTGGGTATAGTCGTCCAGTCTTTCCAGCATGGCCCGGTCGTCGGCGGGCCCGAGCGGGAGGCCGGCTTCCAGACGCTTCAGCTGGCGGTCGACCTCGCGGCGCACGCGTTCATATTCGGTCGAGTTTTCATCGCGGCGGTTGAAATAGAAGACCTTGTAGCCGGTCCCGGTCGCGTCCAAGGCCTTTTTCACGTCGCGCAGGACCGCAAGGCGCTGCTGGACTCTTGAGGGATCCAGCGCTCTGCCGCCGAGATCGTGCTCCAGCGAGCCGCCGGCGATGGCCGCCTGGTTGACGCCCTGGTCCAGATCGTTCAGATTCTGGCGGATCTGCGCGCGGTACTGCGCCTCCTGTCCCGGCTGGGGCAGGGGAGGCAGGGGATGGTGGTTCAGTTCAAAATCGATACGGAACTTATAGATATCGTCTTCCAGCAGCTGATTTGAAACCGTCTCGATATACTCGGGCGTAAAGCGTCTCGGATAGCCGTTCGGGATGAGCTCGGCAGCGTGTTCCGACAGGAAGTTCGCGACGTAGCAGCGCGAGGCCAGTTTTTCGCGGACGGCAAAGTCGCCCTTGCCTGCCTTGGCTTCTTCGCGGTAGCGCTCTCTGATCTGTCTTTCAATATACGCCTGCGCGTCCGCCTTGTAGCGGGCGACGGCGACAGCCGTTTCCGCCTCGGCGATGACCTGTTCACTGTCAGGTTCGGGCATGGCCTGAACGATTCCGGAGAGCAGTTCCCTGTCTTCGTCCCTCAGAGCTCCCGCAGGCAGCGCGGCAAGCTCCGCAATCTGACGGTGCAGGTCCCTGAAGCGGCGGCCGTAATCGGCGGCCATTTGCTGTTCGGTAAGGCCGGGCAGCATGGCCTTGTAAGCGGCGATGTTCCCGATCACGCGTTTGATGCTGTCGATCTTCCGCCTCTCGGCAGGCGACGCGCCTTCACCGGTCACGCCTGCAGTCACGGCATTCAGCCAGTCGTAGACCGTCCAGGTGTTCCGTTCTTTGTTCCTGTAGTCCTGCGGCGAGGCGGCGCCTCCCATGGATGCGTACAGGTCATGGATCGTAAAAGCCGGCATATGATTCCTCCTTGGTCCGGATATGACGTTTCTGAATAATGCATTTTTACTATAAAGTGCAAAGGCCGAAAATTCAAGAACCGCGCGCCAAACGGCATAAAAGCGGCATTGCGGCGGTCGGAAAACGCCAAGCCGGAACAAGCAGGATAGCGTCAGAAAAAGCGTGGATGGCTGGACCGGTGCGCTCGGCTTTTAAAATTTGATTTTTCACGAAAAAAAATCCCGGAAACCGTTTGTTTCCGGGGTCTTTCCTTTTATCTGTCTCTGAAATGCCGCCTCAGAAAATACGACGGCGTGCAGCTCCACGCGTGGCAGTAGCTGTTGACGATCGTCCCGCCGTAAGGCGAGCCGTCGGGGTCTTCGGGATCGTAGAGTTCCCAGAAGGTATCCGCCCCGTTCCGGACCATGCCGCCCCAGTAGGAACGGATCACGCCCAGCGTTTCTTCCTTTCGGCCGAGCTTCATCAGCGCTTCAAGTTCGTAATGCATGAGATACGGCGAAACGATCTTCAGCGCGCCTGCGGAAGCCGCCCGCGAAAGGATCTCCGGATCCTCCGTGAGGCCGCCGAGGACCGCCCAGATCTGGCTCGCCAGGGAGATCTGGCGGGCAGGACCGCTCACAAACAAGCCGGCTGCCGGGTCAAAGAGCGCTTCGGCAGCTTTGCGTCTTGCCGACATTTTCTCCGACAGTTCTCTGCGGAACGCCTCATCTCCCGCGGTCTCCGCCAGGGAAAGCGCCGCTTCCGCGCAGTAAAGCCATATGCCGAGGGCGGCAGTCTCCTTGTCAAGTTCCAGATTCCAGTCGACGAAGCACCAGTGTTCCGCGCCTTCCGGTACCCGGATCAGGCCGTCCGGTCCGAAGAAACCTTCCGCGGCGGCAAACTGCGCCTTCACCGTCGGCCAGAGTTCCTCCGCCGTCTTCCGGTCTCCCGTTTCCTTATGATAGTCCTGCAGCGCTTTCGCAAACAGCAAGGAATAATCGAACATATACTGGTCGTCGCCTTCGACCTCCGGTTCCGTGAACAGGCAGGTCGGAAGGGAGCCGTCCGCGAGCGCCGTACCCGCGAAAAGATACAGGCAGCGCTTTACGAGATCATTGTTCCGGAAGGTCTCATAGTTCGTGAGCGCCTGGAGCCTCAGATCGCCGAGCCACAGCCGTCTGTCCCTCTTGGGACCGTCTTCAAAGACCTCCTGCATGCACTCCCTGAGGGTCGCGCAGGCGACTTCGTCGACCCGGTCAAGCAGCGGGTCACGGAAATGCAGCTTTTCCGGTGCTTCTTCGTCCGCACTCGTTGCTGCCTCGCAGGAGACTTCCCTGATCTTCAGGGAGAAGCGGCTGCTGATCCCCCGCACCTCGATCCGCAGATAACGGAATGCGTAGCGGCGCGGAAGGCGGATCTCCGCCGGCAGCACGTCGACGCGCAGTTCTTCCTCCTGGATCCAGGAGGTGCTGATCCAGCCGCGGTAATCTTCCAGCGATTCCGACAGTTCCGTCAGCCTTTCGGCAAAGCGGAGCCTCAGCCAGACCGGGGCATCCGGATGGTGCCCTTCCCCGGAAAGCACGAGCCGGACCCGTCCGGTCAAATGCTTCCCGAAATCATATGTGGCTTCGTCTCCCCGGTTCAGGCTTTCCGCCTTCCCGGGGAGCGTAACCGTCTTCCTGTAAAGATGCGGCTTCAGACTTTCCGCCGTATCTAAAAACGCTTTGTTGCTCATGATGCTTTCCGTTTTCACCGGCCGGGCGCTCCGGGAGGAGCGCCTTACAGGCCGAGTTTCTTTTCGATGACCGCTGCCGTCAGGCCGCTGAATGAGGGAATAAAGAAATCGCAGCATTCGCGGACTTCCGCGTTGCCGACGCCGACGGCCTTCATGCCGCCGTTATGCGCTGCGACGATGCCAGCGACAGCATCCTCAAACACGATGCAGTCGCCGGGATCCAGCCCCAGCGCTTCCGCACCCTTCAGGAATACCTCGGGATCCGGCTTCGCCTTGGACACCATGGTCCCGTCGATCACGGCGTCAAAATAGGACTCGAGTCCCAGCCGGTCCAGGATCGTGCGCGCGTTCTTGCTCGCAGAACCGAGCGCCGTCCTGATCCCTTCCCTCCGGATCTCCCGGATGAAGCCGCGCACGCCAGGCAGGATCTCGTCCGGCGTGATCCTCCGGATATACTGTACGTAGTATTCGTTCTTGACCGTGCAGTACTTTTCGATCTCTTCCGCCGGCATTTCCCGTCCGTTCAGTTCCAGAATGATCTCGAAGGAACGGATGCGGCTCACGCCTTTCAGCAGTTCGTTATCCTGCGCCGTGAAGCGAAGCCCCAGTTCGTCGGCCAGTCTTTTCCAGCCCAGATAATGGTACTTGGCGGTGTCAACGATCACGCCGTCCAGGTCAAATATATACCCTTTCATGCCTCTGTCAAGCCTCGCAAATAGTTGTTTCCGCAGAACGGATCCACCGGGCTGATGCCCGTGAACGGGCTCTCGCCGTGCAGTTTCGCCGCCACGGCGCGGATCATCGCGTCATGGTTCGAGTAGGCGTTCACGTAGGTCCCGATCATCGGCACGTCGAACAGATGATAAGGATTCTGCAGGGAGACGAAGAGCGTCGGTACTTCCTTCACGAACCAGGGCAGGTTGTTGCCGAGGCCGAAAAGGGTGTACCAGCTGATCCGGTTCACGGTCTTGTTGGACGCGTTTTCCACGTTGCCGACGTAAATGACCAGATCGTACTTCTTCCGGAAACTTTCCGCGCTGTCAAACGGGAGCGGCTTCGTGAAATCGAAGACCTCCCTCTCATACGGAATGACCGTGTGGCCGCGCTTTTCCAGTTCTTCGGCAAAGGTCCGCATGACGCGCTCGTCCGAGGCACAGCCGCCCAGCACCTGGAGGAGGACCCTCCTGTGCTTTTCCGCCGTGACGGGGAGGATCTTCTCCTCATCCTTGACGAGCGTCACCGCCCGGTCGGCGCATTCCTCCGCCATCTTCCGGTGCTTTTCGCAGCCGATGACGGCGAAGCCTTCTTCCGTGACGGTCAGGTCCCGGCCGAAAAGGCCCAGGCGGATCTTCGTCGCCAGGATCCTCGTTACGGCTTCGTCGAGGCGTTCCCGCGTCAGAAGGCCACTTTGCAGCGCATCCTTCATGAAGCGGAAGTCCTCGTCGTAATCTTTGTTGAACAGGAACATGTCGCAGCCGGCCATGATCGCCTTCGGGACGGCGAGCCGCCGTTCCATTGCAGCGCAGAAGCCGACCATCGGCGTCGCATCCGTGATCACGAGGCCGTTAAAGCCCAGTTCTCCCCGGAGGAGCCCGGTCACGAGCTCGCCTGACAGGGTCGCGGGCAGCATCCTGTCTTCTTTCTGATAAGCCGGCAGAGCGATGTGCCCCACCATGACAGCCTCCGCGCCTTCTTCGATCAGCGTCCGGTAAACTTTACCGTAGGAGGCGTTCCAGGCTTCCCGGTCAAGCGAATTCACGCTCGTTAAGATGTGCTGGTCCCGCTCGTCCGTGCCGTCTCCCGGGAAATGCTTGATGGACGTCAGCATGCCGTTCTCACGGCAGGAGCGGATGTATTCCCGCGCGCAGGCAAGGACCGTTTCCGGGTCGGAGCCGTAGGTGCGGACGTTCGTGATGGGGTTCCGCCAGTTGAAGTCGATATCCACCACCGGCGCGAAGGCAAAGTTGCAGCCGACGGCCTTCCCTTCCTTCGTGCAGACCTCACCCAGTTCACGGGCGTATTTCGGGCCGCCCGCTGCAGCCACCTGCATCTGCTTCCCGTAGGCCGTGCCGCCTGCCGCGATCCCGTCGCCACCGGCTTCCAGGTTGGCTGCCGTGAACATCGGGATCTTCGAAGCCTTCTGCACGTAGTTGTAGGCACCGGCGATCTCCGCCGGATCTCCCGTCCGGAACATCAGCCCGCCGGGATGCTTATTCAGTATGGCGTGATCCAGATACCCCGGATCCGCCGCGTAGCCGATCGGGAAAAAGAGCTGCCCGATCTTCTCTTCCTCCGACATGCCTTCCTTTGTTTTCTCCAGGAAGGCTTCTTCCTCTGCCGTCAGGCAAAACGGCTTCGCACGCAGTGAAACTGCCATTTCGTCACCCTTTCCCGCCGCCGCGGACGAACAGGCCTTTCAGCTTCCCTTCGTTGTTCAGGTAGATCAGGAAGCCGACCAGCAGCAGGGCTGAGGTGATCTGCTGCACGGAGGACGAAACGTTGAGCCTGACGTACAGCAGGGAAATGAATGCGCTGGTGACGGCGCCGAGAAGGTACCCCAGCTTATCGTTCGAATAGCGGCCGATGAAGCCGCCGATGAACATCGGCAGGAAGGCCATGAACATCGGAGAGATCGAGCCGAAGTTCAGCGACATCTGGATGGTCCCGTTCGTCGTGGCGGAGATGAAGCCCTGGATGCCCATGAGGCCTCCGGCGATCGCGTAGCAGAGGAGTGCGTTCGGGACCTCGCGGATCCCGGTGCTTACCGCCACCTTCTGGCCGGAAAGCAGGGCTTTGTACTCATAGCCGAACTTCGTACGGTCGAAAACGATGATCATGAAGGCCAGCGCGAGCACGATGATGATCAGGAAGTTCGGGATGGAGGCAAAGCCGAGCAGCCGCGCGCTGTTTGCAAAACTCACCCCGTGACCGCCCGTCAGCGTGAAGGAGAGCCCCTCGTAGAGCAGGGCGACTGCCAGCGATACGATGATCGGCGGCAGCTTCACGCTCACGTAGACGGCGCCTGAGATCAGGCCGAAAATGACGCCGAAGCAGAGGGAAAGAAGCAGCATGGCCACCGGACCCCAGTCCAGAGCAAGCACGATCTTCGAACTGATCACGGAGCTGAGGAGCGCTACCGAACCCAGCGAGAAGTCAAAGCGTCCCGAATTCAGGTTGATCGCCAGCGCGAACGTGACCAGTGAAACATTGGCGACCGTCCGGATGAACGTCAGCAGATTCAGCTGCGTTTCAAACAGCTTCACGCCCTGTGATGAGCAGATGATCCATGCAGCGATCAGGGTAATGACCGGGATCACGAGAGTTCCTGTTATCTTCTTTCCCATTTTCATAGCTTCAGCCTCTGTTAATTCTCAGTCCCGGCACGCAGTGCCGGACAGCCTGTTGTTCCTTGCGCTTTCTTATTTGGCGAGGCCTTTGATCTCCTCGAAGGAATAGGCCTTGACGAACGCTTCGAAATCGCTGTAGGAAGCGTTGTACAGCTTATCCAGCATGTTCCTGGTGTACGCCGGTTCGGTCTTGGAAGAGTCAACGGCGTAGTATTCCTTCGCTTCTTCCGCGGAGGTGGCTACCCAGTAGCCCTGGCCGATGGCGAAGGCATTGCCTTCCGCATTGCGGATCGGATGACCCTGAACGGCGGACAGGACAGCCATGAAGATCGGGCCGATGGAAGCGGAGAACTTGCCGGCAAGATAGTTCAGGGTGCCGCTTTCCATGAGCTTGACGGAATCGGCGGTGTAGCAGTCAATGTCGCCCAGTTTCTGTGAGGCCTGCTTGAAGCCTGCGAATGCCGTCTGGCCGGAGCCGACCGCAAGGAGGACTTCCACATTGGGATCGTTGGCCACGGCAGCCAGTTTGCCGAACCACGCATCGTCGAAATCGTAGCCGCCGACATAGCCGCACAGTTCCACGCTGCCGATCTTGGCCGGGGTCAGCTGGCATCCGGCTCCGTAGATGGCGCCGATCATGCCGCCCATATCGCTCGCGCCGAGGTAGGTACCCTTGCCGGCTTCACACATGGCGACCAGCATGCCGGCCGCACGGTAGATGTGCATCTCAGTGTAGTAGGGGGTCGCACCGCCGAACATGCCGAACTTCGTGAAACCCTGATCCAGGTAGTACTTGGCCATGTCGTAGCCGGCCATGTATTCGGTCATCAGATCCGGACCGATAGCGCCGACGTAGTACTTGTAGTTCTTGTAGGTCTCATACTGTTCATCGGTCAGAGTACCGGTGGCGACGGCATAGTACACGCCGTTGCTCTCGCAGGTCTCGATCTGGGCGGGACGGTCTGCGGACGCGAAGGAGATGATGGCCTTGCAGTTGTTGGCGATGAAGTTGTCGATCGCGCTGGCTTCGGCAGCGGCGTCAGCCAGTTCGTCCGAATACATGAAGGTCACGTTGTACTGCTTCTGGATGTATTCCTCATAGTAGGCACGGAAAGCCAGGGCTTCCGCACTCGTCACGTCAGAGACCAGCACGCCGATCTTCACGTTCTTGGAATCGTCCGGACCGGTCTTTTCGGCAGCCGTCGTTGCAGGCGCCTCAGTGCTCTTTCCGGGCGCTTCGGTGCTCGTTCCGGGCGCCGCAGAAGCGGTCGATTCGTTTCCCTTCGTTCCGCAGGCGCAGAGGGTCATGACGAGAGCCATGAGCAGCGCCGTGAGTTTCATTCCGTTCTTCATTTTGTTCCTCCTGAAATGTTGTTTATCGCGGTAAAATATTCCCTTTGCTGTTCGACATGGAAATGGATACGACAAGCAGGAATATTATTGCCTTTACGATCTGTCCTACCCCGGAGTCCAGACTGAGCGCCAGCATGATCTGGTTCAGCATCGTCATGGACAGGGCGCCGATCACGGCGGAGTAGATCTTGCTCCTGGCGCCGCCGGATACCGGCATGCCGCCGAAAACGATTGAAATGATGATATCCATTCCGACGCTGGATGCGGTATTGCGCGAAAGCGTCGGTGCATAGGTGATGGTCAGGAACGCGCCGAGTCCGACGCCGACGCCGGCGATCGCGAATGCGGCGATGGCGAGGCGCTTTCCGTTCAGGCCGGTCAGCTTCGCACAGACCGGGTTCCCGCCCTGGAACTTCTCGCGGCGTCCCAGCTTCATGAAGTCGAAGAGGAAAACGCACATGCCCAGGTAGACCGCCAGGATGATCAGTTTGAACCAGACGTTGTTGATCCCGCGGACAGCTGCCGCAGGGACCTGGATCACGTCGCCGGTCCCGTTCGCACCGATGAGCACGAGGGCCAGGGCGCTTAAAAGCGACAGCATGGCGATCGTCGTCACGAAGACCGGCAGGTTGAACACGGACGCGAGGACCGAGCTGGTCAGCGAGATCAGGACGGCGACCCCGACGCAGGTAAGCAGCATGACCGGCAAGCTCTTCGTTGCATTGTAGGCCATGGCGCCGATCAGGGCGCTGACGCAGAGCGAGGCGCCGAGGGAGATGTCAAACGATCCCAGCGTATAGATGAAGACCGCTCCCGTCGCAGCCACGACCACGACGACGGACTGATTTACGATGTTCTTGAAACTGTAGGGGATATTGATGTCCTTGATGACCGCAAGAGCCATGAAGATCCCGAAGAGAAGGATGAGGCCGCCCAGGGGCGCGAAACGAAAGACGGCAGCCTTGACGTTTTCTTTCCGTATCTTTTTCTCGTTTTCCATGGGGCCTCCTCAGATCATGCAGCGGATCACATCCGCCTCCGTCAGTTCCGGATCTCTTTTGAATTCCTTCTCCAGCCTGCCGTCCTTCATGATCAGCAGACGGTCGGACATCCCGATGAGCTCCGCAAGTTCCTCCGAGATCAGCAGGACGGACCTGCCTTCCTTCCGGATCCGGTCCATCAGCCGGTACATGGCCTGCTTGACGCCGATGTCCACGCCGCGCGTGGGGCAGTCGAGGATCAGGATCTCGGAGCGGCGCCCGGTCCATTTGCCGAAAGCGACCTTCTGCTTGTTTCCGCCGGACAGGGCGGATACGTACTGGTCGGCGTTCCGGCACTTGATGCTCAGGGCCTGTACCTGCTCGTTCACGTACTGTTTTTCCTTTCCGGGAAGGATCAGGAAATTCTTCACGGCAAAGCGGTCGAGACCGGCTACGGCGATGTTGTCCTTAATGCTGGCTTCCGTGCACAGAGACTCTGTATCGCGGTCTTTCGCGACGTAGCCGATGCCGAGCCGCATGGCTTCCGCTTCGTTCCGGACGGCCTTTCCCTTCACGGTAAAGCTGCCTTTTTCCGCCTTCTCCGCGCCGAAGAGCACCTTGCCGAGCGTGTGCATCCCGCAGTGTGAGAGGCCGCCGACGCCGAGGATCTCGCCTGCGTGCAGTTCAAAGGAAAGATCCTTCAGCTGGTCGCCGAGGCAGAGGCCTTCAGCCCTGAGGACAATTTCCTTACCCGTCTCCTCACCGTAATCCGCCCGGTAGTAGCTGCCTTCGATCTCACGGCCGATCATGGAAGTCCGGATGGCGTCCGGATCGAACTCGTTCTTTTCGAAGGTGCGGATGATCTTCCCGTCCCGCAGGACCGTCAGGCGGTCGCATTTTTCCATGATCTCGTCCAGGTCGTGGGAGATGAAGATCACCGTCTTTCCCTCTTCCTTCATGCGGTTCATGATGGTGTAGATGATGTCGCGGCCTTTCTGCGAGAGCGCCGTGGTGGTCTCGTCCACGACCAGGACGCGGGGCGCCTTCACCATGACCTTCGCGATCTCCGTGAGCTTTCTGTCCTGGAAATCCAGCGTGCCTGTCACGGCGTCCGCCCGGATATGGTCAGCGCCGATGCCGTCCAGGGCTTTCTGCGCTTCTTCGATCATGCGCTTTCTGTCGATGAACAGGCCTTTCCGGAAATCCTTCGTTTCGCCGAGAAAAATGTTTTCGGCCACGCTGATCCCGGCTACGGTCCCGCTTTCCTGAACGATCATGCCGACACCCTTGTTCAGCGCATCCGTCATGGAAACCGGTGACCAGGCTTTTCCTTCGAAAAGCATCTCGCCGCTGTCGCAGCGCTGCATCCCGGCAAAGATCGACGTTGCCGTGGATTTTCCGGATCCGTTTTCACCGATCAGGCCCAGGATCTCTCCGCCGTGCGCTTCAAAGCTTACGTTGTCAAGCGCCACGGTCGGTCCGAAGCGTTTTGACATGTTTTTGATCTCAACTGTCCGAGTCATCAGGAATACCCTTCCGCAAAAACTTTCTTGATTTCATCATAATCATTTTGCGGAAGTTTCAAATCGTTAAGTATAATCATTCATATTGACAGATTTTGTCAAATATATTATATTTTATCTATACTATTGACTTATTTTGTCTCCCGGAGCGAATCATGAACGAAATCGAACTGATCCAGTCCCTGCATAACTACAACGACGCAGAGCTTTTCTATCAGCGGTATCAGGAAGCAAGGAAGGATCCTGCGCGCTTTGACGCCTTTCTGCGTTCTCTGGACCTTCAGGAATGTCTCGCGAAGCATTATGTCATTCCGGAATTCCGGGAGACCATGCCGGAAGCCATGCGGGACGAATATTTCTACTCCGACCCGGACATCGGCATGGTCATCAGCAAACACAACTGCTTCTCTCCCGTCTTTCAGCATTTTCATACCTATTTCGAATCCTTCTACGTCTTCGAGGGGATCTGCATCCAGGAGATAAACGGCAAGCGGCAGACGCTCAGGATGGGGGACTTCTGCATCCTTCCGCCCGGCGTCAGCCACTCCATTTCCGTGCAGGACAGCAGCATCGTGATCAACATGATCAACAGCTCGAAAGTCATTGAAAACGTCTTCAAGAACCCCCTGTTCTACCGTAACAACGTCCTCTCGGACTTCTTCGTCCGTAACCTGCATTTCTCCGCGCAGAACAACTATCTGATCTTCCATACCGGCAACGACCAGGAACTCAAGGATCTGATCCTGCAGATGATGCTGGAATACATCAACCGCTATCAGGAATACGAAGCGATCCTGAACGCCTATTTCTCCATCTTCTTCGGAAAACTGCTCCGCTACTACGAAAACACGGCGGAGATCAGCGATTCCGACGCGCAGAAATCGCGGCTTTCCTATGAGATCAGCCAGTACATCCAGGAAAACCACAGAAGCACTTCCCTCTCGGAGATCGCGGAACATTTCGGTTATTCCGAGGAGTACATGTCACGGCTCATCCGGCAGCTCAGCGGAAGGAAATACAGCGACATCCTCGCCGACAGCCGCATGAAGCACGCCGCCGCCCTGCTGAAATCCACCAACCTGACCGTCCGCGAGATCGCGTATCAGGTCGGTTACGAAAACCCGGAGAACTTCATCCGCTCCTTCAGGAAACATAATCAGAAGACGCCGACCGAATACCGGCGGAGCCTGGATGCCGAAAAGCAGATAGGCTGAGCGCTATTTACGGTACACGCTTTTCGGGCGCGGTATTTTCGTGTTATAATAGCGCCGTAAACGAGTGAAAACGAAGGGAGAAACCATGATCGACTATTATCAGATCCGCAGCCCGCTGGCGGCTTCGTCGGACGGACACATGACACGCTTTATCAGCGAGCTCGGCCGGGAACTCGGCGAGGAACTTCGCAAGGTGGAACTTGACGAATACCTCCGCGACGAGTTTGCCCTCCTCTACGTGGCTTCGGGCGGGAGCGAAGGGTATTTTCTCGAGGTCTTCGACCGGCTGAAAGAGCGGAAATGCTTCATTCTGACGAGCGGGGAGTCCAATTCCCTCGCCGCATCCATGGAGATCCTCAGTTTCCTGAAAAAACACGGCGGATCGGGGCAGATCCTGCACGGCGATACCGCGGCGCTTGCAGGGAAGATCCGCGCGCTCCGGAACGCGTCCCGCGCCGCCTCGAACCTTCGCGGCAAAAAGCTCGGCTGCATCGGGGAGCCTTCCTCGTGGCTGATCGCCAGCGACTACGATGCAGCGGCCGTGGAGAAAAAGCTCGGTCTCGGCTTCGTGCGGATCCCGATGGAGGAGCTCCTCGCGGAGATCGACCTCGCGAAATACGAGGATAACGAGTATACCGAAATGTTCAAAAAAGCGCCCTTCGCTCCGGAAGAGACCGAAAAGGCGCTGCAGATCTACGGTGCGTTCAAACGTCTTGTCGACCGGTACGGGCTGTGCGGCGTTTCCGTGCGCTGCTTCGACCTTCTCGACAGCGTACATTCGACCGGCTGCCTCGGGCTTTCCGTCCTGAACAGCCTCGGCATCTGGGGCGGCTGCGAAGGCGACATGCCGGCGCTCCTTTCCATGGCGGTCCTCGGGAGCATCACGGGCGAAGACCTTTTCATGTGCAATCCTAGCCGCTTCGACACGAAGGAAGGCTGCGCGACCTTCGCGCACTGCACCCTGCCCGTGACCATGCCCGACCGTTTCTGCCTGAACACGCATTTTGAGTCCGGGATCGGCGTCGCCGTCCAGGGCAGCTTCGACGAAGGCCCCTGCACCCTTTTCAAGTGCTCCGGGGATCTCTCCCGCCACTTTGCCGCAGAAGCACGCATCCTCGAGACGCCTTTCTCCGAAATGCTCTGCCGCACGCAGGTCCGCCTCGCGCTGAACGATTTCTCCTACTTCCTGACCGATCCGATCGGGAACCACCACATCCTCTGCAAGGGCAGCCATGCCGATGAGATCGAGGCCTTCTTCGAACTCCTCGGCGAAAAGGCCTGAGCCCGGGGAACGGACTGCGGAGGCGTTTTGCCATGATCCGAAAAGCGGAAAACCTGTCGGAAGAACAGCTGGAAAAGATCCGGAAAACCGTCGGGGAAGCCTTCGTTTCGAACGAACTCTTCCACAACTGGGGCAGCGAAGCCGAGCGGCATGACGACGTCATGAAATACATGGCGCTCTATGTCGACTACGTTTACCGGGCAGGGGAACTGTACGCAAACGAAGAAATGACCGGCTTCATCGGCCTCGAGGATTCGGCGCATGCGCCGGTGCTCCCGCGGATCCGGATGATCTTCCGGATGCTGCGGGCGATCCCGTACAGCCGGATGAAAGCCATCCTCCGCTATGCAAACGAGATCGGCCGTGCGAACGAAAAGTTCGCGAAGAAACGGCATCTGGACGCCCTGATGGTCTGCGTGGACAAAGCACATCAGGGTGAGGGGATCGCCTCCGGACTCGTTGATCTCGCAAAGAAAAAAGCGGATGTGCTCGGCATCCCCCTCCTTTTTGACACGGACATGAAAGATTACGCAGATATGTACCGCCACCTCGGCTGCGAGCTGTACGGCACGCGCACGGCGGAAAACGGGGTCACCAGATACAGCCTGGCGTACGACCCGGGCAGGTCCCGCAGCCCCTCGGCATGAATGGCCGGAACTGCCGTCCGGTAGGAAATGACATGAAAAAGCAATACGACATTCATCCCGACTTTAAACTCCTCTCCGTGATCCGCCCGCCCCTGAAGAAGGAAAGCATGCCGCGCATGCAGAAGATGATGGGGCTGCTCTTCGACCGTCAGCGCTCGGACCGCAGGGTCATGGTCGAGAAGCTCATCATTCCCGTCGGGGATCATTCTATGCGGGCGCTTCTCTGCGTCCCGACGGAGGAAAAGACGAAGGCGTGCCTTCTCTACTGCCACGGCGGGGGCTACGCCTTTCCTGCCGCGCCGTATCAGTATGATCTCGCGCGGATCTACGCGGAGCGCGTCGGCTGCCGCGTGCTCTTTCCCGACTACCGGCTCGCCCCGGAGCACCCCTTCCCCGCGGCGCCGGAAGACTGCTTTGCCGCTTACCGGCGGCTCCTTGTCCTTGCGGGAGGAAGCCCGATCGCCGTTTGCGGCGACAGCGCAGGCGGAACGCTCTCCATGACCGTTACCCTCATGGCGATCGACCGGGGACTCCCCGTTCCCTGTGCTCAGCTCCTCACCTATCCGGCCGTCGGCAACTGCGGCGAAACGGAATCGCTTCGCCTCTACACCGACACGCCCATGTGCAATACGGAAGACATGAACACCTACGGCGAGTGGTACGTGCAGGATGAGTCCGCAGGAAAGCTCGCCTACCGCTCTCCCATCGAGGCGGAGTCCTTCGCAGGCATCCCCATGACCTACATAGAGACCGCGGAATTCGACTGCCTGCGGGACGGCGCGATCCTCTATGCGGAAAAGCTCCGTGAAAACGGGATCCCCGTCGAGCTGCACAATACGAAAGGCACCGTCCACGGCTATGACATGATGCTGCGGAGCGGGATCGTGAAGGAACTGATCGAGCAGAGGGTGAAATTTCTGAAAAAAACATTATGCAGAGGAAACAACCATGAGTGAAAAGATAGTACAGACCGCCGGAAGGACCCAGCTCGGCGATTTCGCGCCGATGTTCGCGCACCTCAACGACGACGTGCTTTTCGGAGAAGTCTGGAACGAAGAGGCCATCAGCGTAAAGACCAAATGCATCGTGACCGTCGTCGCCCTGATGGCGTCGGGGATCACCGATTCGTCCCTGACCTACCACCTGCAGAACGCGAAGACCCACGGCGTCACGAAGGAAGAGATCGCCGCCATCGTCACGCACGCGGCGATGTATGTGGGCTGGCCGAAAGCCTGGGCGGTGTTCCGCCTCGCGAAGGAAGTCTGGAAGGAGGAAGAATGATGAAAAAAATGATTGCTGCCGTCCTGATCGGCATCATGATGTCGCGCGGCAGATGACTTTCGCATTGTCCGGCATCTGCTCCGCACGGAAATGATCCTACGCAAAAAGCCCCCTCGCGGAGAGGGGGGCTTTCCTTATGTCCCTGAACGATCATCTCAGTTTCAGGCCGTCCTTAAAGGCATCGCCGACACGCTCGGACACCTTGTAGTAGCCGTGGGTATAGGGGTCGAAAGCAATGGCGTTCACGAGTGACATGTCCGGCTTTCCATCCACCATCACGCGCTCATCGGCGGTGACATTCAGGACCTTTCCGATCACGCCGCAGCCGTATTCATTATCCTGATATTCAATGAACCTGCACTCCAGGCAGAGGGGAAATTCGTTGATGACCGGCGCATCGACCGTCTCCGCGCGGCTTGCGGTAAGACCGCTGCCCGCGAGCTTATCCGCGACTTTGTTCCCGGAAACGACGCCGAAATAATCGGCTTCGGCCACGTGCGCCGCGTCCGCGATGCTGACCGTGAAGGCGCCTCTCGCCTTGATGTTCTTCACCGTCTTATGGCTCTCGGTGAGGTTCAGAACGACCGTATCCCGCTCCTGCATGGTGCCCCAGGCGGCCGTTCATCACGTTGACGCTTCCGTCCTCGTTGTAGGTCGCGATCATCAGTACGGGCATCGGGAAAATGCCCTCGGTGATACTCAGTTTCGTTCTCATGGCAGATACCTCATTGTTCGTTTTGAATTGACAGGACCGCTCGTCCTGCCCTATTATTATAGCAAGATCCGCGGATATTTCAAATGCCGCGGGAAGATACGGCTCCCTGAAAGGAGGCTGCCATGGCTTTGATCCTGCCGCCCGGGTACAAGCCCGTTCTGTACCCCATGGAGACCCAGCGGGCCATCAAGAAGATCAAGGATTATTTCCAGGATGAACTGGCTTACCATCTGAAGCTGCGGCGCGTTTCGGCGCCGCTCATCGTACTGCCCGGCTCCGGCCTGAACGACAACCTGACCGGCACTGAACGCCGCGTTGCCTTCACGCTGAAGGGCATAGACGAAGAGACCGCCGAGATCGTGCAGTCCCTGGCCAAATGGAAGCGCTACGCGCTCGGCAAGTACGGGATCGAAGCCGGACGCGGCCTTTATACGGACATGAACGCGATCCGCCGGGACGAAGAGCTGGACAATCTCCACTCCGTCTACGTGGACCAGTGGGACTGGGAGAAAACGATCACCCGTGAGGAACGGACCCGCGAATACCTGCACCGTACGGTCACGACCATCTATCACGCGATCCGGAACCTCAGCGATTACGTCAACCGCTGCTACGAGGAACTGCGGAACGACATCCCGAACGAGATCTTCTTCATCACGGCCCGCGAACTCGAAGAGCGCTGGCCGGATCTTTCCCCCAAGCAGCGCGAGGACCGGATCTGCCGTGAGAAGAAGGCGGTCTTCATCGAAGGGATCGGCGGTCCTCTCGCAAGCGGACAGCCGCACGACGGCCGCTCGCCCGACTACGACGACTGGGATCTGAACGGCGACATCCTGCTCTGGAATGAGCTGCTGGAATGCGCCTTCGAGCTCAGTTCCATGGGCATCCGGGTCGACGCCGACGCCATGGACCGGCAGCTCCGCGCCTCCGGCTGCGAGGACAGGCGGGAGCTCCCTTTCCATCAGGCCGTGCTGCATGACGAACTGCCGCTTTCGATCGGCGGCGGCATCGGGCAGAGCCGGCTCTGCATGTATTTCCTGAAAAAAGCCCATATCGGCGAGGTACAGGCGTCCGTCTGGCCGGCCGAAATGATCAGTGCCTGCCGGGAGGCCGGCATCGAACTTCTGTAGGAGGCCGGAAATGAGTACGGAACAAAGCGCGGCACCCGCCGCGAAGAAAGAAAAGAAAAAAGGCCGGGTCCTGAAGACCCTCGCCTGCATCCTGGGCGTGATCGTCCTCTTCTTTCTCATAATCAATCTGATCCCGCCGAAGAAGGTGATGGAGAAAAATCCGTTCATCAAGGAAAAAGGCGCCCTGCCTATGATCGCCGCCCACCGCGGCGGCGGCATCAGCAATCCCGAGAACACGCTCCTCGCCTACCGGAAGGCCGTGAACGAATACGGCATCCAGATCTGCGAGACCGACCTCTGGATGACGAGCGACGGCCACCTCGTGTACAGCCACGACTCCTCGATCAACCGCATGGCCTGCCCCGAAGGCGCAGAGAAGGTGGTCATCGGCGAGCACACGCTGGCGGAGCTCAAGGCTTACAACATGGGTTACAACTTCATGGATCCCCTGAGCAGCGATGATCCCTATCCCTACCGGGACGCCTCCGAGGAGGAGCAGGAAAGGCTCGGCCTCAAGATCCTCGAATTCCACGAACTGCTGGAAGAATTCTACGATACCCGGAAGGACCTCCTCTTCATTGTGGAGATCAAGAATGACGGCGAGACCGGCTTCAAGGCGGCTGAGATCATCGACAGGACCCTCACGGAACGCTTCCCGGATTATAAGAACAACCTGGTCGTCGGGACCTTCCACCCTGCCATCGAAGCCGATCTGCAGGCAAACCACCCGACGCTCCTCAGAGGCGCTTCGACGGCCGGGGCACGGAAGTTCATCGTCTCCCAGCTGCTCCGCGTCAACCTCTTCGCCGACGTGGATTTTGCCTGCCTGCAAGTTCCCATGGCGTACGACGTGAAGGGGATCCAGCTGGATCTTACCTGGAAGACCTACATTGCCCGCGCGCACCGGAGGAACATCGCGGTACAGTACTGGACCATCAACGATGCGGATGACATGCGCTTCCTGATCGAGCGCGGCGCGGATGCCATCATGACGGACGACCCCCTGCTCTTAAAGCAGGTCCTGGAGGAATACAAAAAGTAAGCCCTCCGCGGACCGGTAAATGCGGCAGCAAAAAACCGGAGACTGACCTTTGTCAGCCTCCGGCTTTTCATTTTCTGCGCGCCGCCTGTTCTTCAGGGGCGTCTCTTTCGGAGCGGTCCGGCTTACAGAAGCACGAACACGGCTGCCAGCGCAGCGATGGCGATCAGCAGGTACAGCCAGCGCAGCACCTTGCCCACGCCGTAGGTGAAGATCTTCTTCGTCTTTCCGCCGATCTCCATCGTGTACAGTTCCACGTACGGGATGGGGCTTCTGCGGTACCAGCCGCGGATGACAGCAGTCCGGTCAAGGTTCTTCTTCGCCTTGAAAATTGCAAAGATCTTGTTCAGGATGAACAGCGGCTGATTGTAATCCAGGAAGATGATACCGGTCTCGTCCTGCAGCACGAAGTCTTCGTTGAAGATGCAGCCCGGGTCGCCGCGGCCGATGATGGTGCCCTGCAGTTCGCAGGGGATGCTGCGGATGCCGGAGACCTTCGGTTCGGCGATCAGGCCGGCGACCGTCGCTTCATGGTAAGCCTTGGTCGGGTGCGTAAAGCGATACTTCAGCAGGGACAGGATCGCGGAAAGGATAAGGAGCGCCGCGGGGATCCACAGCAGCGACATCTTCTCCGTGAAGTAGAAAAAGGCGCCGGTCGCACCCGCTCCCAGGAAAGCAATGACGGGAGCGATGCCGATGCCGATCTCGCGAAGGAAATCGTCAAAGTAGGATTCCGGCTTGACAAGGTCGAACTCCACGAAGGGGGCTTTGCCGTACTGCGGCGCCAGTCTGTCGATCGCCTGCAGACGCTTCGAGATCAGCGGGTGCGTGGAATTCAGTTCGTACCACTTTGCCCAGGTGTTCCAGAGTTCCCACTTCATGGCATTCTTGATGTGCGTCTTGTCGATCTCACCGTTCACGAAGCAGCTGACCACGAGGGACTTGGAAGCCTTCGTATCGAAGATGCCCATGGCGTTCGTGGCAGACGCGCTCATGCCGCTCTTCTTGTCCTTTTTGGCCTTGATATCAGCGTGCGTGCTGAGGCCGAAGCCGATCTGGATCAGTGCGCGGGAAAGCGACTCCGGATCCCGGGTCGCATCCACGGCAAACTCGTCCGCGAAATATTCTCTCGTTCTGGAGAACCACAGCACGATGTACTGCGCAACGATGTAGAGGACGTACGCGATCGCCGCGACCGCCGCTTCCGCAGCCGCCGTCTTGTTGTCGTCGCTGTCGCCGCCGGTAGAGCTCTTCGCGCCTTCCAGGAGGCCTCTCGCGATGCCGTAGAGCACCATCGGGACCAGTTCAGCCACCGTCATCAGCAGCATGTCATAGTGGACCGCGTGGCCCAGTTCGTGCGCGACAACAGCCTTCACTTCATCTTCCGTCAGCAGTTCGAAAATGCCCCGCGTCAGCACGATGCGGGCGTTGTTCTTCGTGTGGCCGTATGTAAAGGCGTTCGGGGCGCCGTCGTCGATATAACCGATCCTCGGGTATTTCATCTTATGTTCCCGGCATACCTCTTCGATGAATTCGCGAAGGTATTCCGGCACGTCCGCGCCAAACTTCGTCTTATAAAACAGCCGCTGCGTCAGGTCCGTCAGGGGAGGCGAGATCAGGAACTGAATGAACAGCGCGATCGCGGAACCGATCAGGGCAACGATCAGCGGTACGCCAACCAGATCAAAAACGATCAGCAGGATGAGGGCCAGCAGACCGTAAAGCAGGGCCAGAGTCGCGGCAGATACGCCGAACAGGATCTTTCTCATGCATCAAACCTCTTTCATGTGAAAATGGGGCATTTTCAGCCGAATATAAATGTATACCACTTAGTCTTCCCGCGCAAGTTGTTTTTGTGCAAAAATTCTTCTCCCGTGCGAAAAAAGCTGTTGACAAATTAAGTCGCACGCGATATGATCATCCCGAAACGTGTCGCACGCGACATTTTTCAGGCAGTCGGTCTCCGGACCGCCCCCTCATCCGAATGCGAGGTATTCACCATGGAAGATAAATACGACGTTCTGAGACTGAAGAACCAACTGTGCTTTCCGCTGTACGCCGTCTCGAACATGATCACCCGGAAATACAAGCCAGCCCTCGACAAGCTCGACCTCACCTACACGCAGTACATCGTCATGATGGTGCTGTGGGAGGAAAAGCAGGTCAACGAGAAATTTCTGTGCGAAGCCCTCTTCCTGAAGTCCAACACGGTAACGCCCCTCCTGCAGAAGCTGGAAGCCAAGGGCTACATCGAAAAGGTCAGGGACAAGGGCGACGAGCGGAATCTCGTGATCACGCTGACCGAGGCCGGAGAAAAGCTGCGGGACGAAGCCATCTGCGTTCCGGAGACCGTTGCCCGGGAATTCCACCTCGAACCCGCCGAAGCGGCAGCGCTCTACGGCATTCTGTACAAGATGCTGGACGGAGAGCGGGCGGCAGGCCGTGAAGCCTGAACCCCCGCAGCCAGGAGCTGCTTACAGCATACGCCGGCAGGACGGCAGAATAAAACATGAAAAGGAGCAACGAATCATGAGCAAGGTTTACGATTTTACCGTAACGGACAGACAGGGTGCGGAAGTCAGCCTGTCGGAATATCAGGGCAAGGTCCTTCTGATCGTCAACACGGCGACCGGCTGCGGCTTCACCCCGCACTATGAACCCCTCGAGGAAATGTACAAAGATCTGAAAGATAAGGGCTTCGAGATCCTGGACTTCCCCTGCAACCAGTTCGCGAATCAGGCGCCCGGCAGCGACGACGAGATCCACGATTTCTGCACGATCAAGTTCGGCACCGAGTTCCCGCAGTTCAGGAAGATCGACGTGAACGGCGAGACCGCCGACCCGCTCTTTGCCTGGCTGGCCACCGAAAAGCCTTTCCAGGGCTTCGGCAAGGGCCTGAAGTTCGCCGCGCTGAACAAGTTCACGGAAATGAACAACAAGAAGTTCGGCGACAAAGCCTACATCAAGTGGAACTTCACCAAGTTCCTGGTGGACCGTGAAGGCAGCGTCATTGCCCGTTTCGAACCCACCGTCGACATGAAGGAAGTCAGAAAGGCCGTCGAAGCCGCGCTGTAAGCGCTCCGGACTGCCGAAAAGGAGAACAAAATGCCTAAACTGAACGCCGTGAGCGAGACAAATGCCGGCCGCGAGAAAACGATCGTACGGACCAGCATCATCGGGATCGTCGCCAATGTTTTTCTCGCGGCGTTCAAGGCTGTGATCGGGCTGGCGGCGAATTCCATCGCCATCGTACTCGACGCGGTCAACAACATTTCGGATGCGGGAAGTTCCCTCATCACCATCATCGGTACCAAGCTGGCCGGCCGCGAGCCGGACAAGAAGCACCCCTTCGGCTACGGCCGCATCGAGTACCTGAGCGCCATGATCATTTCCGTGATCGTGCTCTACGCCGGCGTCACCTCCTTCACGGAATCCGTGAAGCAGATTATCCATCCGGAAACGCCGGACTACAGAACGCTCTCGCTGATCATCGTGGGCGTCGCCGTAGTCGTCAAGATCGTGCTTGGCCGGTACGTTAAGAGCGTCGGCAAAAAGGTCAATTCGGACTCCCTCGTCAACTCCGGCGAGGACGCGACGCTCGACTCCGTCATCTCCGCTTCGACCCTGGTCGCGGCAGCGATCTTCCTGATCTTCGGGATCTCCCTGGAGGCCTGGCTGGGCGCCGTGATCTCCCTCGTCATCATCAAGTCCGGCGTGGAGATGCTGAAGGATACGATCTCGCAGATCCTGGGCGAAAAGAACGATCCGGAGCTCGCGCGGGAGATCAAGAAGACCGTAACGTCCTTCCCCGGCGTGCACGGCGCATACGACCTGGTCCTCAACAACTACGGACCGGACGCCTGGAACGGCTCCATCCACATCGAAGTCCCGGATACCTATTCGGCCGATCAGCTGGACAGGCTCCTCCGGAACATCCAGACGACCGTCTACAAGGAGCATCAGGTGATCCTGACTGCCATCGGCGTCTATTCGATGAACACGAAGGACGAGGAGGTCATCGCCGCGCAGAAGAAGGTACGGGAGATCGTCTTTGCGCACCCTTACGTGCGGCAGATGCACGGCTTCTACCTCGTGAAGGAGCCGAAGACCATGCGCTTCGACCTAGTCATCAGCTTCGATGCGAAGGACCGCCGGGCCGCGTTTGCGGAGGCCGTTGCCGACGTGCAGAAAGCCTTCCCCGACTATGCCCTGCAGACCGCGATGGATACCGATTTTGCGGAGGAATGACCCTTTCCTGATATTGGAGGAATACGAACGATGAGCTTTTTATCCACAGTCCGCTCCAGAAGGAGCGTCCGCAGTTTTGACGGCAGAGCGCTTTCCGAAAGCGAGCTGCAGGAACTTCTCGCCTTTGCCCGCACGGCGGAAAACCCTTACGGCATTCCGCTTGAATGGGTGATCCTCGATACCGAAAAGGCCGGGCTTTCCAGCCCCGTGATCGTGGGCGAAAAGACCTACGTCACGGCCAAAGTCCCGAAAGTCCCGCACGCTGAGGAAGCCTTCGGATATTCCTTCGAGCGCCTCGTCCTCTTTGCTGCGGAAAAAGGCATCGGCACCACCTGGATCGCCGGGACCATGGACCGGAAGAGCTTCGAACGCGCCGCGGAAGTGAAGGACGGCGAGATCATGCCCTGCGTGAGCCCGCTCGGCCGGGCAGCCGCGAAGAGATCCCTCCGCGAGATCATGATGCGTAAGGGCATCTCGGCTGACAGCCGTTTTGCCTTCGAAAAGCTCTTCTTCCGGGGCAGTTTCGAAACGCCTCTTACGGCAGACGGCGCCGGAGATCTTGCCGATGCGCTCGAAGCCGTCAGATGGGCTCCCTCCGCCTGCAACTACCAGCCCTGGCGGATCGTCCTTGCGGACGGCGCCGCGCACTTTTACCTGAAGCGCAACAAGGGCTTCGGCGAAGGCCGCCTCTTCGATACCCAGAAGATCGACATCGGCATCGCACTCTGCCACTTCACCCTGGCCATGGAGGAGGCCGGCCGCACCGCGAGCCTCAGCCTCGAAGACCCGGGCATTTCCGCCCCGGACGGCGAGATCTATATCGCGAGCCTGAGATATTAAGGGTAAGAACAGAACTGAAAAAGGAAGCGCAAAACAGCAAACACGCCGAGCAGCCGCCCGGCGTGTTTTATTTACTCTGTCATCCTGAGCGCAGCGAAGGATCTTCTCACTCCATGCTTTCCGCCACCGCCCCCAGCGCCGCGCAGATGCCCTCATAGATCATGTCGAATTCCATGGACGGCATGTCGGGATGCCCCAGTTCCGGCACCGCCGGCACGTGGATGAATCCCGTCGGCACC
>CACWLA010000006.1 GCA_902761665.1 uncultured Lachnospiraceae bacterium | reverse complement strand
ACATCTCCCGGGAAGAGATCGAAAGCGTCGGCTACAGGTCTGCGGACTTTGCGGAAACCTGCCGAAAATACGATCCGGAAGCGCTTCACCCCGGCATGAACGAAGTGGACGGAGAAGAGGTCTTTTACATCCCGAACCCGGCCCTCGGACTCTGGATCGACAAGGAGAGATTTAAAGCATGAGTACCTTATTCGGAGAAGATTTTCTGCTCGATACCCGGACGGCAAGGCAACTCTACCATGCGTATGCCGAAAAGGAACCGATTTTCGATTACCATAACCACCTTTCTCCCCGGGAACTGGCGGAGCACCGGCGCTTCGCGAATCTGACCGAACTCTGGCTGGAAGGCGACCACTACAAGTGGCGTGCGATGAGGGCCTGCGGCGTGGAGGAAAAATACATTACGGGAGATGCCTCTGACCGTGAAAAGTTCGATGCCTGGGCAGCGACGGTCCCGAAACTGATCGGCAATCCCCTGTATCACTGGACACATTTGGAACTGCAGCGCTATTTCGGGATCACGGAACTGCTGAGCCCGAAAACGGCAGGGCAGATCTGGGAGAAAACGCAGGAAATGATGCGGGGAGAGGGATTTGACTGCGTCAGCCTGCTGAAGAAGATGAACGTGAAGATCCTCTGCACGACGGACGATCCCGCGGATCTTCTCGAATGGCACGAAAAGATCAGGGCGGATAAGAGCATTCCTTTTGAAGTCCGTCCCTGCTTCCGCCCGGACCGCTATATCCTTGACCCGGAAGGGGAGGCCGCGCACGCTCTTATGGATAAGTACGGGGCGGCGGACCTCGATACGGCGCTCGAAAAAGCGCTCGGCTTTTTCCGCGAAAACGGCTGTCTTCTGGCCGACCACGGCTTCGCAGGCTTCCCGTATCTTACCGATCCGGTCTTCGCGGAACGTTTCCGCAGGCTCGGCCGGGCTTACGCGAAGGAAGGGATGGCCATGCAGCTGCATCTCGGTCCCATCCGCGATACCTCCCCGCGCCTGCTCCGGAGGATCGGACATGACGCCGGCGCAGACAGCATCGGCCGTTCGGCGGATCCGGAAGCCGTCGCGGCATTCCTCGCCGATTTGGAACGGGAAAACGCCCTTCCCCGGACGATCCTTTACAATCTGAATCCGGCCGACAACATGCTTTTCGCAACGATGGCCGTCAATTTTGCGCCGACGGTGCGCTACGGCGCCGCCTGGTGGTTCAATGACAACATCCGTGGCATGAAAAGACAGCTGGAGGAACTGATGGAGACCGGCGCACTGGCCCTGTTCCCCGGCATGCTGACGGATTCACGGAGCTTTACGGCTTTCGTGCGGCACGAATATTTCCGCCGCATCCTCTGCGCAAAGCTCGGCCGCGTCGCAGAAGAAGGGCTTTACCCCGCGGATACGGAAGTCCTCGGAGAAATGGTGAAGGCGGTCTGTTATCAGAACGCAGTAAACTTTTTCCTGCCGGAATGACGGCGAAGCCGCGCGGAAATCTCTGCCTATGGCCTGGATGACCGGCCTGTTTTTCACGAAAAAGAGCGATCCCCGATATGACGGGGACCGCTCTTTTTGATATCCGATCTTTACCCGATCGCTTCTTCCGCAGGCGTGTACGGCAGGTTCTGCGCGTCGGCAACGCCCTTGTAGGTCAGCAGGCCTTTGTAGACGTTCAGGCCTTTCATGATGGCGGGATCGGCCTTGCAGGCGCCTTCCGCGCCCAGGTTCGCGATCTTCAGCGCGTACGGCAGGGTGACGTTCGTGAGTGCCAGCGTGGAGGTTCTCGGCACGGCGCCGGGCATGTTCGCGACCGAGTAGCGGATGATACCGTCTTCCTTGGTATAGAAGGGATCCGCGTGGGTCGTGATGCGGTCGATGGCTTCGATGGAGCCGCCCTGGTCGATGGCGACGTCGATGAGGACGCTGCCGCGCTTCATGTGGGAGACCATCTCGTTAGTGACAAGGACGGGCGTCCGGCGTCCGGGCACCAGCACGCAGCCGATGACGACGTCCGCGCTCTCCACAGCTTTCGCGATGTTGAACGGGTTGCTCATGAGCGTCTGGATGCGGCTGCCGAAGATATCGTCAAGGTAGGCCAGGCGCTGCGCGTTCATGTCGATGACGGTCACGTTCGCGCCCATGCCGATGGCGATCTTCACGGCGCTGGTACCGACCGTGCCGCCGCCGATGATGACGACGTGTCCCTTCTCCACGCCGGAAACGCCGGAAAGAAGGATGCCGCGGCCGCCGGAAACGGGGCTTTCCAGCAGGTGCGCGCCGACCTGGACCGCCATGCGGCCCGCGATCTCGCTCATGCAGGAGAGAAGAGGAAGCGCACCGTTTGCGAGCTGCACGGTTTCATAGGCGATGCCGATGACTTTCTTCCGGAGCAGGGCTTCGGTCTGTTCGGGATCGGGCGCGAGGTGCAGGTAGGTAAACAGGATCTGGCCTTCGTGGAAGAGATCGTATTCGGCAGGAAGCGGTTCCTTGACCTTGATGATCATCTCGGACGCGTCGAAGACTTCCTTTGCGGTATCCAGAAGTTCCGCGCCGTTCGCGGCGTATTCCTCATCCGGGAAGCCGCTTCCCAGACCCGCGCCTTTCTGAATGAGTACGCGGTGGCCGGCTTTTTCAAATGCGTAGACCATCGCCGGAGTCACGCCGACACGGCCTTCCTGGGCTTTGATCTCAGTAGGGCAGCCAATAATCATGATAAAATCCTCCTTGTGATCGGAAAATGATTTTTACGAACTGCTTCGTCACCTTCAGCATAGCACAAATAAGTTCAAGAATAAAGCGGTTTTTCGGCTGATTTCAGGGTAAAATTGAACTTTTTGATTATCCGCGGCATAAAAAGCGGAGGGGCGGGCCCTCCGCGGCAAAATTTGAATGATATGGCAGGGAAATGCTTTATTCCGTGATATTCCTCACGGCTCCGGCAAAGAGGATGCTGCCGTCCGGACCATTTACCGTGAAGAGGAAGGGGCGGTCGAAGGTCAGTGAAATCGGATCAGCAGGGGCGAACTCACCCTCATCGACGTAGATCACGGTATAGGCGGCGCCGGTCACTCCGTTTTCATCGATCTCGACCGCGGCCGCATGTTCCGCCTTGCTGACATACAGCGGTTTTTCCGCGGTAAGAGGAGAGAAATCCGCCTTTGCGGGGTCAAGCGCGTCGGTCACGCCGAGCGCTTCCAGGACCGGCAGGAGGTCAGTCTTTGCCGAGAGCTTGAATTTCGGCAGATACAGATCCGCGCTGGTATAAGATTCTCTCCATACCGAATTCAGGGCGGAAGGATCGGCAAGCAGATCGTTGACGCCGATTCCTTCTGCCGGAAGATAGAAGATCATGCTTCCCAGCCCGTGCAGCGGAATTCGGACGGCAGAGAAGCGATCGGTTTTTCCTGCATCGCACGGGATGACCGCGTGCATCATCGGAACTTCGGTGTCGCCCTTTGTGCCGTGAAATACCGAAGGTTCAGTCAGCTCGGGCTGGAAAGCGTTTTCCCATGCCGCTTTGAAATACAGGGTGGACAGAAGCGCCATCACGGTATCCGGCGTGGTCTTGAGGTCTTTGACATAATCGGAAAGCAGGCCGCCGGTGGCTTCGTCTGTCCATTTTTGCAGGGCTTTGTTCATCTTGTCGGAGCCGGCTTCTCCGCGGAAAGAAGAAGCGTGGTACTGCTCCGCCAGTGTCTGCAGCGTCGATTCGTTAAAAGCGATCCGGTTTTTCAGCCAGAGCGAGTTTCCGAGCAGGCAGGTCAGAACGGGGGTGTTCGCAGAATTTGCCTTCCAAAGGGCGTCCGCCGTCTTGCGAACGGTCTCGATATCCGCCGCGCCCAGCATGTCAAGAATCTGTTTCCTTGTATTTCCTTCACAGGTCTCGGCGAGCATTGCAAAGGCAAGATAGGTGTTGAGCGGGGAACAGACGGTATTGTCATCTTCGGCGGTCAGAACTTCTTTCATCAGCGCACTGTAATACGAAGCAGGACCGTGCTTGTACTGGAGAGAAACAGCGACTTTTCTCATCTGATCGTCGCAGAATTTGTCATAATCGAGTACTTCCGGCCCGGCGGCAAGGACCTTCATGACAGAGACCCTCCGGGTTATGTTACCCAGGACCGGAATGCCTATGACCACCAGGAGGATCAGGGCTGCCAGCATACCGTAGAATCCCCGGTTCTTCCGCTTCGATTTATCCTCCGTATGAAAGTGCTGCGCTTCCTCAACACTTGTTTCGTCCATATCCGCAAGAAGCTTAAACAGATCTTCCTTTTTCATAATTCATAACCTTTCTTTTTCAGATAGCGCTGAAGCTGTTTCCGGATCCGCCTTAATGCTGAGGAGACCTGATTCGGCGTCATGCAGCAGCGCACGGCGATATTTGAGGGTTTTTCGGCGTACCAGTAACGCAGAATGAACATATAGCGCTTTTCCGGCGGGAGAGACAGCAGAAAACTGTTGATATCCGCTTTCAGCTCCTCTGCCTGCAGCAGGGTGCTCGGATCGTCTTTTCCGGAAACCAGATCGCCGAGCTCGTCCAGGACGAGCAGACGTTCGCCGCTGCCCCGCTTGACCCGGTGCGCCTCCCTGTAGCGGTCGATGGCAAGATTTCTCGTGATCTTTCCGAAAAAGAGGGAGAGGGATGCCGGTTTCTGCGGCGGGATCGTGTTCCAGGCGCGAAGCCAGGTGTCATTGACACATTCATCGGCATCGTCGGGATCTCCGAGGATGCGGTGCGCGATCAGATAGCAGTAGTTTCCGTATTTTGCCGATGATTCCCGGATAGCGGCTTCATCTCGGTCCAGGTAAAGCTGCACGATCTTTTCATCATCCATGGAAATAACCTCCTCTGCCAATATAGACGCGTTTTTTCGGTCGATCTGTTCTGTCAGCCCGCAAAAAAATCTGAAAAAGTTCTGATGATAAATTATAGCAGAAGAAAAACACGTTTTCCAGCCGTTTCGGCGCGTCAGGCTTCTTGCCGCATTTTTCCGCCTATGCTATAATAAAACAAACAGTACGAACTGTCGGCAAAAAACGGTTCGAAATGGCGGAGCAGCGATGACCGAAGACGAAAGATTCATGAAAAAAGCCCTGCATCAGGCGAAACGGGCAGCCGCGATCGGTGAGATCCCGATCGGCTGCGTCATCGTCCGTGACGGCAAGGTCATCGCCCGCGGCTTCAACCAGAGAAGAAGCAGGAAGACGACCCTGGCGCATGCCGAGATGATCGCCATCGACAGGGCGAGCCGAAAGCTCGGCGACTGGCGTCTCGAAGGCTGCACCATGTACGTTACGCTTGAACCCTGCCAGATGTGCTCCGGCGCGCTGGTCCAGTCCCGCATTGACCGCGTGGTCATCGGGACCATGAATCCCAAGGCTGGCTGCGCAGGCTCCATCCTCAACATTCTGCAGATGCCCGAATTCAATCACCAGGTGGAGATCACCGGCGGCGTCCTGCAGGAGGAGTGCAGCGCCGTTCTGCAGGACTTTTTCAAGGATCTGCGGATAAGGGTGAAGGAAGAGAAAAAAGCGGAAGCGAATCAGTGATCGTCCGATCTGTATCAACCGTGCCGGCGCCCGGCTTCACCGCAGCAGTACCATGAAGTCCCACATATCCAACAAGGAGGTCGGTCCATGAAAGAAAACAAATTTTTCCCTGAGATACACGGCAATTTCGGCTTCGGCTGCATGCGCCTTCCCATGCTTGACGACAAGACAGTCGATCTGGAACAGTTCAGCCGCATGACGGATGCCTTCATCGAGGCCGGCTTCAACTATTTCGATACAGCTCACGGCTACATCAACGGTCTGTCCGAGACCGCGATCGCAGAGTGCGTGGCGAAGCGCTATGACAGGAGCAGATTCCTGCTCACCAACAAGCTGACGGAACCCTACTTCAATTCGCAGGAGGAGATCCGCCCGTTCATCGAATCGCAGCTGAAGGCCTGCGGTGTCGACTATTTTGACTTCTACCTGATGCATGCCCAGGGCTCGCGGAACTATCCGAAATTCAAGGCCTGCAAGGCCTACGAGACAGCTTACGCCTTCAAGGAAGAAGGCCTGATCCGCCATTTCGGCATTTCCTTCCACGACAAGCCCGAGGTGCTGGACATGATCCTCACGGAGCATCCGGAGATCGAGATCGTTCAGATCCAGTTCAATTACATCGACTACGACGAGCCTTCCGTTGACAGCCGCGGCTGCTACGAAGTCTGCGCGAAGCACGGCAAACCGGTTATCGTCATGGAACCCGTCAAGGGCGGCAATCTCGTGAATCTTCCCGAGGAAGCCGACAAGGTGCTGCGGGCACTCGGCGGCGGCAGCAACGCGAGCTATGCGGTCCGCTATGCCGCAGGCTTCCCGCAGATGGCCATGGTCCTTTCCGGCATGAGCGACATGGCGCAGATGGAAGACAACGTCGCCACGATGAAGGATTTCAAGCCGTTGGATGAGAAGGAACAGGCGGCGGTCGCAGAGGTCGTCCGCATTTTCCGGGAAACGAAGCAGATCCCCTGCACCGGCTGCCGCTACTGCGTGGAAGAGAACCAGTGCCCGATGGGGATTCTCATCCCGGACATCTTCCGGGCAGTTAATGCCTATGAGATCTTCCACAGCTGGAGCATGCGCGGCTATTATCACGGCACCCTGACTGCCGACGGGCACGGCAAAGCCTCCGAATGCATCGGCTGCGGCGGCTGCGAAGGGGTCTGCCCGCAGCAGCTTCCGATCAGGGATCTGCTGGCGAAAGCGGCGGAGAAATTCGAGAAATAAGCGGGATGACCGGAGACGACTTCCGGAGGCAAGATCGTACTGGCGATCATCGTACTGATCGTCGGCCTCCTGCTGATCAAAATGATCACAAAGGGAGTGAACAAACATGTCGAGAAGTCCAAAATGGACCCGACGGTGAAAATGGTCGTTACCAAACTGGTGAAGATACTCCTGTACGTGGTCCTTGTGGTCGGACTGATCGAGATCCTCGGCGTGCCGATGACGAGCGTGGCTGCGCTGATCGCTTCCGGCGGTCTGGCTGTCGGCCTCGGCTTTCAGGGAGCCCTCGCGAACCTTGCCGGCGGCTTCCTGATCCTCATCTTCAAGCCCTTCAAGGTCGGCGATTATGTCAATGCGGCAGATGCCGAAGGTATCGTCCGCGACATCAGCATTTTCTATACGAAACTGCTGACGCTTGACAACAAAACGGTCCTGATCCCGAACGGCGACCTGATGAGTTCGAACGTGACGAATTTGACGGCGGAGCCGATCCGCCGGATCGACCTGGACTTCAAGATCACGAACGACATCGACCAGGATTTCGTCAAATCCGTGCTGCTCAAAGCGGCGGAAAAGTGCGAAAGCATCCTTCCGGATCCGCCGCCCTTTGCGCGCCTGACAGCGGTCGACGACGATACCTACATCTTCACGGTGAGGGGCTGGTGCAATACCGAAACTTACTGGGATTCCTACTTTGACCTGATCGAGACCTGCAGCAAGTCGCTTGCAGACAACGGCATCGACGATCCTGAGGAACGCATCGCGGTCAGACTGGTCGGCGAGGAAGACGAAAAAGACGGAGAGTGATCCGGACGGAAGACCGGGCAGGAGGAAAAAGCCTTCTGCCCGGTTTATTGTTCAGAATTAACGTCTATGGCGGCGGGAAGCACTTGACAGGGACGGGGCTTTATGGTAACGTATGTTCAGTTTGATGATAAATATTCAGGAAAGGAGGCAGCATCATGATCATCAGCATCCTTTGGGAGGGACATTCCCGCTGAACTGAATACGGCAGACAGAGCCCGTGGGATCGGGCTGCGGTCTGCATGAAACCCCATACGGCCTCTGAACCTTTTGATGCAAGCGTGCCTTTGGGCGGCGCTTTTTTTGTGCGAAAATGGAAACCAAGAAGAAAAACACCAAGCAGAATCTGAAAATCTTAAGCCGCTTCCTTAAGGGAAGCTGGCTTCTCTTTGCTGCGGCCATTCTGTCGGCCATCGTCAGCGCGCTCGCAGACATGCTGGGACCGCAGATCATCCGCATGGCCATCGACAACGTGCTCGGCGGCGCGGAGCCCACTCAGCCGAAGTTCGTGCTGGATCTGGTGGAGCGCATCGGCGGCATGGCCTACCTTGCGAAGCATCTCTGGATCATGGCGCTCGCCATCGTGATCGTGGCGATCGTCAAGGCGGTTTCCCAGTACCTGTTCCGGGTCTCGGATACGAAAGCCTCGGAGACCCTCGTCAAGACCATGCGCGACACGCTGTTCAACCATATCGAACGCCTGCCCTATGCCTGGCACGGCAAAAACCGCACCGGGGACATCATTCAGCGCTGCACCTCCGACATCGACACCCTGAAGAACTTCGTCTCCGAACAGCTGACGCAGGTCTTCCGCATCGTGATCCTGGTGGTGCTGTCCCTCATCTTCATGCTGCGCATGGACGTGAAGCTGACCCTGATCGCCCTGTCGCTCATGCCGGTCATCCTTATCTATTCCTTCATTTTCTCACAGAGGATCGAGAAGGGTTTTGAGGAGGCGGATGAAGCGGAAGGCGTGCTTTCCGCAAGAGTGCAGGAGAACCTGACCGGCGTCCGCGTGGTGCGAGCCTTCGGCCGCGAGCGCCGCGAAATGGACCGCTTTACCGAGCAGAATGAATCCTATACGAACCTCTGGATCAGGCTCGCCCGCGTCATGGCGCGCTACTGGTGCAGCGCAGACGTGCTGGGAAGCCTCCAGGTCATGCTGGTCGTGATCTTCGGCGCGGTCCGCTGCATAAACGGCGAGATGCTTGCCGGCGAATACGTGGCCTTCATTACCTACAACGGCATGCTGATCTGGCCGATCCGCATGCTCGGCCGCATGATCGCGGAGATGAGCAAGGCCGGCGTGTCCCTGGACCGCATCGCCTACATCATGTCCGCCGAAGAGGAAAAGCCTTCGGAAAAAGGACTGACGCCTCCTCTGGACAGGACGATCGAGTTCGACAACGTCAGTTTTGCCTACGAGGACAGCCCGGAAATGCTGCATAACATCAGCTTCCGCCTGCCCGCGGGGAAGACCCTGGGCATTCTGGGCGGTACCGGGAGCGGCAAATCGACGCTGATGGCTCTCCTGAACAAGCTTTATCCGCTGCCCGAAGCGGGCGGGACGATCACGGTCGGCGACGTCGACATCCGCGACATCGACACCGGGTATCTCCGCAGGAACATCGGCATGGTCCTGCAGGAACCCTTCCTGTTCTCGCGGACGCTCCGTGACAACATTGCCATCACAAGACCGGAAATGGATCTGGAAGAGGTGCGGGAGGTCTCCCGTTCCGCCTGTCTGGACGAAACGGTCATGGATTTTGCGAAGGGCTACGATACCTTCGTGGGTGAGCGCGGCGTGACGCTTTCCGGCGGCCAGAAACAGCGGGCAGCCATTGCCCGGACCCTGGCGCAGAAGACGCCCATCATGATCTTCGACGACTCCCTGTCCGCCGTGGACACCGAGACCGATGCGAAGATCCGTGCCGCGCTGAAGACGCATTTTGCCGGCTCCACGGTCATCCTGATCTCGCACCGCATCACCACGCTGTCCCAGGCGGACACGGTGCTGGTGCTGGACAAGGGCCGCATTGCGGAGCTCGGCACCCCCGACGAACTGAGAAGCGCCGGCGGCATCTATCAGCAGATCTACGAGATCCAGACAGGCCTCGCGGAACTGCAGGAAGGAGGTCCCCATGCCGGATAATGACAAGAAAGAAAAAGTCTCCCTGCCGTTTTTCGGGATCCCGAAGATCCTGCCTTACGTGAAAGGCTACCGGCCGGAGATCCTCATCATGATCGCAACGGGGCTGCTCGGGAGCATCATCGACGTCCTGATCCCCCTGTACCAGCGCTACGCACTGAACCATTTCGTGGGAGAACGCACGCTGGATACCCTGCCCTGGTTTATTCTGATCTACGCGGCGAGCATTCTCGTCACCGCGGTCGGCAACTATATCAACGGATACCTGGCGCAGAAACTGGAATCCTCCATCAACCGCGACCTGCGGGCTCTCGCGTTCCGGCACCTGCAGACGCTGTCCTTCTCGTACTACAACCAGAACAGCGTCGGCTACATCCACTCGCGGGTCATGAGCGACACCGGCCGCATCGGCATCCTGTTCTCCTGGTCCCTCGTCGAGGGCAGCTGGCAGATGGCCTACCTGGTCGGCGCGATCGCGGTCATGCTGATCGTCAACGCGCGGCTTGCCCTGCTCATCCTGCTGGTGCTGCCGCTCATCGCGGTATTCTTCGGCATCTTCCAGGCGAAACTGATCTCGACCAACCGTGAGGTCCGCGAGATCAACTCCCGCATCACCGGCAACTTCAACGAAGGCATCACCGGTGCGCGGACGATCAAGACCCTGGCGGTCGAACAGCGGATCGGGAAGGATTTCACCGATGAGACGGCCAATATGCGCCGATGGGCGGTGCGGGCTGCCCGCTACCGGGGACTCTTTGCCTCCACGATCAGCCTGGCTTCGTCCCTCGCGCTTGCCATCGTGCTCTGGAAGGGCGGGGTGCTCGCGGCAGAAGATGTCGGTACCTTCTCCCTCTTCATGAGCTACGCGACGGGCATGATGGAGCCGGTCCGCTGGGTCATCGACTGCATCTCGGATTTCATCACGACGCAGGTCAACATCGAGCGGCTGACGAAACTCCTCTCGACAAAGTCGGACGTCACGGACAGCGAAGAAGTGCTGAAGATCTACGGCGACTCCTTCGATCCGAAGAAGGAGAACTGGGAAGAGATCCGCGGCGACATTGAATTTAAGGACGTGACGTTCAGATATCCGGACGGAGAGGAGACGGTGCTGGAGCATTTCAGCCTGAAGATCCCCTTCGGGAGCAGCATCGCGATCGTCGGCGAGACCGGCGCGGGCAAATCCACGCTCGTGAACCTGCTCTGCCGCTTCTACGAACCGACGAAGGGACAGGTCCTGATCGACGGACGGGACGCCAGAGAGCGCAGCCAGCTGTGGCTGCACAGCGCTCTCGGATACGTGCTGCAGACCCCGCACCTGTTCTCGGGGACCGTACGGGAGAACCTGCTCTACGGAAATCCCGACGCGTCGGACGCGGATATCGAGCGGGCGCTGAAACTGGTCTCCGTGGACGACGTGGTCGCCAAGCTGGAAAAAGGCCTGGATACCGACGTCGGCGAGGACGGCTCGCTCCTGTCTACCGGGGAAAAGCAGCTCATCAGCTTTGCCCGGGCAGTGCTGGCCGATCCCAAGATCCTGGTCCTGGACGAGGCGACCTCCTCGGTCGATACGATCACCGAGCAGAAGATCCAGAAGGCGATCGACACCATCATCAAGGGCCGCACCTGCGTGATGGTCGCGCACCGGCTGTCCACGGTCCGGAACGCGGACTGCATCCTGGTCGTCAAGGGCGGAAAGATCGTCGAACAGGGAACGCATGCGGAACTGCTCGCGCTGAACGGCTACTACAGAGAACTGTACACCCGCCAGTACGAGGACGAAGCGACCGCCGACGTGCTGAAATAAGAAAAAAACACTGTCATCCCGAGCGGATGGCAGTGTTTTTATGATCGGGAGCGAACCGCTCAGAGCACACCGGCTTCCTTCATGGCTTGCGCGGTGCGCTCATAGGCGAGCGGAATGCAGGATTCGGGATCCATCGCCTGCACGCCCGGATCGAAGATCTCGACGGAGACGATGCCTTCGTAGCCGACCTTTTGCAGGTTCTGGAGCATTTCCGGGATGGGAGCGGCGCCGTCGCCCGGCCAGATGCATTCATTCCGGCGAAGCGTAAGAGGTGCCTTGTCCGGCGCGTCGCCGATATGGACGGTAAAAATCTTATCCGAATCGGGGCCGAGCAGTTCCTCCGGCTTCGAGCCGCCGGCAAAGTGATGCCAGGTGTCAACCAAAAGCCCCACGTTGTCTGCTCCGGATCGCTGCACGATCTCCATGGCGTGGGCATAGGTCCGCACGCTGTTTTTCGGAACGCCCATGTATTCCAGAGCGAGGCGCATGTGATAGTCCGCCGCGATCTTTGAAAGCTCGGCCAGCACGCCTGCCGTCTCCGCCGTGACCTCCTCACGGTCATCGGTCGGCGCGCCGAAGGCAGCGATCACCTCCAGGTCCGGACAGCCGACGAACTGCCCCGCATAGCAGAGGAAGTGGCAGAGCTCCTGCACCGTCGTGCGCGACTGCCCCTTGTGGAAACTGATGTCCGCAAGGGCGTTGATGCACATCGGCTTGATGCCGTTATCTTCAAGAAGCGTTTTCAGACCGGTCAGGGTACCGCCCCGCTGCAGAAAATTCAGTAGCTTTTCCTTCCGCAGTTCGATATGCCGGAAACCGGCCTTTGCGGCCAGCAGGATATCGTTCTCCATCGTTGAACTCTTCATCGTCGTAGCCATGTTGTAAGAGGGAAACATAGGGGCTCCTTTCACTTGTCAGGGTCGTGTATCTATAATATACAATATTTCGGAAAAAAGTGCTTGCATTTTTTTTCGGCTGTGATACAATACTCCTCGTCTGGGGCATTAGCGCAGCTGGGAGCGCGCCACACTGGCAGTGTGGAGGTCAGGGGTTCGAATCCCCTATGCTCCACTTTTTATTGCAAAAGCCGGCGAATAGCCGGCTTTTGCAATAAAAACGGTACGATGGATGAGAACCCCGCAGGGGTTCTCAATGAGACCCGAATCATACAAGCTTTGCGCCGTGTGATTCGTCGGTCGAATTATCCAGCGAGCTGCGAAGCAGCGAGTCGGGGAATCCCCTATGCTCCGTCAACCGAAGCGCCGAGTCGGGGAATCCCCTATGCTTCATTTTCAGTTATAGGACGATAGTTTAGGAACTCAAAATGGCCGAGTTACGCGAGTTACGTCAGGCTTCAACAGTTAACGGTAGGAAATAAGTCAATGCAGAGGCGACTGATTCTTGGCTTGTTTTTTTGTTTTGCCTTGCGAACGGATCTGCTTTTGGCCGAAAATATCCCTCCAAAGGCAAGAGCACGGGAAAGGCAAAATTATTCCAGTTAGATGCGATTTAAGAAAAAATTAAGAAATGATAAGCGCAAAAAAGAAAAGGCCGTCGCTTAGTGTGACTGCCTTTTGGTTGAATTGAAAAAAACTGATGAAAGTGGTATAAGAAAAGCAGATAAAGTGTTCCTCGGAATAATCTAAATGATTATGCTTCTATTAAACGATAACCATCAGACAAAGGAGCTGCCTGCTTTATGTATGTTAGAGTTGAAAAACAAAACGGTGATCGACCTTACAACTCCATCGTATACGGGTATCTGATAAGCAGTACCTTTGCCAAATATATTGTTCTAAATCCGCATTCTAATTGTTTTGAGCTTGTCGATTTACTAGACAATATTGGCAATACTTTTGCTCGTCAAATACATATTATTCAACCTGACATATCCGGTTTTATGGAACTTAGCGGATCTGCGCTTCTGAAACTAAAGAAAGATACTAAAAGCCAGCACAAAGACTGGGGAGAAATCGAGTATTTATGCGGCTATCCGGACGTCTGTAAAGATAATGGTTTTCTTGGGAAATTATTATCAAAACTAAGCCTGCCTCAAAAGCACTGCAGAATACAGTTGCAGGATCTGCCGGATAAAGACGAGTGGACATATCTTAATACACAGGAAGACATAAAGCATTTTATGGAATCCTTCGAAGGATTTCACGACTCAACACTGGAAAGCCTCCATTATTACGAAGATGATTACGGAACCAGGAATGTTCTTGCCTTGTTTCGCAATTGGTATGGTGTCTTATCTCTTTGTTTTGAAGGAGTAACCTATTTTCAGATCAAGCCCTCTCTTCCGCAAATGAGAGATATATTTGATGCGACATTTCGCATAAGTTCAGAAGAAGGTGTTTTTTGGGCTGATTCCTGCGAACCGGAGGATCCTTACGAAGGAAGTGTTATCAAGGCATACAATGTGAAGTGGAAAGTATGTAACGATTCAAATAGCGCTGAGGCGAAACTATGAGTTGCCAATGAAAGGAAGGCAAAAATGAAATACAGCGTTAAACTTATTATCAGACATACCGTCGAGACCGGCGAAGTTTTTCTGGAAGAATCCATTATCATGTTGGACGCCGATTCTTTTGATGATGCATATCTGAAGGCTGAGCAATATGCCAAGGAATACGTCGATGATACTTATCAAAATATGTATGGAAAGACCGTGAAATCGGAAGTGATTTCCTTCGCTGATTGTTTTTCTGTATTCGAAGATGATGTGATGGAAGTTTACTCCTCTTTCATTAAGTGCCGGGAGGAGCTGCCGGAAGAAGCTGTAATGGCTTTTTGGGAAGAGGATTGTTCGAGAAAGGACCTGTTGCCGTTAAGACAATGGCCAGATCCGGAACACCCGGAAGAATTAGAGACAATCCAATAAAAAGAAACAGAAATTGTATTAGTGGAGAAAAATGAATTACTTCGGAACTGATGAATACATAAAACGAGTAAAAGCCCTTGACGAACAAGTCTTTTCCAAGATTTCCTTCGCTGAACCGGAAAGGGTCACCGAACTGGAAGACGGCTTTTGTGTCAGGCATTATTACTTCGCCGATGTGGAACACTGCATCCCCGGTCATGCCCCTATCGACGGAGAGATCTGCAGACTGTACAAGAATGACAAAATGCTTTTCGAATGGAAAAACCTTGACGGAAGGTCCCGGATGGCAAAGATCATTCATCATTCCAACGGCAGCGATTACCTTGTTTTCGATGAGGATCTGTACGGATACAGCGTGCTTGATCTGAATACGCTCGAATGTATGCGCTATCTTCCTGCGGAATCATACGGAGAAACGCCGAAAGAGACATTTATCTGGTGTGACTGTTTCTATAACGCAGTCACGGATCAGTTAGCCGTAGACGGCTGTTTCTGGGCCTCTCCGGACAACGTCATTGTGTTGGATCTTACCGATCCGATGACCCCTGTGGAAGCGGATAAGTGGATCGATCTGTATGAAGAATGCAGCAAATGCGTTCCTGATATTACGGATATAAATGTTGTGAAGTGGAGCGACAAACGGCTGATTTGCAAGACTTCGGATCCGATACCGGCACGGATGAATATCCGAGGCATGTTTGAAGTCGAATTCATAAGAAATGACAAAGGGTGAGCAATGATTCTATACAGGCCAGTAGGCACAGCAGAACTGAAACTGATTGAAGAAAACGGGTGGAAGGCTTTCCCTCCGCGTCTGCCGGAGCAGCCGATCTTTTATCCTGTCCTGAACGAAAAGTACGCCCGGGAAATCGCTTATAAATGGAATGCCAAGCACAACGAGGATCATAAAGGATACGTCCTTTGCTTCGAGATCGATGATGAATACATCTCTCGTTTCGATGTGCATACCGTCGGCAGCAGCTATCATCAGGAATTATGGATTCCAGCAGAAGAACTGAATGAATTCAATCAGCATATTATCGGTTTGATTCAATGGTTGGATGAGTATGCGGAAGAGACGAAAGCTGAAGCAGAAGTCAGAGTTTTGTGGAAAGTGTTCCGTGAAAAGCAGACGCTTTTTGAAAGGGATTCTTTACAAGTCTTTGAGCCCTTTTTATTAGGCCTGGGCAGTTCATTGTGTGACATATTAGGATATCACATGGCATGGCGCGGACCGTTTCATGCTTTTGTCTGCCGACGATATAAAGTTTTTAATTGGGACGTGATAGATAAGAAAATGTCCGTTATTCCAAAGCCGCTGGCAAAAACAGAGTATAAGCAAATAATCAATGAGCTATGCGGCGAAGAAGAAAAGAAAAGCAAGTATATCGTAGTCAATTGGTTAAATGCACTGGAAGATAATTATACAGACGAAGATGCTTTTTCCAAGTTTTTCGAGTTGTTACAGGAATACCGGCCTGATCTTTACAATGAGCCACAACTACTACCTTTACATCCGGGCACATGGAGCTGCAATTATGTCCCTGAACTTTTGCTCCAGTATGAAAACAGGTTGGGTTTATTGATAGGAACTGTCAACTCCTTCCGACTGGATAGTTTCTTTCGGGGTTTTCTTTGGAGCTTGGATCTGTTTGGCAGTAATGAATCCACAGACAATAGATCCTGGCAGAAGTTTTATTCCAAACATGGAGACTTACTGTCTCACACTGTGCAAAACCTTCAAACTGATACTCAAGAGGAGAAAGAGCGCATCAGTTTGTTTATGAAAGCGCTGCGAAAGTGGTACGAGTTAGACTGTAACGCAAAATCATGAGTTACCTTCCCCGAGTTACCTCCCAGAAAGAAGTGGAATCGCCGGAGCCTCCTTTCTTGAGTTGTTATTAATGTAGCTTTCCAAGAAGTTGTGTGCGAATTGCTATAAAACCAGTTTGTTCGTCAAGGAGAGAATAACATGCCGGAGAAAAAAGTGTTTCTTTGTTTTCCAAATTGCAGACATATTGATTTGGGACAGCTATGTAAAACCTCTATTGAAGTCCAAGGGTATTCTTATACATCTCAAAGGCATGAAAATGAAGATAGTGACGTGATTTGCTATTACCCCAAACCAATCAGTATTTTGTTTTATAATTCGTTTCTACCGATAATCACTGTGGAAGAATCGATATGTTCGTCGGGGGTAGTTTTGCGTATTGCCGGAAAGCAATTGAAAACTTTACATTTTGCTCTCTCTTTTTTCTATGTGGTTATTGGACTCTTACAATGTTTCCTGATAAAGACTTATTTTGACGGATTATTGGAAAATATATTTGTTGGATTCATTCCTGTTATTGCTTTTGTTTTCTTGTTTTCCCTTTCCGCCATCATCAAGAGAACAGCAATAAAGATTTTTGCAACAGAATTTAGAATGCAAGTCGAGAAACTCATCCGTGCGGAAAATGATATTGGGCGGGGATGAAAGGAAAGTAGTTCCACAAGGGGAAAAGATAAATGTCTCTTTTGATGAAATCATGGCAGAATTATTATATGAATTGGATACAAAGAAGAATTTCAAAAAGGCTTGTAAATACTACAGCCATTCTGATGACAGTTTTTTGTATTCCCGATGCTGCGCATTAACTAACGGTGAAGAGTACTATGAAGCAGTAAAGGCTGGAAAAGCAAGGGATCTGTGGGAGATGGAATTCGAAGTCATTTTGTCCGTACCGCATATGGCGTGGGGCAAAAAGCATGGTGAAGACAGCAGCAACTACCCGCACCTAACCAGTAAATCCTATGAAACAGGCAGTAATAAAGAAGGCTGGAAATAGAAAGGATACCTTAACTGGGGTATGTTCAGAAAGAAGTGGAATCGCCGGAGCCTCCTTTCTGTGGTGGTTTTAGGTTATGTGGTTTCGTTTGCGGTCGTCTGTGGTCGCCTGAAACTTAATCATTCACGATGAAAATCGAAAGCACGTTCGGTTTCGAATCCCCTATGCTTCACCTCTGCAAACCGCATTCTTATGCGGTTTTTTGTTTCCCGGCGAAACCCATGCAAGAATATTACAAAAAGAAGCGAAAGGCAACTGTTGCTTTTTTCAAAAAAAGTGATACAGTTAGCGGCTGTGGGGCGCAACGCTCCCGGAAAGAAGGTTTTTGATTATGGCAACGCTGCTTTCCATAGCAACAGCACTCTTTGCCGGACTCATGATGACAAGGCTTTTCAACCGCTTTAAACTGCCCGACGTTACCGCTTATCTGATTGCCGGCATCCTGGCCGGTCCTTTTGTGCTTGGCCGCCTCGGCGTTCCCGGGCTTGGGTTTGCCAGCAGCACCGACGTAGAAGCACTCTCGGTCTTCTCTGATGTTGCTCTGGGCTTTATCGCCTTTTCCATAGGTTCCGAATTCAATCTGACCGCATTGAGAAAGACAGGCCGCCAGGCTACGATCATCGGCATTGTACAGGCGGTGTTTACGACGATCGTAGTTGATCTGGCTATGATCGGCATCCATTTTCTTATGCCGCAGACGCTCTCGCTGCCAGCAGCGATCACTCTTGGTGCTATCGCTTCTGCCACGGCTCCTGCCGCAACACTTATGGTGGTCCGGCAGTATAAGGCCAAAGGCGAACTCACGAGCCTGCTCCTGCCCATAGTCGCATTGGACGATGCCGTCGGGCTCATCGTCTTTGCCGTTTCCTTCGGCATTGCCAAAGCCCTTAGTTCCGGCCGTGCAGATCTGATATCGATTCTGATCGATCCGTTGCTGGAGATCGTTCTGTCCCTGCTGCTCGGTGCTGCCGCCGGCATGGTCCTAAAAAAACTGGAAACCATGTTCCATTCCAACTCAAACCGTCTGTCCATGACGATCACCTTTATCATTCTGACCGTGGGCCTTTCCATGCTCTCGTTCAAAATCGGGCCTGTAACGATCGGTTTCTCTTCTTTGCTGGTCTGCATGATGCTGGGAACGCTTTTTGTCAACATTTCTCCGCTCGCGGAAGATCTTATGGGCCGCGCCAACCGCTGGTCTGTTCCTATTCTGGTACTGTTCTTCGTGTTAAGCGGCGCCGGCTTCAACCTCTCCGTCTTCAGCAGAGGCAGCATCATGCTCATCGGCCTGGTGTATGTCCTGACCCGCTGCCTCGGGAAATACTTCGGCGCGCGCCTGTCTTCAAAAGCCGTAAACTGCAATAAAGAAGTCATTCGTTATCTTGGCATCACGCTCTTTCCGCAGGCCGGCGTCGCACTCGGGATGTGCGTGACTGCTGACCAGCTTCCCGGAGACGGCCAGCTGATCCGGAATATCATCCTCTTCACCGTTCTGGTCTATGAGATCGCCGGACCTCTGATGACCAAGTGGGCCCTTACCAAATCAGGCGATATCAAGCCCAAGCCTGCCGAAATACTCGGACGCCGGGAACAGAAACTGGCGGAGGTCAAAGACAAACCGCTCCTGAAGTCCCGGAGAGAAAGGCAGCTTTCGTCCCGCTGAAGCTGCTGCCGCAATATGCTGTCAGACCGGGGTGTCAAAAGACAGACTATCCCTTGCTTTGTCTTTCTAGGCCTGCTGTATCGATCAAGATGGTTTATCGCTTCCTTTTTTCGTTGGCAAAACCACGCTTATGCGTTACAATGAAACCAGAAAATTCCTGCAGGAGGCAAATGACCGTGTACACAGCAAAACAAATCATAGATGAATACGCGCCCCGTCTGGACGCGGCGGCAGACGCGATCTGGGAAACGCCCGAACTGGCCTTTACCGAATGGCAGTCGGCGGCGACGCTGATCAAGTTCCTTCGTGAAGAGGGCTTCGAAGTGGAAGAGGGGATCGCCGGCATTGCGACCGCATTCTCGGGCCGCTTCGGCCATGGGAAGCCCGTGCTTGGCGTCCTTGGCGAATACGACGCGCTGAGCGGCCTCGGGCAGGAAGCGAACTGCCTGGAAAAGAAGCCGAACGGCAAAAACGCCGGCCAAGGATGCGGCCACAACCTGCTCGGCGTGGGCTCGCTCGCCGCGGCCATCGCCGTCAAGAAATATCTGGAAGAGACCGGCGCCGAAGGCACCGTGATCTACTACGGCTGCCCCGGCGAGGAAGGCGGCTCCGGCAAGTCCTTCATGGCGCGCGACCACGTGTTTGACGAGCTGGATGCGGCGGTCTGCTGGCATCCCGGCGTCGTGAACAAGGTCCGCACCCGTTCGTCGCTCGCGAACTACCAGATCCTGTTCAAGTTCGACGGCCTGGCCGCCCATGCCGCGGGCGCCCCGCACATGGGCCGGAGCGCCCTGGATGCCCTGGAACTGATGAACATCGGCGTGCAGTTCCTGCGCGAACACATGCCCACCTCGGCGAGGATCCACTATTCCATCATCGACGCCGGCGGCATCTCCCCGAACGTCGTGCAGCCCCATGCCGAAGCCCTGTACCTGATCCGCGACGCGGACAACGACGGGGTGAAGGAACTGTACAAGCGGGTCCTGAAGATCGCCGAAGGCGCTGCGCTGATGACGGAAACGAAAGAGAGCCACGAATTCATCAAGGCCTGTTCGAACCTGGTCATGAACGAGACGATGCAGCGCGAGATGGACCGCATCATGCAGGAGATCGCGCCGCCCGTACCGAATGAAGAGGACATGGCTTTCGCGCGCGAACTGACGCTGAAAACGCTCATGGGCGCGCCGCACGCGGATCCGGACCATCCCTACGCGTACGAGAAACTTTCCTACGATTTTAATGAAGGCGAGATCGCGAGCGCCGGCTCGACCGACGTGGGCGATGCCAGCTGGATCTGCCCGCTTGCGCAGCTTTCCGCGGCGACCTGGTGCCTGGGCACGCCCGGCCATTCGTGGCAGGCGGTCACGCAGGGAAAACGCGCCGCAGCGAAGGAAGCGATGCGCTATGCCGGCATCGTCATGGGCGAAACGCTGATCAGCCTGCTTGAGCATCCGGACCTGCTGGCCAAGGCAAAAGAGGAGTTCCGCGAACGCGTCGGCAAAGGGTACGTGGCGCCGATCCCCGAGGGCGTACGCCCCCGCGCGCTGACGGACCTGTAAGGAGAAACCGATGAAGAAGATCGGAATGATCGTCGCGGTGGAAATGGATGCCGTGCTGTCGCGATTCGGCGAACCGAAAGGTGAGGAAAAGCGCGGCGGCTTCACCGTTTACCGTTATGAAAATGAAACCTACGAACTCTGCGTCGTGAGCAGCGGTGCCGGTGAGATCGCGGCGGCCGCGGCAGCGGAACTGCTGATCACGGGGTACGGCGTCAGTCTGATCGTCAACTTCGGTGTGGTCGGCGGCCTCACCGAGGAGATGACCATGGCGCGCACGGTCGTGGTCGAACGGGTCGTCCATACCGATTTCGATACCAGCGACTGGGACGGCTGCGAACGCGGGCGCTACCTGGCGTATCCCACGCGCTACGTCCCGGCGGATCCGGAGCTGGTCAGAAAGGCCTGCGAAGCGGCACCGGAACTGGTTCCCGTGACCTGCGCCTCGGCAGATAAGTTCGTGGCAGGCGCGGAAAAGAAGCGCGCCCTGCACGAGGAATTTGCCGCCGACATCTGCGAAATGGAAGCCGCCGGCATCCTGCTGACGGCAAACCGCGCCGGCGTTCCCTGCCTGCTGATCAAGGCGGTCTCCGACAGGATCACGGGCGGCGCCGAGGAATTTGAGCGCGAGATCCGGCACTCCTCCGAGGTCTGCCTGGAGGTCACGGACCGCATCATCCGCTCCTTATAAGTGCTTTTTGCTTTGCAAAAGCTTTCTTTTGTGATATAATCACTTTTACGCGTGCGAAAAAGCGCAGGCGTTTTTCCAGGAGGTTTATCTGATGAGAGATTTTGTGATCATGTCTGACGTGAACTGCGACGTCGATCCGGCTTACGCCGCGGCGAAAGGCATCGCGATCCTTCCCCAGTATTATCACTTCAACGACGGAACCATCTATGGCGACGAGATCAAACTCACGCCGCAGCAGTTCTATGCAAGGCTGGCGAAGGAAAGGGCGTATTCCATGGGCTGCAACCCCGAGCGCGTGCGCGAGATCATGGAAGATGCGTTAAAGGAAGGACATGACATCATCGCTCTCATGGCGTCCTCCGAATGCAGCGGCAGCTACTCGACCGTGCTGACCGAAGCTGAGGACCTGATGGAAAATTATCCCGGTTCACGGATCTATGTGGTGGATACTTTCCTCGAAGCGATCGCTTCCGGCCTGCTCGTCTACATGGCGCAGGACATGAAGGAAGCCGGAAAGAGTTTTGACGAGATCATTGAAGTCATCGAGGAGAAAAAGAAACACATCGACGTGTACTTCATCGTTGAGCATCTGGATTACCTGGTGCGCGGCGGAAGGCTTTCACCCGTCTCCGGGGCGGTCGGCAGCATGCTGCAGATCAAGCCCATCCTGCACTTCGAAAACGGCAAAATCGTGCCGCTCATGAAGTGCCGCGGCCGGAAGGCGGCTCAAAAGGCCATTCTGGACCTTCTTGCCCAGAAGAAACTGGATAAGAAATATTACATCGGCGCGCATACGAACAATGAGGCGGCCGGACGGGAGTTCCTCGCGCAGGCGAAGGAAGTGACCGGCCTCGATCCGCTGTTCGTGAGCGAAGTCAGCCTGATCATCGGCACGCACGTCGGCCCCGATGCCGTCGCCGTCTCCTTCTGCGAGGAATGAGTATCATTTTCATCATCCTGGGCATTCTCTGCCTGTTCATCTTCATCGCGCCGCTTCCCGGGATCGTATTCAACATCGGTTCCGCCCTGGGAATCGCTGCCGGCTGCGCACTGATCCTCTATGGGATCTTCCGGAAGAAACTGCCGAAGAAGGTGCATAAAGCTCTGCACGTTCTTGCGGGACTCGCCCTGGCAGCGCTGCTGGTTCTCGGCGGTCTGCAGCTTTACGGGACGAAGAAACAGCCGGAAGAAGGGCAGGCAGTCACGATGGTCATCCTGGGCTGCCGCGTGAACGGCTCCGAGCCGAGCCTCATGCTCTGGAACCGGATCAATACGGCGCGGAATTATCTGGAGGACCACCCGGAGGTCAAGGCCGTCTGCTCCGGCGGAAAGGGAGATGACGAACACATCTCCGAAGGGCGCTGCATTTACGAAAAACTCGTGCAGGCCGGGATCGATCCGGAGCGGCTTTATATCGAAGAGGAATCCTCCTCCACAAAAGAGAACATTGCTTTTTCAAAGACCCTGATCGAAAAGGAAGGTCTTGCACCGGACGTGCTGCTGGTGACCAGCGATTACCACTGCTTCCGCGCCATGCAGCTTGCGGAGAAAGCCGGACTTAAAGCGTACGCCTGGCCGGCGCGGACGGCTTCCTACCTGGTCCCGACCTACGTTCTCCGTGAATGCTGCGGGATCCTGTACACCTGGATCTTCGGATAGATCCGAATAATAAACGGATACGATGACAGAAGAGGAGCGGCTGCCCTGAGGCAGCCGCTCCTCTGTTTCAATTATGAATTTTACGGGCTTACGATGTCTTCGGCACCGACGTTCAGTTTGTACACGGCAAAGTCGTTCTCACGCAGTGCCAGAACATACACGCTGCCGTCCGCACCGAGTTTCGCAAAAGTGTTTTGCGAACTGAGTATCCATTTCGAGACGTCCACGATGCTCTCCGCAATGACGCCTTTACCCGCCTCGCACTTCAGGATCCGGCAGTAGCCTTCATCTTCCCGCGTAAGGTCCAGATCATACAGATAGACATACACGATCCCGTCCTCACCGAAGCCGATCACATCACCGGCGCGATTCGGAGCATTGACCATCCAGCGCCGGTCACCTTTTACCACAACGATTTCTTTTCCATCAATTCCCCCTGCTCGTTTGGAACTGTACGGTATGTTCGCGCTTTCCGTTTTCACCACTTCCTGCGCCTCTTCATTCAGGCAGTAATTTCCATACAGTTCGGTGACAAGGTACAGTTTCCCGTCCTGTTCAAGCATATCGTTGACATACAGTCCCATGTAATTTGGCGTTTCTTTTTCCGGATTCGGAAGAGAAATGGAGCTAAGCTCTTTTGTGTTCAGATCGACCTTAACCAGGCTTCCGCTTGCCAAGACATAGGCATTATCTCCAATCACGCAGAGCTCGTAATAATCCCCAAGGTCTTCAGGCAAATTGACCGTGTCAAAGTACTGTCCGTCTTTGAAACGCTGCAGCCGGCAGGATACATTATCAAGGATCACAATATCTTTCTCATTGATGACCGCAAAATCATTAGGCGCCCGATATGCACCGTCCGATGCCAAAAAGTACATGACGCCAGTCTTCTCATCGACGCGGCCTTCCAGGAGTTTCGTGGTACATGCCGTCCTTTCCGCCGGAGCAGGTTCGGTTTCCGTAGGAAGTTCAGCAGAAGATTCTGTCGGGGCAGGGACTGTTTCTGTGGGAAGTTCCGCGGAAGGTTCCGTCGGAGCAGGCGTCGTTTCCTCTGCAGAAGTTGTTTCAGAGGAAGAGGTTTCTGTCGTCTCTTCCTTTGTTGCTTCCCCGGACGTCGCTGCCGGATCCGTTCCCGGTTTCTTCTCTCCGCATCCCGCCAATGACAGCAGCAAAAGTATTGCCAATGCAACAGCTGTGAGTTTTTTCATTTTTTGCCTCCTTCTTTCGCATATATAAGCACCGCAGGATCAAGCTTTGTAAACGGGCCTTGCTTACAGCATGAATTATTGCACTTTCGGTATTGCTTTTGAAGAACAAAATAGTTATAGTGGGAATTAACCAAAAGTTAAAACTCGTAAATGGGCAACACCCGTCTCAATTGTGAACAATATTTTGGAGATGACTTGTTATGTACGACAAAAGATTGGATACCTTCGTGACGATCGCTGAGCTCGGCAGTTTTTCAAAGGTCGCTGACATCCTTTATCTTTCGGTTCCTGCCCTGACAAAACAAATATCGGCACTGGAGAAAGAGTACGGATTCACGCTTTTTACAAGGGATGCCCGCGGAGCTCATCTGACAAAAGCAGGTTTATCATTGTACAAAGACGCCAAGGATCTTTTGGCTTTTTCTTCCTCTGCGATCTCCCGTGCATCTTTGGCAAAGGAGGATTCCAGAATACAGCTTCGGATTGGAAACGAATTATTTGCTCCGGCATATGATCTTCGTCGATATCTGGAAGCTGTTGATTTGTTAGCAAAGTATGATCTTCATATTTATACCTTCACTGATGATTTCAATCAAAGCGACTATCTCTACAGAAAAATCGGTGTTTCATTGGACGGAGTCGCTACATTGTTGAATCCGCTTCATCTGCCGCCGAATCTCTTGCTGCTGCCCCTCCACAAGATCCCCATCGGGCTTTTTCTGCCTCTTCATCATCCGCTTCTTGCGGAAGGCACGATTCAGGTATCTCAGATGGACAGCGTCCCCTTGATCATTCCCGCGCTGGGGAGTCATCTGTTGGACGAAATGAATAATTATCTGCAAAAAGCTCTTTCACATGCAATCATTCACCGGCCGAATCAATTCTACTCCATTGACGTCTTCAATACCGGTGTGTCAGAGAATGCTGCGATCATTGCGCCGTCCGCCTGGGACGGCATCCACCCTTCTTTGACGTTCCGCCCGATTGACTGGAGCTTTTTCAGCACCTATTCCTTCGCCTATGCCAACGATGCTTCCGGAGAGACATTGGCTTTCGTCAGTGATCTGCGCAAGGCAAGAAATGAACTGGCAAAGACGGATCCTTCTGTTTTTACGGACTGATTGAATGAAAGAACTTATGAAAAAGCGGGGCCGATACAGGCCCCGTTTCCTGTTTGACATGGTTCACGGAAGGTTTATTTCATCTTCTCCAGCTTCGCCCGGAACGAGATCGCCCGGGGCGTTTTCAGCTCGACGAACTGGACGAGGTAGGCGTTCTTTTTCATGTCGACGTCCTTCACCGTGCCTTCGCCCATGATGGGGTGTTTCACGCGGTCACCGACGTGGAATTCGGGCGCGGCATTCTTTGCGGAGAGAGTCTTATTGTAGGCTTCGGCATATTCGCGGCTTTCCTTGATGAGTTCTTCGCGCGGATCTTCGTCGTAGGCGACGAGCCCGGGCTCGATATCCAGCAGGAAGCGGGACATGTACTTCGGCGCGCCGTCAAAGGTCCGGCCTTCGGTGCCGGAGAGGAAGAGACCCTTCTGCGCCCTCGTCATGGCCACGAAGCAGAGCCTGCGCTCCTCCTCCATGCCCTCGAAGGAATCGGTGCGCTTTGCCGGGAACACGCCCTCATTCAGACCGATGAGGAACACATAGGGGAATTCCAGTCCCTTCGCGGCGTGGACGGTCATGAGTTTCACCTTGTCGGCTTCGTCGATCGCATCCGCCTCCGTAAAGAGGGCGATGTGGGCAAGAAAATCCGGAAGAGCGGCTTCCTCGCCGCAGCCGATCTCGTACTGCAGGATGGTCTGCTTCAGCTCGGCGATGTTGTCGAGCCGCGCCTGGTCGCCCTCGGTCCGCAGCATGGCTTCGTAGCCCGAAGCCGCCAGGATCTCGGTGAAAAGTTTGGAGACCGGCATCTTTTCCGCAAGCTTCATGAAGCGTTCAATGAGGGCAATGAAGGCCTCCGCCTTCGTTCCCTTGAAGATCGGGTCTTCGCGGTGCGAGAGGAGCGTCTGCCACAGCGTCTTTCCTTCGGCGGCTGCGGTCTCCTGCAGGAATTTCATCCGCTTGATCCCGAGGTTCCGCTTCGGCTGGTTGGCCACGCGGCGGAAGGAGAGGTCATCCTGTGCCGCGACCATGCGCAGGTAGGAAAGCGCATCCTTCACCTCGGCGCGGTCGAAGAAGGCCACGCCGCTGTAGATCGTGTAGGGGATCTTCCGGGCCGTCAGCTCGGATTCGATGCTGCGGCTTAAGTAATGCGAGCGGTAAAGGACGGTCATGTCCTTATATTTCACGCCGCGTTTTTTCTTCAGCTCGGTGATGCGGTCGGCGACCCATTTCGCTTCTTCCTCGCTGTTTTCGCAGAGGTTCGCGCGGACCATCGGACCGTTTTCCTGATGCGCGATCAGGTCCTTGCGCAGGCGGTTGTTGTTTTTTTCGATCAGAGAGTTGACGGTCTGCAGGATCTCGGGCGTGGAACGGTAGTTGTCGTTCATGAAAATGGTCTTCGTGCCCGGGAACTGTTTGTCAAAATCCATCAGGAACTTCACGTTTGCACCGCGCCAGGTGTAGATGGTCTGGTCGGAATCGCCCACGACGAAGAGGTTTTTGTGGTAGGCCTGCAGGACTTCCATCAGGCGGATCTGCAGCGGATCGATGTCCTGAAACTCGTCGATCATGATGTATTCGAGGCGTTCCTGCCATTTCTTTGCGATGTCCGGATGAGTCTCGAAAATGTACAGCGAGAAGATGATCAGATCGTTGTAGTCGAGGCCGAAGCACTTGCGCTCCTGGTAGAGATAGCCGTAAAAGAGGATGTCGCGTACTTCGCGGGCGTTTTCGTATTTCAGCTTCAGCTCATCAAGGGAGAGGTTGATCATGTCCAGGTAGTAGCCGGGTTCGGTGAGGCATTTGCGGATCTCGAACATGTCCCGTGCGTCGCGGAAGGTCATGTCCTTCATGGTAAGGCCGCGCTCTTCGTAGATGATGCGGAGCATGTCGTCGATGTCGGAATTGTCCAGCACGAGAAAACTGCGCGGGTACTGCACCGCGAAGGAATCTTCCTGCAGGATGCTTACGCAGAAGCCGTGGAAGGTATTCACGTAGCCGGTGTCGTTGTCGCCGGTCAGGTTGTGGATGCGGCGCTTCATCTCCCCGGCGGCCTTGTTCGTAAAGGTGACGCAGAGGATATTGGACGGCAGGATGCCCATCTCGCGGACGAGGTAGGCGAAGCGGGAGGCGAGGGCCCTGGTCTTGCCGGAACCGGCTCCGGCGACCACGCGGACATACCCTTCCGTGGTCGTGACCGCCTCAAACTGCGGCAGATTCAGTCCTTTTAAGTATTCTTCCATGTGCGGCTCCTTTGCTGCGCGCGGGAAACGGCTCCGTTCCGGAGGCCGTGCGGTTTCGAATGTCTGTTCGAGATTATTTTACAGGAAAGCGGTGCTTCTGTCAAGATTGACAGCGGCACCGCTTCGGCGTTAAAATCATCATACCAACAGCTTCGTGATAAGGAGTCATGCCATGAAATATGACCGGATCCTCAGGGGCGGCACGGTCGTGGACGGGACCGGCGCGCCGGGAAGGCGGGCGGATCTTGCGATGAAGGACGGCCGGGTGTTTTTCCCGGAAGCGGATGCGGAGGCGGAAGAGATCCTCGACGTGAGCGGCCTCACCGTCTGCCCCGGCTTCATCGATATCCATTCGCACTCGGACATCTGCCCGCTCGTGCCCTACCTGCCCGAAAGCAAGCTTTACCAGGGCGCGACAAGCGAACTCTGCGGCAACTGCGGCATTTCCATCCTGCCCTGCAATGACGAAAGGCGGGAGGAGATCGAGAATTACTGTGCGTCCGAACTGGAGATTCCCATGCTCGGGACGAAGATCACGACCTATTCGACCGCGGCATACGCGCGGCATCTTGAGGCGCATCCGATGTCCACGAACTACGGCATGCTGGTCGGGCACGGGACCCTGCGCGGCGCCGTGATGGGCTTTGAGGACCGCCCGGCGGCGCCGGAGGAGATGCGCCGGATGGAGGAGATCCTGGAGCAGGAACTCCTGGACGGCGCGTTCGGGATGTCTCTCGGGCTCGCTTATCCGCCCAGCTGCTTTGCGCCGCCGGAGGAACTGGAGAGGCTTGCCCGCGTGCTTGCACGGCATGACCGCCTGCTCACGGTGCACATGCGCGACGAAGGCGCGGGCGTCCTGGACAGCGTCCGGGAGATGATCGGCATCGCTGAGAAGACCGGCGTGCACGTGCAGATCTCGCACCTTAAGGTCATGCAGAAACCGAACTGGAAGCTGTTTCCGGAGGAGATGCGTCTGATCGACGAAGCGAACGCGCGGGGCTTGCGCGTTTCCTGCGACCAGTATCCCTACACTGCTTCGGCGCTCGCGCTTTCCGCCCTGCTGCCGCATTACGCGCATGACGGCGGGATCGAGGCCATGCTGGAGACGGTCCGCCGGCCGGATGAGAGGCTGCTTCGGGAGACCTCAGTCAAGTTTGAAACGCGCGGCGGCGCGAACGGCGTCATGGTCTGCTCGACGAGGGGCGTCCGGCCTGACTGGGAAGGCAAATTCATCGGCGAGATCGCGGAGGAACTCGGGACCGACCCGCTGCACGCGATCATGCAGATCCTCACGCTCTGCGGTCCGGAGGTCTTCATCATCACCTTCGCGCAGGACGAAAAGGTCGTCCGTGAGGTCTTTTCGCGGCCGGACATCGCGGTCATCAGCGACGGCTACAATCTTTCCTACGACCCGGCGATCACGAAGGACAAGCTCCATCCGCGCTGCTTTTCCACCTTCCCGCACGCCCTGGCATGGGCGCGGGACGAAAAACTCCTTCCGCTCGAGACCGTCATCTGGAAGATGACCGGCCTCCCGGCACGGATGATGGGGCTGAAGACGCTCGGTACGCTGGAGGAAGGGAAGATCGCGGACGTTACGGTTTTTGATCCGCTGCGGGTGAAGGACCGTTCGACCTTTACCGAGCCTATGCAGAAACCGGAGGGGATCGAATACGTCTTCGTACGCGGCGAACTGATCGTGGACCGCGGACGGATCACGGACGCCAGACCCGGCAGGGCGCTCCTCTGCGGGACCGACTGAGAAAGGAACTGACGATGAAACCTTTATATACTGCTGCAGGAGAAAAGACAGGCGGCCGGAAATGGGATGCCTACCCGCGCCCGCAGATGGTCCGCGAAGGCTGGCAGAACCTGAACGGTCTGTGGGACTTCGGGACGGATCCGGAGAGGCTGAATGAACAGATCCTCGTGCCGTTCTGCCCGGAGAGCCTGCTGTCGCGGATCGGACGGACCTTCCCCGAGGGGACGCTGCTGTACTACCGGAAGGCGTTCCGCCCGGAACTGCCGGCGGAAGGAAAGCGCCTGCTCCTTCATTTCGGCGCCGTGGACCAGATCTGCGAGGTTTTCGTGAACGGAAAAAAGGCCGGCGCGCACAGGGGCGGGTATCTTCCATTTTCCTTCGACATCACGGACCTCGTGCGCTTTGACGCGGAGAACGAGCTCTTCGTGAAGGTGCGCGACGACCTGGACCATGCTCTTCCCTGGGGAAAGCAGAAAAGAGACCGCGGCGGCATGTGGTACACGCCGGTCTCGGGCATCTGGCAGACGGTCTGGCTGGAAAGCGTGCCGAAAAACTACGTCCGGGGCCTCGAGATCCGTACGGACGAATGCAGCGCCCTGATCCGCGCGGAAGGCGTATCCGACGGCCTGATCGAAGTGGAAAGGGCAGAGGGGAACGGTCCGCCCCTGACCGCCGTCCTGAAGAACGGCGAAGCAAGGATCGTGCCGCCCTACCCGCATCTCTGGAACCCGGAGGACCCGTTCCTTTACCGCTTCACGCTGAAGGCGGGAGAGGACGAGGTCTCGTCCTACTTTGCCCTGCGGAAGTTTTCGGTGAAGACGGTGAGCGGCATCCCGCGGCTCTGTCTGAACGGCGAGCCGTATTTCTTCAACGGCCTGCTGGACCAGGGGTATTTTTCCGACGGGCTTTATACACCGGCCTCGCCCCGCCTGTACGAATGGGACATCCGGCGGATGAAGGCGCTCGGCTTCAATACCCTCCGGAAGCACATCAAGATCGAGCCGGAGCAGTTCTATTATGACTGCGACCGCCTGGGCATGATCGTCTTCCAGGACATGGTCAACTGCGGGGAGTACAGTTTCCTGCGCGATACGGCGCTCCCTACGCTTGGCCTGAATCTTAAGGATAAGCGCAGCCGCGTGAGCGCGGCAGCCAGGGAGAACTTCCTGAATGCGGCGGAGGAGACGGTGCGGCACCTGAAAAGCCACCCCTCGATCGCGCTCTGGACGGCGTTCAACGAGGGCTGGGGCCAGTTCGATGCCGACGGCGTGTATGAGCGGCTGAAGAAACTCGATCCGGACCGCTTCGTCGATGCGGCGTCCGGCTGGTTTGAACAGAAGGAAAGCGACGTCACGAGCCGGCACGTCTACTTTAAGAAGGTGAAACCGGTGGAGAGCGAAAGACCCTTCCTCCTTTCCGAATTCGGCGGTTACGTTTATCAGATCCCGGAGCACAGCGCGGTTCCGGACAAGGTCTACGGCTATAAGATCTGCAAGACACGGGAAGCTTTCGTAAAGGACCTGCGCGCGCTCTATCTGGAGCAGATCCTGCCGCTCGTTCCGCAGGGGCTCTGCGGCGCGGTCTATACGCAGGTCTCGGACGTGGAAGAGGAGACGAACGGGCTTCTCACCTACGACAGAAAAAAGGCCAAGATCACACCCGGGGAATTTGCTGACATTGCCCCGCTGCTTGCAGAGGCGGTAAAAGGATAGGCAGCCGGACGGCCGGCAGAGACGGCGGACCGGGCATCAATAAAAACGCGGCAGGGCGCACAGGCACTCCGCCGCGTTTTTGCATTGTCATATCGGAATGGATCATTTTACGATCGTGCCGCTGCCGAGGACCGTATCGCCGTCGTAGAAAACGGCGGTCTGGCCTGGCGTTGCCGCGCGCTGCGCTTCGTCGAAAAGGATGCGTACGCTGCCGCCCTCCCGGACCGTGACCAGTGCCGGCTGCTCGGTGTGGCGGTAGCGGATGCGGGCGCTGCAGCGGAACTCCTTCGGAGGCTCATCCCAGCAGATCCAGTTGAGGCCGGAGACTTCCGTCTCGCGGGAATAAAGGCTTTCGTCATCGCTCAGGATGACCCGGTTTGATGCCGGGTCTATTTTTTTGACGAAGAGCGAGTGGCTCCAGGCAATGCCGAGGCCCCTGCGCTGCCCGATCGTGTAGTGCGTAATGCCCTTGTGGCGGCCGACGACGGTCCCGTCCTCCAGAACGAAATCGCCGGGCAGGCAGTCCCTGCCGGTCGTCCGTGCGATGAAGCCGGCGTAGTCGCCGTCCGGAACGAAGCAGATGTCCTGGCTGTCGGGCTTGTGTGCGTTGTAGAAGCCGTTTTCCTCCGCGAGGTGCCGCACTTCGTCCTTCGTCAGTTCACCGAGCGGGAAGCGCGTATGCGCAAGCTGCTCCTGCGTAAGGCAGGCCAGTACGTAGCTCTGATCCTTCGAACGGTCGAGACCTTTTTTCAGAAGGAAACGCCCGTCCTCAAAGACGACTCTCGCATAGTGGCCGGTCGCGACGGCTTCGCAGCCGAGGATCCGTGCCCGCTCGTACAGTTTCCCGAACTTCATGAAGCGGTTGCAGTCGATGCAGGGGTTCGGCGTGCGGCCTTCCTCATAGGCACGGACGAAGCGGTCGATGACTTCGCACCTGAAATCATCTTCGTAATTGAAGACGTAATAAGGAAAGCCCAGCCGCATCGCGACCCGGCGCGCGTCATCGGTATCGTCAAGCGAGCAGCAGGTCTTCGTCTGAAGCCCTGCGGTCTCGTTGTCATACAGCTTCATGGTCGCGCCGATCAGCTCATGACCTTCGTTCTTCAAAAGCAGAGCGGCGACGCTGGAATCCACGCCGCCGCTCATTGCTGCCAGTATTTTCATCGGATGCTCCGTTTCATGGATCGATTCGCAGGCGTTTGCGTCAACTGACAGTATAGCATGCTTTCGCGCCTTTGTCAGTCGGAAAAGAGCGGCGTCGAGAGATACCTGTCGCCGGTGTCTGGCAGGAGGACGACGATGGTCTTTCCTGCGTTTTCCGGGCGTTTCGCGACCTGCTCGGCTGCCCAGAGCGCCGCGCCGGAGGAAATGCCCACGAGGATCCCTTCCTGCCTGCCGGCTGCTTTGCCGGCGGCAAAGGCATCTTCGTTTTCGACCGCGATGATCTCGTCATAAACGCCGGTGTTCAGGACGTCCGGGACGAAGCCCGCGCCGATGCCCTGGATCTTGTGCGGACCGGCAGTTCCCTTTGACAGAACGGGAGAGGAGGCAGGCTCGACCGCGATTACGCGGATCTCAGAGTTCTGCGACTTCAGGTATTCCCCCGTACCGGTCAGCGTCCCGCCGGTGCCGACGCCTGCGACAAAGATGTCGACCGTGCCGTCGGTGTCTTCCCAGATCTCGGGACCTGTGGTTTCGAAATGCGCCTTCGGGTTGGCCGGGTTCGTGAACTGCCCAGGAATGAAGCTGTCCGGGATCTCCGCAGCCAATTCTTCGGCCTTCGCAATGGCGCCCTTCATGCCCTTCGCACCTTCGGAAAGTACCAGCTCGGCGCCGTAGGCCTTCATCAGCTGGCGGCGCTCCACGCTCATGCTGTCCGGCATCACGATGATGATGCGGTAGCCTCTGGCCGCTGCCACGGAGGCAAGACCGATGCCGGTATTGCCGGAGGTGGGCTCGATGATGACGGAGCCTTCCTTCAGAAGGCCTTTTGCCTCGGCGTCGTCGATCATCGATTTCGCGATGCGGTCCTTGACGGATCCTGCGGGATTGAAATATTCAAGCTTGGCCAGGACTTTCGCGCCCAGCTTTTCGTCATGTTCGATATGGGTGAGTTCCAGGAGCGGTGTATGGCCGATCAACTGATCGGCGGAGGTGTAGATCTTTGCCATGATGTCATTCCTTTCCTGCAAAAGCTCCGGCCTTGCCGGATGGGAGCATCATATCATTTAAAACCTAGCAAGTCAATAGGTAATTAACCGGATCTGTCCGAAGCAAAAAAACGGCCTCGGGAGAGGCCGTTTTTCCTGAGATTGCCGCTCAGCCTTTCCACAGGCTGTGCAGGTTGCAGTAGGCGTAGGCGGCTTCGACTTCGTCGCCGGGAACGAGGGCGAAGACGGCTTTCGGGGCATCGCCGGGCTTCAGCTCAGCGCGCTGCACGCCGTTCTTTGTCTGCAGGACGATCCATTCGATGTAGTGGACATCCAGCATGGGATGCTCCACGGAACCGACGGTGACGGTCACGAGGCCGTCCTTCACTTCCCAGACCGGGACGTGCTTCTCGACGGAAGCGTCCGTGGTGCCGGGGACGATCTCTTCCATGGGCTTGCCGCAGCACATGACCGGGCAGGGTTTCTTCTTGATCATTTCGATGATCTGGCCGCAGGTGGCGCAGCGATAGAACTTGACTTCCATGATATTCTCCTTTTTCGGCGGGCTGGGCCGGATCGTTTTCCGGATCCTGTCACCCCTTGTTCTTTTATCATATCCGTTTCGGAAGCAATTGTAAAGAGGGATAAAATGTACAGAACGGAGAAAAAAACATTTTCAGCGCCGTGCGATCTGTGCTATACTGATTCCATCCTGAAGAGAACGGGGAACGCTAAGATGAAAGTCATCGACGTTTTTGAATGCTATTATGAAGCAGAATGCATCGCGAACGACAGGCCGCGCCATGCGGCGAAGGTGGTCCTGACGGCGACCAGCGACGCGGGCATGATCACTTATGAGTGGACGGTCAGCTTCTTCCCCCATGACGACGAAGAGGATTTCGCGGTCAGCTACGATGCCGCGGTGAGCCGCATCGTTTACGAAGGAAAGGGCAGGCGCTCGAAGAAGCGCGAGCCGAAGTTCCTGGAAGAGCGGGAGAGCGTCTGCGATGAGATCGCAGCGGAACTTGACGGCAAGGTCTTCTGGGACCGCCCGCTCCGGGAGGCACGCCTGGGCTGAGTGCCCGGGAACCGTAAAGAGGAAACCGGATATGGCAGGGAAGCGCAAACTGACCGTGGTAAGTACGCTGCACTATGTGCGGCTTGTTTACCGTTCGGTCATTTTTGTCCTGCTCGCAGTCGCTTACATTCTCTATCATACGAACGACGGAGAAGCGATCACGGTCCTCCTGGAAAAGCGCCCGGGACTGCTCATCGGCGCCTGGCTTGTTTTCGTCGTGGAAATGATCCTGCGCTTCTTCCCCTCGCGCTTTGAAAGTCCCGGCTGCCAGAAGCAGTTCGGGCGGAATTACATCAAGTCCGGGGAGTCGGACATCGTCATTCAGGACAACAATGCGGTACTGCTTGTCGCACTGGTCTGGATCGGCTTCAACGCTCTGTTCGGGGCTTTTCACATGTGGGGCATCCTGGACGACGGGATCATGATCCTGCTCTGCAGTGCCTATTCCGTCTGCGACATGATCTGCATCCTGTTCTTCTGCCCCTTCCAGACCTGGTTCATGAAGAACAAGTGCTGCACCGTCTGCCGCATCTACAACTGGGACTACGCGATGATGTTCACGCCGCTGTTTTTCATCCCGAAGACCTATACCTGGAGTCTCCTCGTTCTGTCCGTGCTGCTGATGGTGCGCTGGGAGATCGCCTTTTACAAGCATCCCGAACGCTTTTCGGAGCGGACGAACGATTATCTGAAATGCCGCAACTGTACGGAAAAACTCTGCACGCACAAGAAGCAGCTGAAGACCCTCTGGGACCATATCGAGGAATACACCGCCGCGCGGCTCAAATTCCTGAAGAAGCCGGATCAGTGATCTTCGGAAACAGACAACATATCCCTTTCGAAATCTAACAACAGTACAATGATCGAAGTTAAAGACTTAACCAAGGTATTCCGGAAGCCGATCCGCGGGAGCGGCCTGTCCGGAATGGTGAAAACGCTGTTTTCACGGAAATATGAAGAGGTCCGGGCGGTAGACGGGATCAGTTTTACCGTTCCCGACGGGGAGATCGTGGGGTACATCGGCCCGAACGGCGCCGGAAAATCGACGACCATCAAGATGATGTGCGGCATTCTCACGCCGACGTCCGGCAGCATCCTCATCGACGGGACGGAGCCCTGCCGGAAGAGGCAGCAGGTCGCGCAGCACATCGGTGTCGTCTTCGGGCAGAAGACGCAGCTGTGGTGGGACATTCCGCTGATCGAATCCTTCAAGGTACTGAAGGAGATCTATCAGATCCCCGACGCCGACTACCGGGAGCGCATGGCTTTCCTCGGAGAGGTGCTGGACATCACCCGCTTTCTTTCACAGCCGGTGCGGACGCTCTCGCTGGGCGAACGCATGCGTGCGGACCTCGCGGCGTCGATGATCCACAACCCGCGTATCCTCTTTCTGGACGAACCGACCATCGGCATGGACGTGCTGGTCAAGGAGAAGATCAGGCTCGCGATCCACGCACTGAACAGGACTTACGGCACGACCGTCGTGCTGACGACGCACGACATGACGGACATCGAAGACCTCTGCTCGCGCATCATCCTGCTCGAGAAGGGAAAAATCATTTACGACGGTCCGCTGACCGATCTCAAAAAACGCTTCGGCAACATCAAGACTCTGACACTGACCGTCCCGGCCGAAGTGCATGCCGGGACCGCGCCGGTGCTCTCGCCGGAGGTGGCCGTCTCTGAGGAGGACGGCCGTCTTGTGCTACGCTTCGATGCGGACAGGATCCCGCTCGAGCAGGTGGTGCAGTACGCGTTCCGCGACCTTCGGGCCATGGACATGAAGATCGCCGAGATCTCCATCGGCGACGTGGTCAAGACGATCCTGGAACAGCAGGAGGCGGAGCATGCTGAAAAAGTATAAGCCCTTCCTCCGTGCCGGTGCCATGGACACGATGGCTTACCGCTTCAACATTCTGGTCTGGGCGGTCATCACGGTCTGTCAGGTGGCCTGTCTGGTTTTTCTGTGGCTCGCGGTCTACCGTTCGAGCGAAGGCGGCATCGATGCCGTGATCCACGGCTTTACCTACCGCGAGATGATCTCCTATGTCGTGCTGACGACGGTCTTCGGTTTCGTGACCTTCAACAACGATACGCTGTGGAACATCAATACCGATATCAAGAAGGGCACGATCGGGAACTATCTGATCAAGCCCATCAGCTACCGCGGAAAATTTGCGGCGACCAGCCTGGGGAGCCTGCTCATGATGACGCTGATGTTCGGCGTGCCGCTCTACACGGCGGCATTGGCCGTGCTCGGGAGCCTCGGCTTTCTGCCGGACCTGACCTTCCCGGCGTTTTTTGCCCATCTGGCACTGTTCCTTCTGTCCGGACTGTGCGCGTCGCTGCTGAACGATACGATCGCTTACATCTTCGGCGTGCTGTGCTTTTACACCTCCTCCGGCTGGGGACTGAATTCACTTAAGGAGACGCTGGTCGCTTTTCTTTCCGGGACGCTCCTGCCTCTTGCTTTCTTCCCGGCGGGGCTGCGGGAGGCCGTGAGCATCATGCCTTTTGCCGGCATGAGCCAGAATCCGATCCTGATCCTGATGATGAAATATGACCTTGCCGAGTCGCTGCGCGCCGTAGCGCTGACGGCAGCCTGGATCGTGGCGCTGGAGCTTTTCGCGAAGCTCCTGTTTTCGCACGCCATCCGCAAGGTCACGGTGCAGGGGGGCTGACATGCGGTACGTTCATCTCTATTTCACCTGCATCAAGCGCAGCATGATCTCCCGGCTCGAATACAAGAAGGACACGATCGTCGCGCTGTTCTCGTTCTTCTTTTCCAATCTCTGCTCGCTCGCCGCGATTTATTTCATCCTGCAGTCCATCCCGGCCCTGGCAGGCTATTCGTTAGCGGAAGTCGGCTTCTTTTACGGTTTCTCAATGCTGCCGATCTCGCTGGACCACCTGTTCAGCGACGAATTCTGGCTCGTGGCCTACCGCCGGGTCCAGAACGGAGACATGGACATGCATTTCCTGCGCCCGGTGCCGGTGATGTTCCAAGTATTTGCCGAGACTTTCCAGCCGGAAGGCTTCGGCGAGATGATCCTCGGCGTGGCGCTGATCATCGTGTGTGCCTCGAACCTTACGGTCACGGTCAGCTTCGGGAGCATTGCGGTACTGACTGTCGGCGCAGTCTTCGGCGCCGTGATCATCACCTCGTTCAAGGTGGCGCTGTCGGCACTGGCCTTCATCTTCAAGCGCAGCGGCCCGCTGCTGCAGATCATCTACAACTTCTCAAATTACGCGAAATATCCGCTGGCCATCTATCCGGCCGTGATCCGGATGCTGCTGATCTTCGTGCTGCCGTTCGGGCTGTTCATTTCGCTGCCGGTCGACACGCTGCTTCACGGCACTCATGACCCGTGGCTGCTTTGCCTTGCAATCATTCTTTGCGCCGCCGTCTTTTTTGCCCTCGCCGTGCGGATCTGGACCTTCTGCGAACGAAGGTACGAATCCACGGGAAGCTAAGCACCGCTCCGCCCGGCAGCAGCCTGCACAGACACGGCAGCCGGTTCAAGGTCCGCATGCGGGCAGCTGCGCCATGCTCCGCCCGGCAGCAGTCCTCACAGACACGGCAGCCAGTTTAAGGTCCGCATGAGGACACCTGCAGTTTGCTCCGCCCGGCAGCAGTCCTCCCCATCCCCGGCAGGCGCCCGCCCGGGACGGCACGGATGCGGCAGCTTCGCGCAGTCTTTCCGGAGACTTCGTAAACCGCGAAAATGCCGGATGCATTTTCGCTGAACCTCAGTAAAAACCGCGCAGGGGAATGCGCGGTTTTTATCCGGAGCCTGCGTTCTCCGCCGCATGTGCCGTCAGCCGGGCGTTCTTATGCCGTGTCTGTGCAGGCAGCTGCCGGGCGGAGCGGGCTGACACCGGCGGCAATCAAAAAGCAGGCCTTGCAGGCCTGCTTTTTTGCTGCTCGCAGCGTTTATTCCTCGTCCGGGAGGCCGGCGACGGTCCCGTCGTTAAGATGCAGGATCAGACGGCCTTTACCGCTCGCGTTCTGATGCTGCGTGGCGGAGAGTGCTTCTTCAATGATCTGCGTGCAGGAGGTCGAAATGACGCGGTCCGCGTGGTTCGCACGAAGTTCATCGATCGAAACGTCGAAGGATTCCTTCATGTTCAGATAGTGGAAATGCTGCAGGCCGACAGTGAAGACTCTTTCGTCGTCAACCGGCTCGCCTTCGAAATCGAAGCGAAGGAAACTGTGCGTCGGCTGCTCGTATTCCACGACGAGACCGTGGGAGAGCTGGTAGAACTCGGTGTGCGCACCGCCGAGCGCTTCGTCGCGGAGCATGCGCTTGATCATGCGCCTTAACTGCGCGCCGGTCACGTAGACCATGTGCACGGCGTCGTCGTAAGGGAAGCATTCGTTAAGGTCGCCTTTGGTGACCACCGGGCCAAGCTGCTCATTGCGGATGCTGCCGGAGCCGAGCAGGAAGATATCCACGCCCAGGGAATCCTTCAGCACGTCGCTGATGAGGTCGCCCAGTTCGGTCTCGCGGATGCGGGTCGGATGGGTGAGCTGCCGCACGAACTTGGTCACGATCTGCCCGTACTTGGCGTCGGTCCTTTCCTTGTAGGTGCGGATGATGTCCTCGATGGCCGGGTCGCGCGGGCAGTTTTCGGCATTGATCGGGATGCTTTTCCAGCTGCAGCTGTCGATGCAGTTCTCATCGGTATTGATCACGATGTCGAAACGGCCGATCTGGTCGGTGCCCGTGCCGGCCTGCACGACCGGAATGCCGTTCACGACCGCCGGTTCGTCCAGGAAGGTATGCGAATGGCCGCCGATAATCACGTCCACGCCCCAGGCGGGATCGAGAAGCGCCGCGAGCGCCTTGTCTTCCTCAAAGCCGATGTGCGTGAGCAGCACCGTGAAATCAATGTCGGTGGCGTTGTAGGTGTTGCAGATGCGTCCGATTTCCTCAGCGGCATCCTCGAGTGTGACGAAGGTGCCGATGAGGCCGTCCGTCTTGCACTGCGCCAGAGCAACTTCGGTCAGGATCCCGATAAAGAGGATTTTCATGCCGTCGATCTCCATGACATAGCAGGGATCGAAGAGGCGGGCATTGTTCGTTTTGATGTGAAGGTTTGCGTTGATGATCGGGAACTCCGCGCATTTCTCCAGGAACAGCAGATGGGCAACGCCGTAGTCGACCTCGTGGTTGCCGAGCGTCACGACGTCAGGACCGAGCATGTTCATGATCTGGATGGTGGAAATGCCCTGGAATTCGGAGTCGATGATGGAACCGCGGAACATGTCGCCCGCGATCGCGTAAATGACGTTTTTCTCTTCCTGACGGACCTTGTTCACGTAACCGGACAGCATCGAAACGCCGCCGACCAGGTTCTCGTCCACGTGCTCAGCCAGGAAATCGCCGTGCATGTCGTTGGAATGCAGAAGGGTCAGTTTCTTGGTGTTCATTGGTCGTCCTTTCTTTGTGGATATGAATGGATCGTCCGCGGCAGGGCGCCGGACGCGGGTTCGCGCTTAATATACGCCGAAGAGGAGTTCGGCGTAGGTCGGGAAGGGCCAGCGGCTCTTCTCGGTAAGGGTCTCAGCCGTATCGCAGACCGTGCGCAGTTCAGCCATGGCCGGGAGCAGGCGGTCGCGGATAAGAGCTGCCTTATCGGCCGCGTCCTCCGTGCGCCGGACTTCGTCCAGAATTCCCTTCAGCGCCGTGTTTTTCGCATCGATGGATTCGGTGACGGCGGTCAGCTGATCGCACAGCTGGACTTCGTAGAGCATTTTCCTGCCGGGAAGGACAGCCTGCTTATGGAAAGCCGTGCAGGCGACGCCGTCGGCATAGGCAGAGACCGCCGGCAGGATCTGCCGCGTTGCCATGTCGTTCATCGTGGCGGCTTCGATCGAGACGGTCTTGTTGTAAATGTCCAGTTTGATCTCGTAATGCGCGCGCAGCTCGGTCTCGGTGTAGACCTTCTGGCGTGTCAGCATGGCAACGTTTCCGGGGTCGATCAGCTGCGGGACGGCGTCGGGTGTCGTGCGCAGGTTCAGAAGGCCGCGTTTCTCGGCTTCGGTCGGCCAGCTTTCGTCGTAGCCGTTGCCGCTGAAAATGATGCGCTTATGGGCAGCATAGGCTTCGCGGATGAGTTCGTGCAGGGCAGCTTCGGGATCGGCGGCCTGCTCCAGGCGGTCGGCGTAGCTCTGCAGCACGTCGGCTACGGCGGCATTGATGATGGTATTCACACCGGCGATCGACATGGGCGCGCCGGGCATGCGGAATTCGAATTTATTCCCCGTAAAGGCAAGGGGCGAGGTGCGGTTCCGGTCCGTCGTATCGCGCAGAAAACGCGGCAGGGTGTGCACGCCCAGTTTCATGACGGTTTTTTCGCCGGCACTGTAGGGCTCGTCCTTTTCGATCGCATCAAGGACGGCGGTCAGCTCATCACCCAGAAACATCGATACGATGGCGGGCGGCGCTTCGCTCGCGCCCAGACGGTGGTCGTTGCCGGCGGAGGCAATGCTGACGCGCAGGAGACCCTGGTAACGGTCGGCTGCTTCGATCACGGCAACGAGGAAGAGCAGGAACTGCGCGTTTTCATGCGGCGTTTCACCGGGAGAGAGGAGGTTCATGCCGCTGTCGGTCGCGAGAGACCAGTTATTGTGTTTGCCGGAGCCGTTCACGCCGGCGAAAGGTTTCTCCGCGAGCAGGCACATGAGACCGTGCCGCTCCGCTACGCGCTGCATGAGTTCCATGGTCAGCTGGTTATGGTCGGTCTCGGTATTGGCCGTGCCGTAGATCGGGGCCAGTTCGTGCTGCGAAGGGGCGACTTCGTTGTGCTCCGTCTTCGCAAGGATCCCATGCCGCCAGAGTTCCAGGTTCAGATCGTCCATGAAGGCCTGGACGCGGGGCTTGATCATGCCGGCATAGTGATCGTCCAGTTCCTGCGTCTTGGGCGGCTTCGCGCCGAAAAGCGTACGGCCGGTAAAGAGCAGGTCTTCGCGCTGCATGCAGGCCTTGCGGTCGATCAGGAAATATTCCTGCTCAGCGCCGACGCAGGGAATGACACTTTTTACTTCGTTGCTGCCGAGGACTTTCAGAACACGGAGCGCCTGGCGGTTCAGGGCTTCAATGGAGCGCAGGAGCGGGGTCTTCTTGTCCAGGGCGTGGCCGCCGTAGGAGCAGAAAGCGGTCGGGATGCAGAGCGTCTTGCCCTTGATGAAGGCATAGGAAGTCGGATCCCAGGCGGTGTAGCCGCGGGCTTCGAAGGTCGCCCGGAGGCCGCCGGAAGGGAAACTGGATGCGTCCGGTTCGCCCTTGATCAGTTCGCGCCCGGAGAACTCCATGATGACGCCGCCGTCCTCGGCCGGCGTGATGAAACTGTCGTGCTTTTCCGCGGTGATGCCGGTGAGCGGCTGGAACCAGTGGGTGAAATGCGTCGCGCCTTTTTCGACGGCCCAGTCACGCATGGCTGCCGCGACGGCATTTGCGACGGACGGATCGAGCCGCTTTCCTTCGCGGATCGTCCGCCCCAGCAGATCGAAAATGTCTTCGGACAGGCGCGCCTTCATCACGCGCTCGTCAAAGACCAGGCTGCCGAATTCTTCGGGTACGTTGATCATCGTGCGTCCTCCCGGAAAACTGTTCTCATGGAAACAGATTACCGCGGCGGCGCTGCTCTTGTCAAATAAAAAAGTTCTGCTATACTGAAAGATGAAAAGAAAAGCACGGAGGAGAAGATGCTCGGAGAACACAAGGGAAGAAGCCTCATGACAAGTGTCGACGACTACACGGTGATCGACCTGGAGACGACGGGTCTTTCTCCTTCCATGTGCGAGATCATCGAGTGCGCGGCAGTCAGGGTCCGCGGCGGCGAGGTGGTGGACAGTTATTCACGCCTGGTGAGGCCTTTCATTGCGGTCCCCGCGTTCATCACGGGACTTACGGGGATCTCCAACCTGATGCTCCGGGACGAGGAGGATATCGAACACGTCCTGCCCGAATACCTCGATTTTATCGGGGACGACATCGTGGTGGGGCACAACGTCGGCTTCGACGTCGGTTTTCTCTGTGCGGCAGTACGGCGGATGTGCGGCGACGAGTTCGCGAACGATTACATCGACAACATGCGTCTGTCAAGACGCCTGTATCCGCAGGAGAGACATCACCGGCTGATGGATCTGGAGCAGCGCTTCGGCCTGCATAACGATCAGGCCCACCGGGCACTTTCGGATACGATCCTTACGCAGAAATGCTATGAGATCCTGAAGAGGGAATATGCGGCAAGGGAGAAATTATTCCGCCGCTGAAAACGGATAAGATAACGTTCACATGAGGAGGACTTTCATGGAAGTAAGTCAGAACATTCGCTGGATCGGCGTCAACGATCACGAGGTCGACCTTTTTGAAGGCCAGTTTCCGGTGCCCGAGGGCATGGCGTACAATTCCTACCTGATCCTGGACGAAAAGCCCGCGGTCATGGACAGCGTCGACGCGCACTTTACCGCAGAATGGCTGGAAAAGATCGATCAGGAACTGGGCGGCAGCGCCCCGACCTATCTCGTAGTGCAGCACATGGAACCGGACCATTCCGGAAGCATTGCGGCCTTTGCGGAAAAATATCCGGAAACGACCATTGTTTCGTCGGCTGCAGCATTCAGAATGATGAAAAATTTCTTCAAAACCGAGTATGCGGAACGCCGCGTGGTCGTGACCGAAGGCAGTACCCTGTCCCTGGGCAGCCATGAACTGCAGTTTGTCACGGCGCCGATGGTGCACTGGCCCGAGGTCATCATGACCTATGAAAAGAGCGAGAAGACCCTGTTCTCAGCTGACGCCTTCGGCAAATTCGGGGCGCACGACATGCCGCGCGAAGAGGATGAGGAAGAAGAGGACGGCGGATGGGCCTGCGAGGCGAGACGCTACTATTTCGGCATCGTCGGCAAGTTCGGCGCGCAGGTGCAGAACCTTCTGAAGAAGGCGGGCAGCCTCGACATTCAGCGCATCTGCCCGCTGCACGGACCGGTCCTGTCCGAGAACCTCGGCTACTATCTCGGCCTCTATCAGACCTGGTCGAAGTACGAAGCGGAGTCCGAGGGCGTGTTCATCGCCTATACCTCCGTCTACGGCCACACGAAGGAAGCGGTGGAGCTCTTCGCAAAGATGCTGGAGGACCACGGCTGCCCGAAGGTGGTGGTGACCGACCTTGCCCGCTGCGACGTGTTTGAAGCCGTTGAGGACGCCTTCCGCTACGGCAAGATCGTGCTGGCTTCCACGACTTACAACGGCGAAGTCTATCCCTTCATGCGCGAATTCATCGGCCATCTGACCGAGCGCGCCTGGCAGAACCGTAAGGTCGGCCTGATCGAGAACGGCAGCTGGGGACCCATGGCGGCGAAGACCATGATGAAGCTGCTCGAAGGCGCAAAGAACATTACGTTTACCGATACGAAAGTTACGATCCTCAGCGCGATGAATGACGCGAACATCATCCAGCTGCAGAACCTGGCGGCCGAAATGCTGGCCGACTGACCTTTTCCGGGAAAGGAGAATCATGGACAACAAGGCTTTTTACAAACTGAGCTACGGCGTGTTCCTGCTCGGCGCCTCCGCCGACGGCCGCGATAACGCCTGCATCACCAATACCTGCATTCAGGTCGCTTCGAATCCGACCCGCATTGCGATCGCGGTCATCAACACCAACTTCACCTGCGACCTGGTGAAGAAGGCCGGCCGCTTCGCCATCACCCTGCTGGACGATACCGTGAGCTTCGATACGATCAAGTTCTTCGGCATGCAGTCCGGCCGGAACGTGGACAAGTTCGAGTATCTGACCCCGTCGAAGGATGCCTGGGGCATGCCGTACATCGACTGGAGCGCCTGTGCGGTGCTTTCCGCAAAGGTCCTCGAGCAGACTGATCTGGGCAGCCACACCCTTTTCATCGCGGAGGTGGAGGACGCGAAGGTCCTGAGCCCGAACGGGCCGCTTACCTATGCGGACTACCAGAACCGCCTGAAACCGAAGCCCGCCGCGAAGCCCGCAGATAAGAAGCCGAAGGCATGGCGCTGCAAGATTTGCGGTTACGTTTACGAAGGCGAGAACCTGCCCGCGGATTTCAGCTGCCCGCTCTGCGGCCACGGTCCCGAGGACTTCGAGCCGGTGTATTGATCCGGAGCAGTAAAAAAAGCAGGCCCTGCGGCCTGCTTTTTTGCATGTCGGAAAGTCTTACGAGGCTTCTTTCGCAGCCGGTACTGCCGCTGCGGAGCCGATCGGAACGGTCCGCACTGCTGTTTTTTCTGGGATCAGTGCGCCGATGACAGCGCCGATCACGGACGGGATCACCCAGGCGAAGCCGAGCGAATACAGCGGGAGCTTCGTGACGAAGGAGAAAGGAAGGCCGAGGCCGTTCAGGACGTCGAACAGCATCGGGATCACTGCGCCGACGGCCGCGCCGATGAAGACGCCGTTCTTCCGGATCTTTTCGTCGAAGAAGGAAAGGAAGACCTGCGTGAGCAGCAAAGGATAGAGGACCGAAAGCATCGGACCGGCGAAACGGATCATCGTGGAGATGCCGACATTGCTGATCAGCATGCTTACGGCGCAGATGACGAGGACAAGCACGGTATAGGAGGTGCGGCCTTTCAGGCGGTCCGCAAAGTAGGCGGCAGCCGAACTGACCAGGCCGACGGCGGTGGTCAGGCAGGCGAAGAAGACGATGAGGGCAAGCAGGACGACACCGAAGCGCTTCAGCAGGAGGTAGGTGACCAGAACGACCAGTTCAGTGTGGCCGATCTCACTGCTGAGATTCATGTTGGAGGTCGTTGCACCGAGGTAGGCAAGCCCGCCGTAGACGAGGAAAAGCGCGATGCCGGCGACGATGCCCGCGCGGCCGATCACCTTCATCTGAGACTTTTTGTCACCGTAGCCCTTGTCCGTCACGGTCTTCAGGATGACGATCGTGATGGCGAGCGCCCCCAGAACGTCCATCGTCTGGTAGCCGTTCAGGAAGCCTTCCCTGAGAGGCTGAAAGCCTTCGTGCGGGCTGATGATGTCGCCGATGGGAGAAAGGAGCCCCTTGACACAGAGCACGGCGATCGTGATCAGCAGCATGGGGGTCAGATACTTGCCGACGATGTCCACGACCTTGCCGGGACGGATCGTCAGGACGGCAACGAGTGCGAAGAAGAGCAGGCCGAAGACCCAGGAACTGAGTTCCGGGAAGAGCACGTGAGCGCCCATCTCAAAAGTGGTGGCGCAGGTACGGGGGATGCAGAGCGCGGGGCCGACGATGAGCATGACGATGTCCATGCACAGAAGGCCTGCGCGCCGCGGGAGCCTGCCGAGGAGTTCGCGGCCCTTCCCGAGCCGCACGATCGCGAGAACGGTCAGGATCGCGAGCCCGGCGTCGGCGAGAACGAAGCAGGCAAGGGCAGGAAACCATTTTGTTCCGCTTTCCAGCCCGAGAAAGGGAGGAAAGATAAGGTTTCCTGCGCCGAAAAATACGGCAAATAAAGCAAAACCGACGACGATGAAATCAGCTTTGGACCTTTTTCCGCTCATGAGAGACCTCCGTTTAGGGCAGGGGAGCCGGCAGGCTTTCTGCCGGCCGGGAACCGTATGGTACGTACGTTTTATCTATGCTGAATATAGCAAAAAGCAGGGGGTCCGCGCAAATTGGTTCATTTCTTTTCCGGGAAACCGGGAGGGTAGAATGTTTCGCGTGAGGAAACAACAGAAGGCACCAAAAGGCGCGCGGAAAGGGCTCTCCGCCCGGCTCCGGTCAGGCTGACTGAAAATCTATTTATACGAAACATTTGAGGCGGCGGCGCTGTTTCGTCAGGCTGCATGGATCGTCTTCCTCTTGCAATCCGCCGCCCGTGTGGTACAATGGGAACAGCCCGGACCGAACGTAACTTCCGCATGAATGCGGCACCGGTGCGGGCACGGAAAGGAGTCCGCATGTCTTTGCATTTTCCCATTTATCCGCCGAATGAAGAAGAGATCCTCCGGCGCGCAGCCTGCAGCAGGGCTTCCGAAGAGGAGAAGCAGCTGATGCGCGAATGCCTGCGCGACGCGGAATATCTGATCGACTACCATATTACGGAGAGAAACCGCCCGGTCTCGCTCCTGGAAGAGATGGAGCGCGAAGCCCCCGAAGATTTCGCGGCGGGCGTACACGCGGACGAACTTGCCGCCTGCAATGCGCTGGTCATCTTCACGGCTTCGCTGGGAGAGACCATCCGCCGGGAGATCGAAGACTGCGATGAGCCCGAGAAGAAGATCTTCTACCAGGCGATCTGCGCGGAGCGGCTGGACGCTCTCTGCGAATCGTACTGCGACAATAAGGAAAAGCGCCTTCATGAGGAAGGCGCGTACATTACGCCGCACTATCCCTTCTTCTGGCCGGGCGTCACGGAAGACGCCTGCGTCACGACCCGCATCATGGGCATCAGCCTGGATCCGCAGTCGCATGCGCCGGAACGCTGCCGGACCTGCTTCGTCAGGAACTGTCCGAGCCGCAGCAAAGAAGAGTGAAAAGGAGTCTTTTGCAATGAGTGGTAAGAAAAAACAGGGCATCATCCTGGCTTCGGCCTCGCCCCGCCGCAAACAGCTGATGAAAATGGCCGGTCTGAAGTTTACCGTCGTGCCCGCAGACATTCCCGAGATCATCCCGGATGGGCTGCCGGCCGAAAAGGAGTCGGTCTATCTTGCGGGCATCAAGGCGGGATACATCCTTTCGGAGAATCCGGATGACCTGATCGTCGGCGCGGATACGACCGTGATCTGCGAAGGCCGCGTCCTCGGCAAGCCGAGAGATAAGGCGGAAGCGAAGGAGATGCTCCGCTTTCTTTCCGGGAAGGTCCATGAGGTCTATACCGGCGTCGCCATCGTGAGCGAAGAGGTGAACGAAGCCTTCACTTCAGTGACGAAGGTTGAATTTTATGAGCTTTCGGACGAGGAGATCGACTGGTACGTTTCAACCGGCGAGCCGATGGACAAGGCCGGTGCCTACGGGATCCAGGGCTTCGGCTGCCGCCTGGTGAAACGGATCGAAGGCGATTACTTTACCGTGATGGGCCTGCCAGTCGCCGAAGTCGCAAGGCGCATCGAAAAGATCCGGAAAAACGCCGAATAACCCTCGACTGCGGGAAGACCGCTGAATGAGCACGAAAGACTGCGGGATGACCGCGCGAGACAAAAAGGAAGCCGCCCGGCCGGGCGGCTTCCTTTTCGTTTTTTCCCCTTTTACTTCACCGAGTTCACGGCGCCGATGAAGACGGGCAGATTGTTTGCGGTATCTACGATCATGTAGAAGAAGGGGCGGTCGAGGATCACAGACTTCGGCTGGGCGGGGGATGCAGACTTGGCAGCCATCGTCACGCCCGTGACGGCTGCCGCGCGGGTGCCGGCCTCAGTCACTTCGATGAAAGTCATGTGCTCAACACCGCTGACGTAAAGATCCGTATCGCTGCTCATCGGTGAGAAATCCGCTGCCGGACCGAAAGCGTCATTCATGCCCAGATCCTTCAGGCAGTGGGCAAGACTTGTACCGAATCGGTAAGTAAATTTCGGGAGGCCGATCCGTACGTCCGTCCTGACTGCGCTGCCAAGCATGGCCGAAAGCTTTTCGCCGTCAAGCCCGGCAATGAAAGCGTCAAGGGAAACGTTCTCATCCGGCAGGATACCCACGAACTTATAGCCGCTCGCATACGGCTTCGAAAAGCCGACATATCCGTCCCCTTCGTAATATTCCCCTTCCAGGGAATACATCATTGCGGCTTTTTCCTTTTCACCGTCCGCCCGGGTGAATGCGGCTTCCGGGCTGCCGTTAAAGGAAAGCAGCCACTTCGCATCGAAGCAGATGGCGTTAAGGAGCATCATGCGGTCGTTGGGACCGATGCTTTCCACGATCTTTTTGATCATGTCGTCCGTGTTTTTCGAGACCCAGCCGTTGATCTCCTTCACGGCGGAATCATCGAAGGGCAGCTTGTACACGGCCGCGTCGTACCAGCCCGCACAGTCTGACAGAAACTCGTTCCGTACGGTGAAGTCATCACGGTCGTTCAGCCAGATGGAGTCGGCGATGTGCATTTTCACCTTATCGTTTGTCGGAAGATCCTTCACGTACTGATACAGGTAGGCGTTCAGGTCGGAAAGCTCGCAGCCGCCGCCGATCACGTTAAGCATCTGGGTGAGGGTATCACCGGCGGCACCGTTCGCGGTCATGGCAAGGGCCAGGACGACGGAAAGCGGCGAAACGAGACAGTTGCAGTCCTTCTTATAGGTTCCTTTCATGAGATCCGCGGCGAAAGCGTACTGGGAAGATGTGAACCTGCTGTCGGCTGCCTTGCCTTTTGCCTCAGCCGGCCGGATGCCCTCGAGGAGGTTCCCGGCCTGCGCGCTGCCTGATCCGCAGGCGGTAAGGGAGAACAGCAGGCAGAGGGAAAGAAGCAGGGCGGTGATGCGGCGGAATACGCAATGAAGTTTCATGACGGAAAATTCCTTTCTTGCGGTTCCTGCTTACTCAACCGAATTCACGGTTCCGATGAAGATGGGCAGGTCGGTTTCAGTGTCGACGATCATGTAGAGGAAGGGACGGTCGAGGATGACCTGTTTCGGCGGTTCGGTCGGCATGGCCGTCGCTTGCGCCATCTCCACGGCCGTTACGGCAGCCGCACGGGTCCCGGCTTCGGTCACGTCGATGAAGGTCTTGTGGATGACGTCGCTGACGTAAAGCGGATTCGTTTCGCTGATGAGGGAGAAATCGGCAAAGTCAGGGCGGGTCATGTCATCGACGAAAGCGTTCTTCATGCCCATGCCTTCCAGCAGCGGCTTCAGGCTTGCGGAATAGTCGTAACTGAATTTCGGAAGACCGGAGATCACCTTCGTCCGGGTCGCACTGCCGAGGATGGCTGACAGCTTTTCTTCATCCAGTTCGGCAATGAAACTGTCCAGACCGACATCCTTGTCCGGGAGGATCCCTGCGAAATAGTAGCCGCTTCCTTCGTAGTACTTGGCAAAGCCGGTGTAGTCATCGCCGGCATAATAGTCATATCCCGTATCGTACATCATGCTGACCGTCTCTTTTGAGCCGTCGGCGCGGGTAAAGGACGAATCGCGCACGTCATATTCCGTGTAGGGATCCGACCATTTTGCGTCAAAGCAGATCGCGTTGATGAGGAGCATGCGGTCATCCTCGTTCAGACGGTCGATGATCTTCTTGATCATGCTGTCGGTGTTCTTCGTGACCCAGCCGTTCACTTCTTTCACGGCAGAATCGTTGAAAGGCAGCTTGTAAACGTCCGCGCCGTACCAGGAAACGTCCTTCTTCAGGAACTCGTCAAGGACGCTGAAGCCTTCCTTATCGTTCAGCCAGATGGAGTTCGCGACGGCGAGCTTCGCTTTCTCGCCTGAAGGAAGGCTCTTCACGTACTGATACAGATAGGCGTTGAGGTCATCCATGGAGAGGCCTTTGCCGATCACGTCCAGCATCTGGGAGAGGGTCTCATTCGCGGCGCCGTTCGCAGTCATCGCGAGCGCGAGCACGACGGAAAGCGGAGAGACCAGGCAGTTGCCGCCGTCCTTCTCATAGGAGCGGCGCAGGAAGTCGGCCGCGAAGCGGTACTGGGAGGAGGTGAATGCTTCGTCAGCTTCTTTTCCCTGGACCGCTTCGGCGCTGATGCCCTCGATGAGATTGCCGGCCTTCACGGTGCCGGGAGAAGGTTTCACGGGATTGATTGCCGGATCGGAAGAGGGGACGGAAGGGTCCGCTGCAGTACTTGCCCTGCTGCTTTCCGGGGCATTCGTCGGGGCAGGCGCGCTTCCGCAGCCGGCAAGAGATAAGAGCATGCTGAGGATCAGCAGCAGCGCGAGCGCGCGGACGGATTTATTCTTTCTTGCTTTCATCGTAAACGTCTCCTTTTTTCGGAAAACTGTCATGAGTGAAGTTGCTTACACCAATAATACAATCTGTCTGAGAACGGCGTCCCGGTTTATGAAAATTTAATAATTACGGACAGGGCAAGGAAACGTTTTCCCGCTTTGCGGGAACTCTGCCGGCGGACGATTTTATTCCTTTACAAAACCGGAGAAATCAGGTACAATATGACTATCTATGGGCAGCCATAGCTTTTTGAAATGCGGAGGTTGGTTTTTTGGCATCAGGCAAGAAAAAAACAACAGCAAATAAAAGTACGGCCGGGGGAAAAAAGAGCACGGCAAAGCGCTCTTCCGCGGCAAAAACAGGAAAGAACAGCGCAGAAAAGAGGAAGGAGACGCTGACCAGGCAGAAGAGAAAACAGGAGATCCGAAAGGACCTCATCCTTCTCGCGGCCATGGTCGTCACGATCCTTCTGTTCCTTGCGCTTTTTGACCGCGTCGGATCCATCGGAAAGAGTCTGGCGGGCTTTGAATTCGGTGTTTTCGGATCGCTGGCCTACGTCTTTCCTTTCTTCATTCTGCTCTCGGCGATCTTCCTGCTTCTTCTGGCAGGCGAGTATCCTGCCCATGCCTGGGGCAAGGTGCTCCTCGCTTTCGTGATGCTCACGCTCCTCGCCGGTGCCTTTGAACTGGCCGGCAGCAAAGGCGGCCTTCTGCCCGACCTGGCGGCGTATTACCGGAGGGGCAGGCCTGTTCAGGCTTCCGGAGGCCTCTTCGGCGGCCTGTGGTGCAAGCTCCTGGTCACCCCGCTCGGAAAGACCGGCACGTGGATCGTCCTGACTGCCCTGTTCCTCGGCGGGCTGATGCTGCTCTTCGGAAAGGCACTCCTCACGGCGCTCGGCCGCAAAGGCAGCAAAGTCGTGAATTCCATCCGCGATGAGAACACCCGCTACCGCAGCGCAGCGGAAGAACGCCGCCTGAACGCGCAGCTGCGCCTGGAAGAACGTGAACGCGCAAAAGCCGAGGAAAGAGCGGCGCGCGCGAAAGCGGAAGAGGAAGAGCGGAAAGCCGTGATGGCGAAGCTTGCCGCGCAGCAGGAGGAAAGGCAGAAAGCAGAAGAAGCAGCCGCAAGGCTGCAGCCCGTGAAACTGAACGAAGTGCAGCGCAAAGCCGACACGTTCGTCAGTCCGTCTCTACGGAAAGAACAGGAAAGCCGCCTGAAACAGCAGGCGGAGGACCGTGCCAGGGCAAAGTCGAAAGAGGATGCCGACCGCAAGTACGGCACGCAGGCTTCCGGCTTCCAGCAGGAAAAACAGGACGGTCACGAAGGCATTCTGAGCAGCGGTTCGCCGCTCGGCGCCCTCATGAACGAAATGGATGAGAGCCGGGGCGTGAAGAAAGATACCCGCACCATCCGGGAGATCGGCGCACTGGACGCGGGAGCGGCCGGCGCTTCCTCCGGGCGGCGTGAATTATATTCGGACGATATCGTGATGGCCGGCAGAGACAACATGCAGGCCTCGGAATACAAGGCTACGGGCCGCATCGCCCAGGGTTACGGCGACCGCGTGAAAGATAAGGCGGCAGCGGAAAGCAGCACCGCAGAAGATAAGACAGCACAGAAACCGGCTGCCCTTCCGAAGCCCGACCTTCGGATCAGCCAGTACAGCCAGCCGGGCGGAGACCGCGCTTTCGGCGAAACGGAAGAGATCATCGGGCAGCCCGCGGCGGAAGGCTCTGCCGTGAATTCCGCGCCGGCGTCATCTGCCTCTGCGGGTAAGCAGACCCGGGATACGTTCGTTCCGGCTGCCGCGGCAAAACCGATCGTCGAGACAGGCCTGTCCGATGACGGCGACGGATTCGAAGATCCCCGCCTCATCTCCGCAAGAATGCAGGAAGCCGGCAGGGATACGGTCGCAACGAAGAATGACTCCATCTGGAATACCGATAAGGACCGAAGCGGCTCGGGCAGCGCGACTTTTACGCCGGAAGCAAAGCCTTCGGCCGGCAAAGGTGTTGCCGTGGCCGGAAAAGGCATTTCCGCCGGCAAGGCACCGCTCCAGAACGCAGGCAGCAGCCCTGCGGCAGCGGAACTCCCGAAGGACAGTGTCCCGCACAGGGAATACAGACTGCCGCCGACGAGCCTCCTGAACCGCGGCCGGAACTCTTCCGGCATGAAGGAGAGTGATCTGCGCCGAACAGCCAAGATCCTCGAAGATACGCTGAATGAGTTCGGTGTCGCGGCGACCGTGACCGATGTGTCCTGCGGCCCTTCCGTGACGCGTTATGAACTGAAGCCCGAGCAGGGCGTGCGCGTGAACCGCATCGCCTCGCTCGCCGACGATATCAAACTGGCGCTTGCCGTGACCGACGTCCGTATTGAAGCGCCCATCCCGGGCAAATCCGCGGTCGGCATCGAAGTCCCGAACGCCGAAAACCAGACCGTTTTCCTGCGGAACGTGATCGAATCCGAGGAATTCCGCCGGGTGAATTCCAAGATCGCCTTCGCAGTCGGTCAGGACATCGGCGGCCAGATCATGGTCACCGACCTTGCCAAGATGCCGCATCTGCTGATCGCGGGCTCGACCGGTTCCGGCAAGTCCGTCTGCATCAACAGCATCATCATGAGCCTTCTGTACCGGGCAAAGCCGGATGAGGTCCAGCTCATCATGATCGACCCCAAGGTGGTCGAACTGGGGGTCTACAACGGCATTCCGCACCTCAGGATCCCGGTCGTGACCGATCCGAAGCTCGCGGCAGACGCCCTCGCCGGCGCCGTGAAGGAAATGACCCGCCGCTACAAGCTTTTCGCCGACCTGAATGTCCGCGACATCAAGAGCTACAATGCCAAACTCCGCGACAACCCTGAGGAATTTGACAGCGAACAGTATCAGCCGCTGCCGCAGATCGTCGTGATCGTCGACGAGTTTGCCGACCTCATGATGGTCGCCTCCGCGGACGTGGAGCAGTCCATCTGCCGCCTGGCGCAGCTCGCCCGGGCTGCAGGCATGCACCTCGTTCTGGCCACGCAGCGCCCGAGCGCAAACGTCATTACCGGCCTGATCAAGGCCAACGTGCAGTCCCGCATCGCCTTTGCGGTCTCCAGTTCGCTGGATTCCCGCATCATCCTTGACATGAACGGCGCGGAAAAACTGCTCGGCAAGGGCGACATGCTGTTCTATCCGACCGGCTATCCGAAGCCTGTGCGTGTGCAGGGCTGCTTCGTGAGTGACGATGAGATCGCCGCCGTGACCGACTTCTGGAAGAAGCAGGGCGGCGTCAGCCAGGAGGAAATGGCGCGGCAGAACCGCAGCTGGATGAATGATCCGGTCGAACGCGAGCATCCGGTAGAGGATGAACGCGACGAGCTCTTCATCAAGGCAGCAGATTACATCATCGACAGTGAAAAAGCGTCCATCGGCAACCTGCAGCGTATTTTCCGCATTGGCTTCAACCGGGCAGCGCGCCTGATGGACCAGCTGGCAGATGCCGGCATCGTCGGCAAGGACAACGGTACCAAGTCCCGTGAGATCATGATGGATGCGGTACAGTTTGCCGATTGGAAACACGAAAACGGATATGACTGACCGGAGATCTCCGGACACAGTGGGGGAGACATAATGTATCTGACAAAACTTCTGGAAAAGACCGAATACACGCTTGTCCGCGGCACGCTTGACCGTGACATCGCCAGCCTGGTCTACGATTCCCGCAAGGTCGGGGACGGTTCGCTCTTTGTCTGCATCAGCGGTACGAAGGTAGACGCGCACTTTTTCCTTGCGGACGTGGCCCGCAACGGCGCGGCGGCGGTCGTGATCGAAAAGCCCTGGCTGGAACTCTCGGAGGTCATCCGGCGCGCGCTCGTTGACGCAGGCGTGACGGTGCTGCAGGTGAAAATGGCCCGCGTGGCTTTAGCCTCGCTTTCCGCAACCTGGTTCGGCTATCCCATGAATAAGATGACTGTGGTCGGTGTGACCGGCACCAAGGGCAAGACGACGGTGACGCACATGATCGTCAGCATCCTGAAGGCTGCCGGCAGGAACCCGGGCATCATCGGCACCAACGGCGTAAGGATCAACGGCGTGCATTACGACACGACGCTGACCACGCCCGAATCCTACACCCTGCAGTACTACGCCGCCAAGATGGTCGAAGAGGGCGTTGACAGCGTGGTCATGGAGGTCTCGTCTTCCGGTCTCAAGTTCCACCGCGTAGACGGCATTTCCTTCGATTACGGCCTGTTTACCAACCTGAGCCCGGACCATATCGGCGGTCTGGAACATCCGGATTTCGCGGACTACCGTGCGTCCAAGGCGCTCCTCTTTCAGCGCTGCAAGGAAGGCATCCTGAACGCTGACGATGAGAACTACCTCGCCATGGTGAAGAACGCGACCTGCAGGATCATTTCCTTCGGCGCGGATCCGGCGGACGATTACAGCCTGACCGAGGTCAAATACGAAAAACGGAACGACAAGCTGGGCTGCGACATCAAGGTCGACGGCATCCACCACCTGGAATTTTTCGCAGACATGCCGGGTCTCTTCAACGTGTACAACGCGATGGCGGCAGCCGTGGCGGCAGACCGCATGGGCCTTCCCGAGGAAGCCATTACCCGCGGCCTTGCGGACGTCCGGGTCGACGGCCGCATGGAAGAAGTCTACGCGAACGGCGATTTCTCCGTGATCGTCGACTACGCGCACAACGGCCTGTCCGCAAGAACGCTGCTTGAGACGCTGCGCAGCTACAAGCCGAAACGCCTGGTCGTGGTCTTCGGCTGCGGCGGCAACCGCGACCCGCACCGCCGCTATGAGATGGGCGCGGCCGCAGGCAAGTACGCGGACCTTTCGGTCATCACCGAGGACAATTCCCGCTTTGAAAAGGCGGAGGACATCATCCGTGACATCCACATCGGCCTTGATCCGACGGGCGCGGAATACGTGGATATCCCGGACCGCCGGCAGGCCATCCGCTATGCGATAAGCCATGCAGAGAAGGGTGACATCATCGCGGTCATCGGCAAGGGCCATGAGGATTATCAGGAGATCGAGGGCGTGCGCCATCATTTCTCCGACAAGGAAGAGATCCTGGAAGCAGTCAAGCTTCTGTACGGCGAGAACTGAAGCCGGGAGCGGTAAATGGCGCGGGGCCGGTCGGCTCCGCGCTTTTCAAAAAAACGGTCGGGAACGGCCGGAAAGAGCGATCATGGAATATTCCGTAAGACAGATATGTGAGATCACAGGCGGGCGGCTCCTGATGGGAGACCCCGATACCCTGCTGCACCATGTCACCTTTGATTCACGCGAGATGCTGGGCGACGACCTCTTCGTACCGGTTCCCGGTGAGAAGGTCGACGGGCACCGCTTCATCGGCGGCGCCTTTGCCTCGGGCGCTGCGGCCAGCCTGACGGCGCGTGAGGATGCGGTTCCCGCCGGGGAAGCCATGCCGGAAGGCCGCGCGGTGATCCTGGTGGACGATACCTTTGAAGCCCTCCAGACGATCGGCCGCGTACGCAGAGAGCAGGAACTGAAGATGCCGCTTGTCGGCGTCACCGGGAGCGTGGGAAAGACCACGACCCGCGAAATGACCATGACGGCGCTGTCTGCCGGCGGCCGCGTGACCGCTTCGATCAGAAACATGAACAGCCAGCTGGGCGTGCCCGTGACCCTCTGCCACATGGATGAGACCGCAGATTTTGCGGTCGCGGAGATGGGGATCAGCATGCCGGGCGAAATGGACCGCCTGGTCAGCATGGTCCGCCCGGACGTCGCGCTGGTGACGAACATCGGCGTCGCGCACATCGAGAACCTCGGCAGCCGCGAAGGCATCTGCCGGGAGAAGATGAAGATCACGGACTTCCTGCCGGAAAACGGCGCCGCGGTCTTAAACGGCGACGAGCCGCTCCTGCGTGAATTCGCGAAGGACAAGCCTTTTCGGACCGTGTTTTACGGCCTCGGACCGGACTGCGCGGTCACGGCGAAGGATATCGATCTCGGTGAGACGGCTTCCTTTACCGCGGTCTTTGCACCTTCCCTGTACGGGACGGAAAAAGAGGTCTTCGTGCAGCTGACCGTGCCCGGTGAGCATCATGTCATGGATGCTCTGGCAGCGCTTTCGGCGGCTGCCGTGCTGGGCGTCGATCCGGAAGATGCGGCAGCAGAACTGGCCTCTTTCGGCGGCTTTGCCCGCCGCTGGGAACGCATCCCTCTCGGCGGACTGCTGCTGATCGACGATTCCTACAACGCGAATCCGGTATCGATGAAGGCTTCGCTCGCCTCCTTTGCACGGGTCGCGGCGGGCCGTCTAATTGCCGTGATCGCGGACATGCTGGAACTCGGACCGGACGGCCCGGCCATGCACCGCGAGGTCGGTGAATTTGCCGCAGGGCTGCCCGTCGATCTTTTCATCACCGTCGGGACCGCCATGGAAGAAGCCGACAGGGCGCTTTCCGAAGCAGGAAAAACGGTCCTGCATGCAGCGGACGCAAAGGAAGCCGCCCGCATCCTTCTGGAGATCGCCGCCGACGGCGATGCGGTCCTGCTTAAGGGCTCCAACTCCATGCATCTGGACACGGTCCGGAAAGCACTCAGCGAGGAGATGAAATAAGACAAAATGGCGCGCTATGCTGACGTCATCGTGAATATTTCCCGGGAGGAACTCGACAAAAGTTTCCAGTACCGCATTCCCGACGAACTGCAGGAAGCGGTCACGCTGGGGACGAAGGTGGAGTTTCCTTTCAGTACCCGCGCAAAGGTGAGCGGCTATGTGGTCGGCCTGTCGGACGAACCGAAGATCGACGAGGCGAGGATCAAAGACCTTCTCGGCCTCGCAAAACGCTCCGTCACCGCGACTGACCGCATGATGGCTCTGGCCGGATGGATGAAGGATGCCTACGGCTGCACCTACAATCAGGCGCTGAAGACCGTGCTCCCGGCGAAGTCCGCCGTGAGAAAGGGAAAGACCCGCGTCGCGGCGGCTGACCTTCCTTCAGAAGAAGAACGCGCCGCTTATGCGCCGGCGCCGCTCAATACGATGCAGAAGAAGGCCGTCCGCGATTTTCTCGAGGAACGAAACACGGGGAACCGACCCTGCCTCCTGTTCGGCGTGACCGGAAGCGGCAAGACCGAAGTCTACATGGAACTCATCCGCCTGTGCGTCGAAGCCGGAAGACAGGCGATCCTGCTGATCCCCGAGATCTCGCTGACGAGGCAGAACCTGCACCGCTTTTTCCTGCGCTTCGGCGAACGCGTGGGCGTCCTCAATTCCCGCCAGTCCGAAGGGGAAAAATACGAGACCGTGCGGAAGGCGGCGGCAGGGGAACTGGACCTCGTGATCGGACCGCGTTCAGCCCTGTTCGTGCCGTTCCCGCAGCTCGGCCTCATCATCATCGACGAGGAACATGAACATTCCTATAAGAGCGATCTTACGCCCCGGTACCGGGCCGGAGAGGTGGCGCGGAAACTCTGCGAACTTTCCGGTGCGTCGCTCGTTCTCGGCAGCGCGACGCCTTCCCTGGATAGTTTCTCCCGCGCAGAGAGCGGAGAGTACCGGCTCCTCCGGCTCCCGGAAAGAGCCGTCTCCGGTGCACAGCTTCCCGCGGTCAGCGTCGTCGACCTCCGGCAGGAACTGGCTGAGGGCAACAAAAGCGTCTTCAGCCGGCTCCTTTCCGAAAAGATCGAAGAGCGCCTCGCCCGGAAGGAACAGGTCATGCTGTTCCTCAACCGCCGCGGCTACGCGGGCTTTGTCAGCTGCCGCTCCTGCGGGAAACCGCTTACCTGCCCGCACTGCTCCATCAGCCTGACCTACCACCGCGACGGGAAGCTCCGCTGCCACTACTGCGGTTATTCCGCACCGTTTCCGGATGCCTGCCCGTCCTGCGGCTCGCCTTACGTCGCGGCTTTCGGGACCGGGACGCAGAAGGTGGAAACGATCGTGAAGAAGGCATTTCCGGCTGCGCGCGTCCTTCGGATGGATGCCGACACGACCGCCGGGAAGGCCGGCCACAGCCGCATCCTGGATGCTTTTGATAAGGACGGAGCCGATATCCTTGTCGGCACGCAGATGATCGTGAAGGGACACGATTTCCCGAGGGTCACGCTCGTGGGCGTGCTGGCGGCGGACCTCTCGCTCTACGCCCCCGAATACGACGCGGCGGAAAGGACTTTCGAACTGCTGACCCAGGCTTCCGGCCGGGCGGGCCGCGGGAACCTTCCTGGTGAAGTGGTCATTCAGACCTACATGCCGGAGCACTACGCGGTGGAAGCGGCTTCAAGACAGGATTACGAGGGCTTTTACCGCGAGGAGATCGCTTTCCGGCGCCTGATGCACTATCCGCCGGCAGGAGGGCTCCTGATCGCGGCAGTGAGCGGAAACGACGCCGCAGGCTGCGAGAAGAAGGCAAAAGCCCTGCGCGAAGTGATCGAAGATACCTTCCTCGAGGAGGCACCGGTGGTGACCGGGCCGGCGGAAGGCATCGAGATCAAGCGGAAGGACGTTTACCGCCAGCAGCTGATGATCCGCCATCCGGATGCCGACGTACTTCGGAAGATCCGCGCCTACGCCGCGCATCTGCTCGGTGAGACCGTACAGTTTGAACTGCAGTGACCCGCTGACAGGGAGAGAGGCATCCTCCGCTGACAGAAAAAATACAGCAACGACCCGTTTCCGGGAGAAAGGAAAACGGCCGCGCGAGGCGGCCGGATACAGAACATATGGGAATCAGAAAGATAAGAACGGAAGGTGACGAGATCCTGCGGAAGACCTCCAAGCCGGTCACGGAAATGACTCTGCGCACGAAAGCCCTGATCAGGGACATGTTCGATACGATGTACAAGGCAGACGGCGTGGGCCTTGCTGCTCCGCAGGTCGGTATTCTGAAGCGCATTTTCGTCATCGACTGCACGGCGGACCGGAGCCTGCCGCGGGTCTTCATCAACCCCGAGATCCTGGAGACCGAAGGGGAGCAGACCGGCAATGAAGGCTGCCTGTCCGTGCCCGGAAAACACGCGCAGGTGACGCGCCCCATGAAGGTCAGGGTGCGCGCCCTGGATGAAAACATGGAGGAATTCACGCTGACGCTCGAGGAACTGGAAGCGCGCTGCGTCCTGCATGAGAACGACCACCTGGACGGTATCCTGTACGTTGACAAGGCCGAAGGCCCGGTCGTGGACAACGAAGAGGAATGATCACGCTCAGGCTGACAGGATGAGGAATGCCAGTCCTGCCGCCGAAAGATACGGCGCGAAGGGAAAGGAATATTCTCCCTTCCTTCTTCGGATGACTGCCTCCGGCAGCGCAAGCAGACAGGCGGCAAGCAGCATCTGCATCGCCGGGAAAAAGCCGAGATGGAGCCCCAGCGCCGCCGCGAGACGGATATCCCCGCCGCCGAGCGTTTCCCGGCCAAGGAGCCGGTCGGCAAGGTGCGTAACTGCCGCCAGCAGCAGGAAAGTGCCTGCTCCCCCGAGGAGCATTTCGGCAGGAAGGGCGCAGAACACCCCTTCAGAACAGCCGCCGGAAAACTCCGGCAGAAAAACCGCAGGCCCCGGTCCGGGCAGCGCCGCAAGCTCCGGCCCGAGCCGCAGCAGCGACAATGCGGCAAGCAGAAGGATCAGCCGCCCCGGCAGCCGCCGGAACCGCATGTCCTTCACGCTGATCAGGAGCAGCACCGCTCCGGCCGCAGCGATCCGCAGTACGGCAAAGAAATCAAAAAGCGTCATGCCTCCATCATAGAGGGCAGACGCTTTTTTCGTATGATCAATTTACGCAACACGCGAAACAGTTTGCATGCGCTCCCCGAACAGGGGGGAGAGGCAGGCACGGCCGGCAGGGACCTTACTGTCCGCTCTGCGCCAGCACATAAGCATAGGCGCGTTTATTGGTCGCGGCGTCATAGTGACAGCCGTCGTAAACGCGGAAGCCTGTCCGTTCAAGATATTCGCCCTGGTCAAGGTAGCGCATGCCGGTGAGTTCCCGCACACGGTCGGTAAAGAGCCGGAGCGCTTTGTTGTATGCGGCGCAGTCCGGGATATTGTTCGGATCCATGCCCTCCTCGCCGACCGGACCGTAGGACAGGAGATAAAAGGTGGTTTCAGGATGCGCCGCGATCAGTTTGCTCACTTCGGCGGCAAACATCGCAGCCAGTTCCATGTTGCGGTCAGACGGCTCATTCGTAATGTCATTGGCGCCAAGCGACCAGTAGCAGATATCGATCTTCGTTCCGGAAGCCGCGAGCTTTTCAAATTCCGGAAACGCCGTCTCAAGCATCCAGTCGTAGCCCATCCCCCATTTGCAGATGAAGACATCCTTTTCTTTGTCATACGCTGCACTGTCCCGGATGCCGACAAAACGGGAGTCGCCCATCCAGACGCGGACGCCGCCCGCTGCATCAGCGGTCGGGACAATTTCGGGCGGGGCCGCCGTCGTGGCCGGGGCAGTAGTCTCAGGCGGCGCGGCTGTCGTGACAGGTACAGTGGTCTCGGGCGGGGCCGCCGTTGTGACCGGAACGGCAGTCTCGGGTGGGGCAGCCGTCGTTGTCGGAGCAGCGGTCTCGGGCGCCGCTTCCGTTCGCGCCGTCTCCGTGCTTTCCGGAGCGGAGCCCGTCACTTCAGACGCATCCTCAGTACTCATGCCGGCAGATGCCTCCGGCAGTGCCTGCGTGCTTCCGGTTTCCGGCCTTACCTCCAGAACGGCGGCTTCAGGGATCCCGACCGACGGCAGCGTGCCGGCCGGCAGAGCAGGCGTTTCCTGCTGCATCCCGCGGCAGGCGGAAAGCAGCAGTGCAGTCATCAGCAAGAGCAGGCTGACGCGTTTTATCTTGTCATGTCGTTTCTGTTTCATGGTTCATCTGACATCCTTCACGGAAGGCGAATGGATCATACACCTTCATGGACATTATAAGCAGATCCTGCAAAAAACAAAAGGGAAGATGGTCCATTATTTTGCTTTTTTGCGCAAAAAACCGCTTGACATCCTCCTGCCCCCGTGCTAATATACTCCGCGTCAACAGATTTACAAAGCAGAGTATCCACTCTCACCTGTACACAGTTGGGTGCTGCAGGTCATTCGAAAGGGTAATACCCTCATCAGGTGGATAGCTATGCTGTCCGCTTTTTTTGCGGTCATCACGAGGAGGTTACAGCTATCAGCAACGAACTTTTGATCAATGAAGCGATAACGGAGAAAGAGATCCGTCTTATCGGCAGCCACGGAGAACAGATCGGTATCATGACCCCTGCGGAAGCCCTTGAGAAGGCCCACGAGGAAGAACTGGATCTGGTCCTTATTGCGCCGAATGCAAAACCGCCCGTTGCCAAGATCATCGATTACAGCAAGTATCGCTACGAAATGATCCGTAAGGAGAAGGAAGCGAAGAAGAAACAGCGCGTGATCGAGATTAAGGAAGTACGCCTGTCACCGAATATCGAAGAAAACGATCTGAACACCAAGTCTTCCGCCGCACGGAAGTTCCTGGAAAAAGGGAACAAGGTCAAGGTCACCCTGCGCTTCCGCGGGCGTGAGATGAGCCACATGGCCCAGACCAAGCACGTGCTGGATGACTTTGCGGAAACGCTTTCGGACATTGCCGTGATCGACAAGCCCTCCAAGCTGGAAGGGCGCAGCATCGTGATGATACTCAGTAAAAAAGGGAACTAAAGAGGAGGATAGAAACCATGCCTAAGGTAAAGACCAAAAGAGCTGCGGCGAAGCGTTTTCACAAGACCGGTTCCGGCGCGCTCAAGAGAATGAAAGCCTTCAAGAGCCACATTCTGACCAAGAAATCCACCAAACGTAAGAGAAATCTGCGCAAAGCTACCATTGCGGATCCTACGAACGCAAAGGTAATGCAGAAGATCCTGCCCTACTAATTGAAGGAGGTCTCAGAAGATGGCAAGAATCAAAGGCGCGATGGGCGCAAAGAAGAGACATAACCGTACGCTGAAGCTGGCCAAGGGCTACTACGGCGCCAGAAGCAAACAGTATAGAATCGCAAAGCAGACCGTGATGAAGGCGCTGACCAACGCCTACGCCGGCCGCAAGCAGAAGAAGAGACAGTACCGCTCCCTGTGGATCGCCCGCATCAATGCGGCGGCCCGTCTGAACGGCCTGTCCTACAGCAGGATGATGCACGGCCTGAAGCTTGCCGGCGTCGATCTTAACCGCAAGGTCCTCGCTGACATCGCCGTGAACGATGCCGCCGGTTTCGCCAAACTGGCCGAGACCGCGAAGGCGCAGATCGCCTGAGCGATTTTTCAGGGCTGAGAAGCGATTTTTCCGCGGGAAGATGAGAAAGATCCGTCTTCCCGCGAAAATCAGCCTTGACAAGCCTCCGGGCTTATGTTATGTTTTATCTAGGCGAAAGCCTGTTTCGGAGCGTGGCTCAGTTTGGTAGAGCGTCCGGTTAGGGACCGGGAGGTCGCAGGTTCGAATCCTGTCGCCCCGATTATCCTACGAAAGTAGGATTTTTTTTTAGCCGAATAGGGAAAATGCGTCAGTAGCTCAGTCGGATAGAGCATCGGTCTTCTAAACCGAGGGTCGCAGGTTCGAATCCTGTCTGACGCAGTTTTTTTATGATGTATTTTAAATCGTTTTGCTTACAATCACATTTTTTCTAAAAAATGACTTGTAATAATTCTGTTTTGTGGTATAGTATGGTATGTAACTATTCTCGGACGGGGAGCGAAAATGCCTAAGATCATCTTAAACCTCAGGGAAAACATTCTGAAGGAATCCAAAAGGATCCTGAAAACGGAAAGCTATGACAAACTGACAGTTCGCCGGGTCGCAAAGACCTGCGGTGTTGCCGTAGGCACGGTATACAACTATTTTCCTTCCAAGGAAATGCTGACGGCCGGCGTCATGCTGGACGACTGGCAGAAGAGCCTTGAACAGATGCGGAAAGCCGCTGAGGCAGCATCGTCCTCCATGGAAGGCCTGGAACAGATCTACGCCGTTCTTCTGGAATTCATCAGCGAATACACGGAGACCTGGGACCAGTACCGCGCCCGCGGAGGCAAGGCGGATTCGCCTTACCGCCACCATATCCTGGTCGAGCAGATCGCAGACGTCATCAGGACGCTGCTGGACCGTTCCGGCGATACGCTCTGTGTCAGGCTTCCGGCATTTCTTGCAGAGAACCTGCTGATCCTGGCAGCGGACAATGAGAGGGATCTCTCCTCAGTCGAACCGATCCTCGGAAAACTTCTGAACTGATCACACGGGGACAGCGCAGCGGGGCAGAACGCCCCGCTGTGATTTTTTTGTGAAGTGGTGGAAATATCCTGCCTTGTCTGTTATGCTTGAGACCGGCAGGATGCTTTTATTTTGCGGAGGATATGATGGAAAACGCGAAAGTAATGATCGTTGACGATGAGGACCGGCTGCGCAGCCTGGTGCGGGATTTTCTCATGCGTGACGGGATCCGTACGCTTGAGGCGGCGGACGGCGAAGAAGCGCTGACGCTGTTCTTTGCGAATAAGGACGTGAGCGTGATCATTCTGGACGTGATGATGCCGAAATTAAACGGCTGGCAGGTGCTCGAGGAGATCCGCCGCTACAGCAATGTTCCCGTGATCATGCTGACGGCGCTTTCGGATGAGCAGGACGAGCTGAAGGGCTTCCGCCTCGGCGTAGACGAATACGTCACGAAGCCGTTCAGCCCGAGAGTGCTGGCCGCGCGGGTAAGATCCATCTTGAGAAGGGCAGAGGAGTCCGCGCCGCAGATCCTGGAGGCGCCCGGCCTGACACTGAACAAGTCGAGCCGAGAAGTTACGGCCGACGGCGTGAAGGTCGATCTTTCCCTGAAGGAATTCGAACTTCTGGCCTACTTCATGGAAAACCCGGGGACCGCGCTCTCGCGGGAGAACATCCTGAACCATGTGTGGAATTACAACTATTACGGGGATGCCCGCACCATCGACACGCACGTGAAGACCCTGCGCAGCAAGATCGGCAGCCGGGGCGAGTGCATCAGGACCATCTGGGGCGTGGGATACAAGTTCGAGGCATGAGATGAAGAAACTGTCGGTACAGACAAAATATGCCCTGGTCCTGGCGGCGATCCTGGTGGTCCTCGTCGGGCTTCAGCTGCTGTTCAACCATGTCTTCATGGAGAAATACTACCTGAACCGCAAGCTGGACCGCATCGGGGAGATCCGCGCGCAGGCCGAAGAGTACATTCGGGAAAACAGCGCGGGAGCAGGCACCGAAGACAGTGAGATGAAACTGCGGACAGGCTGTGAAGCCGCGGGCATTGACGCGCTTATCATCAAGGCGGACAGGAAGCAGGGCGTGGTCATTTTTACCAACGCTTCCGAACTGGGCGGCGGGCCGAGGCGCCTGCTCAACGCTCTGCGCGGCCAGAACAGCGAGGATGAACTGGCAGTCTATGCCGAGGGTGACGGATACCGTGTTTACCGGACAATGGATGCCTTTACCGGGACTGAGCAGATCGACTGCGTGGGATTCGTCCCGTCGGCACAGTCTGCCGGCGATACGCCGAAGAGCAGTGAAGTCGGGATCTCTTTCTCGGCAGACGGGTACTATTACGTGCTGACCGTGGCTGTCGCGGAGATCACGGAAACGGCGGACATTTACAACCGGCTGCTGATCCGTGTCGGCCTCGTGACCCTTCTCATCGGCGCCGTGACGATGTATCTGGTCTCCGGCAGGCTGACGCGGCCGATCAAACAGATGACATCCTTAAGCCGCAAGATGGCCGATCTGGACTTTTCCGAACGCTATACCGGCGGTACGGGCGACGAGATCCAGACGCTCGGCGTCAACATGAACGAGATGGCGACAAAGCTGGAGGCTGCCATCGAAAACCTGAAAACGGCGAATACGAGGCTGGCGGAAGACATCGCGGAAAAGGATGAGACCGACCGGCAGAGAAGAGAACTGCTGTCCAACATTTCCCATGAACTGAAGACGCCGATCGCGGTGATCCGGGGGTATGCCGAAGGGCTGAAGGACGGCATCAGCGAAGACGCGGAGATGCGGGACCGCTACTGCGATGTGATCGCGGATGAAGCGGAAAAGATGAACCGCATGGTGCGCCGGCTCCTGGATCTGGACGAGCTGGAATCGCGCGCCGGGGCGGCGAAGGACCGCTTCGATCTCGCTGAGATGCTGCGCGGCGAGGCAAATGCCTTCCTGCTGAAGAGCCGGCGTGACGGCGTGACGCTCACGGTGGATGTCCCGGATGAGCTTCCCGTCTGGTCGGACGACTATCTCTGGGAACAGGTGCTTCAGAACTATCTGAGCAACGCGTTCCACTACGTGAGTGCGGGCGGGACGGTGCGCGCTTCGGCACGAAAAAACGCCCGGGAAGGCATCGCGGTCACGGTATTCAATACCGGGGACGCGATTCCGGACGAGTCTCTGGACAAGATCTGGAACAAGTTTTACAAGGTGGATAAGGCGCGCACGCGTGCCTATGGCGGCAGCGGCATCGGCCTGTCGATCGTACAGGCGGCCATGGACAGGCTCGGCGGCAGCTGCGCCGCAGTCAACGTTCCGGGCGGCGTGGAATTTACCGCCGAACTGGACGGGTGCCTCATCCCGCCCGCGGCGGATGCTGCCGGTACGGAAGCGGAAGAGGGGGTCTGATCCTTCTCAGATGAGCCCGAGACGGCTTAAAAAATCTTCAATATGCTTATCCCAGGCCTTTTCCCACGTCTTGTCGAGGGAAAAGGTCTTTTGCATGCAGCCGCTCGTGAGCATCAGTTCTTCCTTGGCATAGCGGATGTTGAGATAGAAGCCGGGGATCTGGCCGGCGCTTTCCGCAGGGCTGCCGCCGGCAAACAGGCTTTCCGCCTGATCTTCGGGCAGCTTCATGACGATGGAGAAGCTTTTCGGCGGCACCTGCCCGCGCACGAGCTGGAGCGCGATCGGCCGCAGTTCCTTCCAGCTGACGCAGGAAAGATCCGCAGGGACAGCCTTTCCGTCAGAATCTGCAGCCGTGTCCGCAGTGCCGGCAGGAGGGAGTTTTCCCTCAAAATCCGTCCGGAATGACGTGACAAAATGCGCTTCCGGCACCAGAAAGGCGTCGAAAGTTGTTTCTGCGAATAAATGTTTATTGAAATCCCGCAGTTTTTTCGGACTGAAACGGATCATAAATGCGCTCCTTCGCGTTTTCGGCAGGCCGCACCTGCTTTTCTTAACTATATAACACATTTTCCTTAAAAAAAACAATAATCTGCAATCATATTGAAATATTCGAGGAAAGATGGTATTATGACAGCAAATAAAGCGGAACGGATCAGCGCAGAGAAAGACCGAAAAGATCTTTCTTCATATGTGCACGGTCCGGAACGTTCCGCATAGAAAAAAGGAGAGAAAAAATGAAGAAACTGTTAGTCGCTGTTCTTTCCGCGGTTCTCGTACTGTCGCTCGCTGCCTGCGGCGGCAAGGCGGAAAAGAAGGAACTCACCCTCGCGACCGGCGGCACCACCGGCACCTACTATGCCGTCGGCAACACCATGGCCACTGTTCTGAACGACCATCTGACGCTGTCCAAGCTGAACGTGACTTCCACCGGCGCTTCGAAAGCGAACGTGCAGTTAGTCACCGGCGGTGATGCCCAGCTCGCCATCCTGCAGTCTGACGTTCTGAACTATGCCCACACCGGCACCGGCGGAGAGTCGATGTTCGAAGGCAAACCCGAAGCCAAGGGCAAATGGATCGCCGGCCTTTACAATGAGACCGTCCAGATCGTTGCCACCGGCGACATCAAGAGCGTTGCCGATCTGAAGGGCAAAGCCGTCTGCGTCGGCGACGTCGGATCCGGCACTGCCCTGAACGCTGCTCAGGTTCTGGAAGCCTACGGCATGAGCTTCAGCGATGTGAAGGTCATCAACGCTTCCTTCGGCAACGGCGCCGACATGATCAAGAACGGCACCTGCGACGCGGCCTTCACGGTTGCCGGCGCTCCTACGTCCGCTCTGACTGACCTGTTCGCGACTGCTTCCGCCAGCCTGAACCTGCATATGCTGTCCCTGGACGGCGATGCTGTCAAGTTCCTGACCGGCCACTATCCTTTCCTGGTCCAGGAAGATCTTCCGGCCAATACCTACAAGGGACAGACTGAACAGGTGACCTGCGTTGCCGTCAAGGCCGTTCTGGTTGCTTCTGAAGACGTGAGCACCGATGCTGTGTACGAACTGACCAAGGCTCTGTTCGACAACAATGCTGCCCTGAGCTCCGGCCATGGCAAATTCACCGGCCTGACCGCTGCCAAGGCGATCGACGGCTCCTTCGACCTGCATCCCGGTGCAGAGAAGTACTACAAAGAAGTCGGCGCGATCAAATAATCCCTGCTGAAAGTGTCTTTGCCGTGTTAACGAACAAGCGCTTCGGCAAAGCCGCCGCAATCGCATTGGCCCTTGCGGCGGCTTTCCTCATTGCGACGCTTTGTTTCGGGCGTCACTATCTGACGCTGCGGGATCAGAGCGGCAATTTGTATGCCAGATACCCGATGGAAGAGGGCGGGACCTTTGCGGTGACCTTCATCCACTCGGTCAATCTGTATCCGCTGACGGATTATTATGAGATCCATGATAAGACCATCTACGTGGAGGCAACAAAATACGAAGCATTCGGCGCAGGCGTTCAGACCGAACTCAATCCGGGTGAGGTCCTGACGTATACCGATGATGGCGCGATGCTGATCACTGGTATTCATCAGGATCGCACCGGCGTAAGCTATCTTGTCGGCACCGTTTACGATCATGTTCTGACGGTAAACGGTACGGAGATCAGTCTGCGGGATCTGTGCGGACGCAACGCCAAAGTGATTTTCAACTACGAATTCATGCTGTTTTAGGACGGCAGAACATTATCCAAACCATTTTTACAGGAGGTTTTCCGATGTCCGAACTGGATCCTAAATTCCCGGATCAGCAGCCTGCAGGCGAAACAGGCTCCCAGGCCGAAGTGGACGAGATCATGAAAAAGTACGACCGTGAGTCGAACGTGCGTATCTGGGAAGGTGCGCCGAAGATGATCATCCGGTTCGTCATGGCAGCGTTCATGCTGCTCATGATCTACATGAACATGTGGGCCAAGTGGAGCGGCCAGATCCGCTGCTGCGTATTCCTGGGCTGCCTTGTTCCTTTCTGCTTCCTTGTTTACCCGATCAAAAAGGGTGACGTGCGCGTCAATCACATGCCGTGGTACGACATCATCCTGGCGATAGTCGGCGCCGTACCGTTCTTCTACTATGTGATCAAATTTGAAAAGATCGTAAACATGGGCATGAACATCGGTACGCTGGAGAAGATCATGGCCGTCATCGGTGTTCTGGTCATCTTTGAATGCTGCCGCCGTTCCGTGGGTATCCCGATCCTCTGCGTGGTCGGCTTCTTCATCTGCTACACCCTGTTCATCAGCGGCAAGTCGATGAAGTTCATGCTCTACAACCTGTTCTACGCGAACGACATGGGCATGCTTTCCACCCCGATCTCGGTCTGCTCGACCTTCATCGTCCTCTTCCTGCTGTTCGGCTCCTTCCTGGAAGCGACCGGCATTTCCAACTTCTTCATCGACTGCGCGAACGCGCTGGTCGGGTGGGCCTCCGGCGGTCCTGCGAAGGTCGCTGTCGTGTCCTCCGCCCTCTGCGGCATGGTGTCCGGCTCTTCCGTCGGCAATACCGTTACCACCGGTTCCGTGACCATCCCGATGATGAAGCGTACCGGCTATCCCGGCGAATTCGCCGGCGCCGTCGAAGCAGCCGCCTCCACCGGCGGACAGATCATGCCCCCGATCATGGGCGCGGCAGCCTTCATCATGGCTGAAATGACCAAGACCGACTACTCCAAGATCATCGTCCGTGCGATCCTTCCGGCTTGCCTGTATTTCACCGGCATCTTCCTGATGGTGCATTTCACCGCGAAGAAGCTCGGCCTGAAGGGCCTGGATAAGGAGACGCTGCCGAAGTGGAAAAAGCTTCTGCCGAAGATCTACATGCTGGTCCCGCTGGTCGCCCTCGTCGTCATGATCGTGAACGGCCAGACGCTGGCCAAGAGCGCCTGCATCGCCTCCCTGCTCTGCATCGCCGTCAGCCTGGTCAACAAGGATAACCGCATGACGCCGATGGGCCTCGTGAGAGCGCTTGAAGGCGGCGCGAAGAATACGATCTCGATCGCCATGGCCTGCGCCGTTGCCGGCATGATCGGCGGCTGCATCACCATGACCGGTCTGGCTGCGAAGCTGATCACCAGCGTCGTGAAGCTGTCCAACGGCCACCTGATCATTGCCCTGTTCCTGACGATGCTCTGCTGCATCATCCTCGGCATGGGCGTGCCGACCACCGCGAACTACGTCATCATGGCTTCCACCTGCGCGCCGATCCTGATCAGCGGCATGAAGGTTGACGTGCTGGCGGCGAACCTCTTCGTGTTCTATTTCGGCATCGTGGCGGATATCACGCCGCCTGTTGCACTGGCTGCCTACGCTGGGGCCGCAATTGCGAAGTCCAACCCGATGAAGACGGCGTTCAATGCCACGAAACTGGCCATCGCTGCATTCATCATTCCGTACATCTTCGTATACAACAACGTGCTGATCTTCGTCGGCGATTTCACTATCTTCAACGCCGTTCTGGCCGTAGCGACCTGCTTCCTCGGCATGTACGGCATCTCGATCGGTCTGACCGGCTTCTTCAAGGCCGAAACACCGATTTGGGAGAGGATCCTCTTCCTGGCAGGCGGTTTCTGCATGATCGTCCCCGGCTGGACCACGGACCTTATCGGTCTCGGCCTGCTGGCTGCTGCGATCGCGCTGAACATGCTCCGCGCGAAGAAGGCTGCCCCGAAGGCAGCCGCCTGAACGAAATAAGACAGGGGGCGCCGGCTCATGCAGCCGGCGCCTTCTTTTTGCCCGGAGGCTGGCTCAGCATTCCTGCGGACATCGTCAGCACACCTGCGGTCAAAGCGTCTTGACAAAAGCGCGGATCTGTGCTAAAAAAACACTGTTATACGCTAAATGCGATGACGGAGACGGTACAGGAACCCTTTCCCTCCAGAGAAGAAGAGCCGGCGGCTGAGAGCTCTTCGGGCAAAACTCCTGTAAATTCACTCCCGAGCAGCCCCCCGAACCGGCAGGTCCTGAGCCCGCCGCAGTAGTACGGGCCGGCCGGACCCCGTTACAGGCCGAATGAGAGCCGTCCTGCGGTTGCGCGAAAAAACGCGCAGACCGGAAGGCGGAATGAGGGTGGTACCGCGGAGATGCAGCTTCGTCCCTTGTGAGGGATGCGGCTGTAATTTTTTTGCCGCGGACCCCGGCCTTTGCCGCATGTGCGGGAAAGGGCTGCGGAAGAATGTTGAGGTGATACCGATGGCAATGGAAGACAGGATCAGGGAACTGAGAGCGCGCATGGAAGACGCGCTGGCAAAAGCTGAAAACAAGGAACAGCTGGCAGAGGTCTGGCAGAATTATCTGAGCAAGAAGGGGCAGGTCGCAGATCTCATGAAGGGGCTCGGCAGCCTTTCCCCCGAAGAACGCCCGGCCATGGGCAAGGTGATCAATGAGTTCAAGGGACTTGCGCAGGCCCGCTACGAGGCGCGCGCGGCGTTCCTGGAAGCGGCCGAACTCGAGAAGCGCAACCGTGCGGAACGCGTGGATATCACGCTGCCGGCCAGAAAGCGTCCGGCCGGAAACCTTCACCCGATCACCATTACGAAAAACGAGATCATTGACGTCTTCGCAGGCATGGGCTTCGAGATCTTCGAGAGCCCCGAGATCGAGGACGACGACCATAACTTCACCCGCCTGAACGTGCCGAAGAACCATCCGGCGCGCGACATGCAGGATACGTTTTACGTGGCGGACGACATCGTGCTCCGCACGCAGACGAGTGCCGGCCAGATCCGCTACATGGACGAGGTGAAGCCCCCGCTCAAGGTCCTCGTGCCCGGCCGTGTGTTCCGCTCCGACAGCGACGCGACGCACAGCCCCATGTTCCACCAGATGGAAGGCCTGGTCGTGGACGAGCACATCACGCTCGGTGACCTGCAGGGCATGCTGGACGTCTTCGTACGCGGGATCTTCGGCCCGGAAGTCAAGACCCGTCTGCGCCCGAGTTATTTCCCCTTCACCGAACCGAGCGCCGAGGTCGACGTTTCCTGCTTCCAGTGCGGCGGCAAGGGTTGCAGCCTTTGCAAGCACACCGGCTGGATCGAGATCCTCGGAAGCGGCGTCGTTCATCACAGCGTGCTGAAGTCCTGCGGGATCGATCCGGAAAAGTACTCCGGTTTCGCGTTCGGCATCGGGATCGAACGCATTGCCATGCTGAAATACGGCATCGGCAACATCGGCCTGCTGTTTGAGAACGACCTGCGTTTCCTGAAGCAGTTCAAGGATTGAGGAGGTAAATGACATGAAAGTACCGCTTAGCTGGCTGAAAGAATATGTTGACATCGATATCACGCCCGAACAGCTCGAAGAAAAGCTTTTCGGCTGCGGCTTTGAAGTCGAGGAACTGATCCGCCTTGACGCGGAGATCGACCGCGTTGTGGTCGGCGCCGTGACCGAATGCGAACCCATCGAGGGCACGCACCTGCACCTGTGCAAGGTGGACTGCGGCGAATACGGGAAGGACATCCAGATCTGCACCGGCGCGGACAACGTCTATGTGGGCATGCACACCCCGGCTGCTCTTGACGGCTCCAGGCTTCCCGGCGGCGTCGTCATCAAGGCGAAGCCCCTCCGCGGCATTCCGTCCGCGGGTATGCTCTGCTCCGGCGATGAACTCGGCCTGAACGACGACCTCTTCCCCGGCGCCGAATACTACGGCCTGCTGGACCTGCCGAAGGATACCGTCCCCGGCACGCCCATCGCCCCGGTGGTCGGCCTGGACGACTGCATTTTCGACATTTCCGTGACGGCGAACCGTCCGGACTGCCAGTCCGTCCTCGGCATCGCGCGGGAAGTCGCAGCCATCCTGGACAAGCCGCTGAAAATGCCGGCGACCGATTACCGCGTGACCGGCGAACACGTGCCCGGCTTCTCGATCAGGGTCGATGCGCCGGATATCTGCCCGCGCTACCTCGGCCATCAGGTCCGAGAGCTGAAAATTGCGGAGAGCCCCCGCTGGATGAAGCGCCGTCTTGCGCTCTGCGGCCTCAGGAGCATCAACAACATCGTCGATATCACGAACTACGTGATGCTCGAGATCGGCCAGCCGATGCATGCCTTCGACCGCGAGCAGCTGGAGAGTAGCTGCATCATCGTCCGCCGCGCGAAGGAAGGCGAGCCCATCACGACGCTCGACGGCAAGGAGTTTACCCTCAGCCCCGAAAACCTGGTCATCTGCGACGGTGAAAAGCCGGTCGCGCTGGCCGGCGTCATGGGCGGCCTGAACAGCGAGATCACGGA
>CACWLA010000005.1 GCA_902761665.1 uncultured Lachnospiraceae bacterium | reverse complement strand
ATCACCGAGGCTGATATCCTGAAGGGCAGCTTCAAGAACACCGTAACCGCCACGATCGACGAGCTGGTGAAGAAGGCCGAAGCGGAAGTCACCACTGAAGCGAAGAACGGCCACATCAAGATCGACAAAGTGACCACCTCCGAACCGGCGAACGGCAAGACCTACGCTCTGGGCGAGGAGATCACCTACAAGATCACTGTCACGAACGACGGCAACCTGACGATCACCGATATCATCGTGAAGGATGAACTGACCGGCGACGAGTGGACGATCGCGTCCCTGGCCCCTGGCGAAAGCAAGGAATTCACGGCGAAGTACAAAGTGACCGAGGCCGACATCCTGAAGGGCGAAGTCCTGAACGTGGCAACGGCCGAAGGCACGAGCCCCGATCCTGATGAACCTGAAGTCCCTGTGACACCTGGTGAAGATCCTGAACCTACCGAAGATCCTAAGCCGCACCTGACGGTGAAGAAGGAAACCACTTCCGAACCGGCCGACGGCGAAGCCTACATCCTTGGTGAGAAGATCACCTACAAGATCACCGTGACCAACGACGGCAACCTGACGATCACCAATATCACCGTGACCGACGAGCTGACCGGCGACAAGTGGACGATCCCGTCCCTGGCTCCTGGCGAAAGCAAGGAATTCACGGCTGAGCACGTCGTGACCGAGGAAGATATCCTGGCCGGCAAGGTCGTCAATGAAGCGGCCGCCGACGGCGACAACCCGTCCGACAAGCCGACCGAGACCGAACCCGGCACCACCGAGAACACGACCGAGGAAAAGAACCCTCATCTGACGATCGTGAAGGAGACCACCTCTGAACCGGCGAACGGCGAAGCCTACGCACTGGATGAGACGATCACCTACAAGATCACGGTGAAGAACGACGGCAACCTGACGATCACCGACATCACCGTGACAGACGATCTGACCGGTGAGAAGTGGACCATCGATGAACTGAAGCCCGGCGAAAGCAAAGACTTTGAGACCGAATACACGGTCACCGAAGCGGATGCGAAGACCGGCAAGGTTCTGAACGTGGCGACGGCGGAAGGCACGACCCCTGATCCGGAAGATCCCGATGTCCCCGTGAAACCGGGCGAGAAGGAAGTTCCGGTTGAGGAGATCACGATCCGCTACTGGTACTCCGAAGGCGACGGCCAGACCTGGCAGAAGAGCACCGACGTGGATGCCTTCTTCACAGTCTCCCGCGATCCTCACGACAAGGATGCGTTCAGTCACTTCCTCAGCATCGAAATCGACGGCAAGGAAGTTGCCACCACCGATTACAATGCGGTTTCCGGCTCCGTCAAGGAGACGATCTTTAAAGATTTCATGGAATCGCTGACGGTCGGTGCACACACGATCAAGACGATCTTTGACGACGGCGAAGCTACCGCGAAGTTCTTCGTGAAGGCCGCTGAGGAACTTCCGGATACCGGTGACCACTCCAACCTGCAGCTCTACACCGCCACGATGGCGATGTCCGCAGCAGCCCTGGTCTACGTCCTGGTCCGGAAAAAACGCGAAGAGGAAGAGGCCGAGTAAGGCCTGACCTGTACTGAGAAGGCGAGGGCCCGGATCTCCGGGCTCCGCCCTCCGGCAGGACCTTAACGTGACAAACAGGAAAAGAGCACGGTGATGAACCGTGCTCTTTCCTTTTGCAGGGAATTTCACAGGGATTTCATTTTACCTTCCGGAAAAACTGTGCTATGATACATGGAAAGCGCTGTATCATGACGGCGCAGTGTCATTGCAAGGAGGCAGCACAGCTGCCGAAGTGGCAATCTGGGAGTTAAGATGAACAATAACAAGAAAAAAGACGACGATAAGAACAAACAGCCCAAATGGCTGATGATCATGCTCATCGCCCTGGCGGCCACGTTTGCCCTTTCCTTCCTGTCAAGGTCGCTGCTGGCCGACCGCACCGGAAGCCTCACCTACACGGAGTTTCTGGAGATCCTGAAGACGAAGGAAGTGAAGGAAGTCACCTTCAACGAGTACTACAACAAGGTCTCGGCGACGGTGAAGGATGCAAACGGCAGAGAGGTCGTATACACGACGGCCATCGTGGACAAGGAGGCCGCGCTCGAGATCATCAATGAGCGGAAGATCCCTGTCAGCGGGACGGTCATCTCATCCGGCAGCTGGGTGAGCATCCTCATGTACGCGATGTTTATCGGGTTCCTGCTGTATTCCATGCGGAGCATGCGGAAAGGCGGCGGTCTGCTTGGCAACTTCGGCCAGAGCACGGCGAAAATGTACGTGCAGAAAGAGACCGGCGTGTCCTTCGCGGACGTGGCCGGCCAGGACGAAGCGAAGGAATCGCTGCTGGAGATCGTGGAATTCCTGCACGATCCGGGCAAGTACGCGGAGATCGGTGCAAAGCTCCCGAAGGGCGCGCTGCTGGTCGGCCCTCCCGGCACTGGCAAGACCCTGCTCGCAAAGGCTGTTGCCGGCGAAGCGAAGGTCCCGTTCTTCTCCCTGGCCGGTTCCGATTTCGTGGAGATGTTCGTGGGCATGGGCGCGTCCCGTGTCCGTTCCCTCTTCAAGGATGCCCAGCAGATGGCGCCCTGCATCATTTTCATCGATGAGATCGATGCCATCGGCAAGTCGCGCGATTCCCGCTACGGCGGCAACGACGAGCGCGAGCAGACTCTGAACGCCCTGCTTGCCGAGATGGACGGCTTCGATTCTTCGAAGGGCGTGTTCATCCTGGCGGCGACCAACCGTCCGGAGGTCCTGGACCCGGCGCTCTGCCGTCCCGGCCGTCTGGACCGCCGCATCATCGTGGACAAGCCCGACCTCAAAGGCCGCGTCGCGGTGCTGAAGGTCCACGCAAAGCACGTCAACATTGACGAATCCGTTGATTTCAATGAGATCGCTCTGGCGACCTCCGGCGCCGTCGGTTCCGACCTGGCCAACATGGTCAACGAAGCCGCCATCCTGGCGGTGAAGAACGGCCGCAACTACGTCACGCAGTCCGACCTGCTGGAATCCGTGGAAGTGGTCATCGCCGGCAAGGAAAAGAAGGACCGCGTGATGAATGACAGCGAGAAGCGCATGGTTGCCTACCACGAAGTCGGCCACGCGCTCGCGACTGCCCTGCAGAAGCACACGGAGCCGGTGCAGAAGATCACCATCGTGCCGCGCACCATGGGGTCTCTGGGCTACGTCATGCAGACGCCGGAAGAAGAGAAGTTCCTGATGACGAAGGACGAACTGGATGCCGAACTGGTCACCTTCCTCGCCGGACGCGCCAGCGAAGAGATCTTCTTCGACTCGGTTTCCACCGGCGCGGCGAACGACATCGAGAAGGCGACGAAGCTGGCCCGCTCCATGGTCACCCGCTTCGGCATGAGCGAAGAGTTCGGCCTGATGGGGCTCGAGACGATCGACAGCGAATATCTGGCCGCCCGTTCCTACATGAACTGCGCGGATGAGACCAGCGCCAAGGTCGACATGGTCGTGAAGAAGATGCTGGAAGACGCCTACGCGAAGGCGAAGGAACTGCTCTCGGCCAACAAGGACGTCATGCATAAGATCGCGGCCTTCCTGGTCAAAAAGGAGACCATCACCGGCAAGGAATTCATGCAGCTGATGGAAGAAGCAAAGAAAGAACGTGCCGAAGCCGAAGCGGCTCTGCGCGAACGCTTTCCGGAAATGATGGGCGAAGCCGCTGTCCAAGCGGATGAAGGCGTGGGGAAACCTGCGGAAAATGATAACACGTAAAGGGGGACAGACAAATGTACTGTTCAAAATGCGGCGCAAAGGCCGCCGACGGAGCATCTTACTGCGCAAGCTGCGGCGCGCCGCTGAATGCGCAGGATAACCGCAGTGCGCAGGGACCGGAGAGGGCTGGCTGGCAGCAGTCGGCGTACGAATCGTATTCCCAGCCGGTACAGCAGGGAATGAAGTGGCATAAGTTCCTGGTCTATTTCAGTCTCTGGTTCAGTGCGATCGCCAATCTCTGGAACGGGATACAGGCCATTACGGGTCAGCAGTATAAAGGAAACGCTGAGACGGTCTACCGTGAGCTCCCGGGAATGAAACTGCCGGACGTGGTCTTCGGCATCCTGTGCATCGTCACCGCCGTGCTGCTGGTCATTACCGCCGTCTCCCTGCTGAAATTCAAGGCGAACGGACCGAAAATGCTGACGCTTGCGTATGCCGTTTCGGTGATCGCATGCCTCATCTACGTGATCTGGGCTGCCGTGATCCTGTCCGGCAAGGGTGTCGACGTGCGCGCAGCGCTGTCTTCCACCTTCATGAGCCTGGCCATTTCGGTCGTCATGATCTTCGTGAACAGGAATTACTATCAGAAGCGTGCGCACCTGTTCGTTAACTGAGTACGGACGGAGAGAGGCTTCTGCGCAGGGCAGAGCCTGCACTGCTGTCGATAATGAAACCCGGACTGAGAAGCCCGGGTTTTATTGTTTTTTTAGAAAAATTACGGGATATTCATTTTTTTGCTGACATCCGGCGGAAAAGGTGCTATAATTTGCTCATAAAGAAAACCGCCGGGAATCGTAAAAACTGCGGCGGTAATAATAAGAGGAGGTTTCCTTATGAGTCAAGCACCTAAAAAAGGCGGTATCTTTCAGGCGTACCTGAACTTCAACGTTCTGTACAAGATCCTGATCGGTCTCGTCATCGGCGCGATTGCCGGCGTCATCCTTGCAGCCAGCGGCGTTACTGCTCTGCCTGCCTGGATCAGCATGTTCGGCACCATCTTTACCCGTCTGCTGAAGATGATCATCATCCCGATGATCGTCGGTTCGCTGGTCGTCGGTGCGGCTTCGGTCTCCCCGGCTACCGTCGGTAAGGTCGGCATCCGTGTCGTTATCATCTACCTTCTTACTTCTGCCTGCGGCGTCATCATCGGCCTGTTGATGGCAAACATCTTCCAGCCCCATGCGGTGCTCGAAGCGATCGAAGTGGCTGAAAAGGTCCCGGCGACCACGGATCAGACCATCTGGAACATCATTGCCAACATCATCCCGACCAGCGTGCTTTCCGCTCTGGTCAATGAGACCGTCCTGCAGGTCATTTTCTTCTGCCTGGTCTTCGGTCTCTGCCTGTCTTACCTTAAGGCCTCCACTGACGAGCGCCTGAAAACCATCGCGCAGACCACCTACAACGTATTCGACTGCCTGACCGAAGTTATGATGAAGGTCGTTTCCGGAATTATGCAGTACGCCCCTATCGGCGTCGCGGTCCTGATCTGCGAAGTCTTCGCGAAGAACGGCCCTCAGGTCGCCGGCTCCCTCGTGATCGTTGTCGTGGCCTGCTTCCTCGGCTATGCGATCCACATCGTCCTGGTCTACGGCGGCCTGCTGAAGGTCTTCGGCATCAAGATCGGCAAGTTCTTCAAGGAAGCCCGTACCCCGTTCATCACCGCGTTTGTCACCCGTTCCTCGAACGGCACCCTGCCGACCACGATGACCGCTGCCGAAAACCTCGGCATCGATAAGGAAGTCTATGCGTTCTCGCTGCCTCTGGGCGCCACCATCAACATGGACGGCACCGCCATCTACCAGGGCGTCTGCGCATTCTTCCTGGTCATGACCTGCTACAACCGTACCCTGACCTTCGGTGAGATGGGCATGATCGTCCTGCTGGCGACCCTTGCCTCCATCGGCACCGCGGGCGTTCCCGGCGCCGGCGCCATCATGCTGGCCATGGTCATGGCGGGCATCAACCTGCCGATCGAAGCCGGCACCACGCTGGCTCTGGCCTATGCCATGATCCTCGGCATTGACGCCCTGCTCGACATGGGCCGCACCGCTCTGAACGTCACCGGCGACCTGACCTGCACGGCCTGCATCGCCAAGAAGCTCGGCCTGCTGAAGAAAGACTCAGTCCTGAAATAAGGCATGAATAAGTACGATCTGGAAAAACGGCTCAGAGAACTCGGCCTGTACAGCAGTTATTTTCAGCGCAAGGAACTGAAGCCTCTCGCGCAGATGCTGAAGGAAGGAGAGCAGCTTAACTGCATCCTGACCGGCGTCTACGGCGGCAATCGTTCCATGCTGGCCGTCACCGACAGGCGCGTTCTGATCATCTTCGCCGGCGTGCTTGGCACAGGCGAATTCAAGGTCGTGAAGCGCGAAGCGGTGCGCCGGCACTGGTTCAATAAGAAACTGCTGTTCTCCGAGGCAGGATTCGCCACGGAGAACGAAGAGTTCGTTTTCACGAATACCCAGGGAAGCATGAAGAAATTCTTTGACTGGGCGATGGAGCAGCCGCTCCCGGAAGCACTGACTGCGCCGGACGAACGCTGAGGACCGTTTTTCAAAAGAAAGGCCCGGCCTGCAGAGATCATCTGCAGGCCGGGCCTTTTTATTGTCCTGATCAAAGTTTCTTACGGCTTGACGTCCCGCTCCTCGACCGCATAGCCGCAGGCGCGGATCGCCGCCCTGGCCAGTTCCATGGTCGCATCGATGAAGGGGCCTTCCTCCGGTACTTCCATGGCGAGGATCGGCAGTTCCGTGCAGCCGAGAACGAAGTAGTCGGCACCTCGTTTCTTCAGGCTGCGCAGGAGTTCCCGGAAGAGAGGAATGCCTTCGGTGAGCGGCCGGGAGGCCTTGACGATATCATAGATCAGGTGCATCAGCACGTCTTTTTCTTCCTCTGAAGGTTCGAAGAAGGGCACGCCGTGTTTCTCCAGCGTGCGGCTGTAGAGGCCGGTCGCAAGGGTGCCGCGGGTCGCCAGGATCACGCCGGTCTTCCCGGGATATTTCGCGGCTGCGGCTTCGGCAGCGGCATCCAGCATGCTGAGGAAGGGCACGGGGCAGCCTTCGCGAAGCGGTTCCAGAAAATAGTGGGCGGTGTTGCAGGGCATGATGAGGCATTCCGCGCCTTCGCGGACCAGCTTGTCTCTTGCCTTCAGCAGCTCGGGCAGGGGATCCTTCCCGCCGGAGAGGATCGCCGCGGTCCGGTCCGCGATGTCGGTATCCGAATCGATCAGGGTGTGGATGTGGGCATTGTCGTTTTCGGCGGCAGTCAGCAGCACGATCTTCTTGTACAGGTCGACGGTCGCGAGCGGACCCATGCCGCCGAGAATGCCGAGGACCTTCTTTCCTTCACTCATTACATTTTCCTTTCCGCGGCTGCTGCGGCTTTTTCGATGCCGAGCACCGTCAGAACATCTTTTTCCACTCTGAAACGGACGTTTCGTCCCGCAAAGGCCATGCCGTAGATCCGGTCGGGATCGTCCTGGTAGGCAGGCCGGGGATCGAGCTCGAGCGTTTCCAGAAGGCCGAGGCGTTCGTGTTCAGAGAGAGGGGTGAGCAGCTTTCCGCTGCAGATGACCTTGAGTTTTTTTCGAACGCGCCGTCCGCCGAGCACGTCCGAGGCTTCCGGATGCGCGTCCGAGATGGCGACGTAGGGTTTGATGTCGTAGATCGGCGTTCCGTCCATGAGGTCCGCGCCGGATACGGTGAGGAAGGCGCCGTCCGGATCGTCGAGGTCCACGTCTTCCAGCTTAACGGCAGAGATGCCGATCCCGTTCGGCCGGTAGGGGCTGCGGGTCGCGAATACGCCGAGCCGGGTGTTCCCGCCGAGCTGCGGCGGACGCACGGTGGGGGACCATCCGCGGCCTTCGTTTTCCGAAAAGCCCCAGATGAGCCAGAGGTGCGAGCAGGCTTCGATGCCGCGGAATGCCTCCCGTATGCGGAAGGGCGGCTCAATGACCACGCGGCTGACCGCGTGCTCTGCGAGGCCTGCCTGTCTGGGCACGCCGAACTTCTCTCCGTAATCATTTCTTATCCGTGCAACGATCTCCATGGTGACTCCTTTGCAAAAACACATTATATCATGTTTCCGCAGAAATCACCACAGGGAAATGACAGCGCCCGCCGTGCGGCGCTGCGGTGTCTTCCGGAGGATATCAGACCGGCTGGCAAGCGGCACATGCGGGAAAAGACGCCGGAGCCGGACGAAAACCGCGGTTTCCCTGTCCGCGGTTTTCGCCGAGTGCGGAGCGAGAATGCATCAGGCATTCTCGTGACTCGCGAGGCTGCCGGAGCGGAGGCGCCTTTCTGCCGCATTTCGTGCCGCTCCGGGCGGGCTGCCTATCCGACGGAAGATACCCGCAGGCCGGAGGCGGGGAAGGATATGAGCACTGCGGTTACGGAGTTTTTGACAAGTTTGCGGATCTGTGTTATATTACTCATTTGTGGAAATATACCACCCGGAGGCTAATATGGCAAACAATACATCTGATCCTTCCAACGGCTGCAGCAAGGAAAACTGCGCAGGCTGCCCGTCCGCACAGAGCTGCCCGTCTGCACAAGGCGGTCAGGGCGCGCAGGACATGCATGCGCCCATGAATGCGAACAGCAATGTCCGCCACGTCATCGGCATCATCAGCGGCAAGGGCGGCGTCGGCAAGAGCAGCGTGACTTCCATGCTGGCAGTATGGCTGCGCCGTCAGGGTTACAGAGTAGGTATCCTCGATGCCGACATTACCGGTCCGTCCATCCCGCGCATGTTCGGGGTAGACCGGCTCGCCGGCGTGAAGGACGAAGAAATGTATCCGGCCGAGACCGCGACCGGTATCCGCATCGTATCCATCAACCTACTGCTGGAAGACGAAGGACAGCCCGTGCTGTGGCGCGGCCCGATCCTCGGCGGCGTGCTGCAGCAGTTCTGGAGCGAAGTGCGCTGGGGCGAGCTGGATTACCTGCTCGTCGACATGCCGCCCGGAACCGGCGACGTCGCGCTTACCGTTTTCCAGTCCCTGCCGGTCGATGGGGTGTTCCTGGTCACCTCACCGCAGAGTCTCGTGGAGATGATCGTGACCAAGGCGTACAACATGGCTGCCCTCATGGACATCCCCGTGCTCGGCGTCATTGAGAACTTCAGCTGGCTCACCTGCCCGGATTGCGGCAGAAAGATCGAACTGTTCGGTGAAAGCCGCATCGGCGAATGGGCGCTCGCCCACGACGTTCCGGTCGCGGCACACCTGCCTCTCGATCCGGCCATGACAGCATTTTCCGACAACGGGAAAATGGAATACTACGAGGTGCCCGAAGGCTTTGCCGCCGTCGCAGCGCTCCTCCCGAAGGAAGAAGAATGAAGAAGATCAGAAAAACAGCGCTGTGGCTCATCGCGTGCCTTCTGCTGATCACGTCTGCGGTCCCCGCTCAGGCGGCGGTCCCCGAAGAACAGCTGAAGACGACGCCGATCGGCCGCAGTGACCATGCCTTTACGGACCACCTGGACCTGCCCTGGCCGGCCAATCCCTACGTGGAAGCGGATACCGCTTTTCTGGTGGAACTGAACAGCGGCACCGTGCTCTACGCGAAGAACCCGCACCAGCAGATGTTCCCGGCGAGCATCACCAAGATCATGACGGCGCTCGTGACGATCGAGAACGTTCCCCTGTGGGAAAAGCTGACCCTGTCGAAAGCATCCGTCACGGACCTTGTCTGGGGCGGCTTCGACAGCCAGATGCGCTTCTACGAAGGCCAGTCCATGAGCATTGAGGAGGCGCTCTATGCCCTCTCGCTCGACTCGGTCAATACCATCGGCTATGCGCTCGCGGAGCACATTTCCGGGAGTCTCGACGGCTTTTCGAAGCTGATGAACGAGAAGGCGCAGGCGGTCGGCACGGTCAATACGCATTTCAACAACCCGCACGGACTGAACGATCAGACGCATCTGACCACGGCCCACGACATGGCCAAGATCCTGTGGGCGGCGGCGGAAAACGACATTTACCGCAAGATCGCCGGCACGGAGAAATACAGCTTCACGGACAGCTTCGGCAAGACCATCAACTGCAGCCACGGCTATAAGGTGTTCAGCCGCGACTCGCAGTACTACGACCCGAGATGCGTCTGCGGCAAGACCGGCTACACGAGCGAAGCCATGTTTACCCGCGCGGTCTATGCGACCGACGGCAAGCTGGACCTGATCGCGGTCACGATGCATTCGGATACCACCGCTCTGGCCTACCAGGACATCAAGACGCTGCTGGACTACGGCTTCAACAACTTCTCGCTGCTGGACCTTCCGAAATACGATCCGAAGGATTTCATCATGACGGCGGCGAGCGGCCGGCAGATCGAACTGATGGCCGGTGACATGATCGAGCAGTATCCCGGACGCTTTCTTGTCCCCAACTACAGCGTAAACATCAGCTGGACGCCCGAACTGACCTCCGAAGAGGGAAGTCTCATGGCCAGATACGTTTTCGGCAGCGACATTCTTACCGTGACTTTCCCAGTCTGGGTGGACGATCCGTACGCCTCGTCGCAGGCGCAGGAGCAGGAGACTGCCGCGACGCTCCCTGACAATTCAGGGCAGTCTTCCACGGACGGAACGGAGACTGTCATTCCCCCCTCCACGCAGGAAGGAGAGGAGGCGAAGAACGGCCTGAGCACGCGCCAGGTCATCGTGATCTGCGTCCTTGTGGCCTTTCTTTCCGTCGCGCTCTACATCCTTGGCGAAATGTTCCTCCGCGCGAAGAAGCGCAGAAAGAAACACAGATAAGATGGAAACGATCCGGATCCGTTATTTATGCGAAGACCTTCCGCCGGTCGCGGCCGCACCCGGCGGCGACTGGGTGGATCTGCGCGCTGCGGAGGACATTGAGATGAAGGCGGGCGAATTCCGCCTGATCCCGCTCGGCGTCGCGATGCAGCTGCCGGAAGGCTACGAAGCCCATATCGCGCCGCGCAGTTCGACCTTCAGGAATTTCGGCCTGCTGCAGACGAACAGCGTCGGTGTCGTGGACGGCAGTTACTGCGGCGATAACGACGAATGGAAGGCGCCGATGCTCGCGACCCGCGACGTCCTCATCCGAAAGGGCGACCGGATCTGCCAGTTCCGGATCGTGAAGAACCAGCCGGAACTCGTTTTTGAGAGAGTGGAACACCTTGCGGCAAAGGACCGGGGCGGCTTCGGCTCCACCGGCATACGGTAACGGTTTTATAAAAAGAAAAGAATTCACCCGCGGAACTGGATTTTCCGCGGGTTTTGTGTTATGATGCATGAAAGACCACTCGAGAGGTGAATATCATGCAGGAAGTACGTGCGCACGTCGGCGGACGCATCCGTCTGTACCGCAAGGTGAAGCATTTCACGCTTACGGATCTTGCCGCGCGGATCCATAAGAGCAAGGCAACGCTGTCCAAGTATGAGACCGGCGAGATCACGGTGGACGTGGAGACGCTTTTCGACATCGCGTCTGCGCTCGGCATCTCGGTGCAGCAGCTCATCGACTGGCGGCCGGAATCGGCAGAAGAGACCGCGGCAGGAGAGGACAGCTTCTTCCCTCAGCGTTATACCTACGTCTATTTCTATGACGGCCGGGTAAAAAAGATCGTACGGAACATTCTGGAGATCAGCCGAGAGGGCGGCACCCCGACCGCGGCACTGTACTACGATCTCGCCTCCTTTGACCGGCCGGAAGGCTGCCGGAACCTCTATTTCGGCAAGGCGGAATTCTTCGATACCGTCTCCAATTTCCTGTTCGAGAGCCAGAGCAACCACAGCGAACGCGTAACACTCACGGCCCTCAACCCCTTCGACCGCAGCACCGAGGTGCTGGGCATGCTTTCGGGCATGTCGCGCTACCCGCTGCTGCCCATCTCCATCAAATGCATCCTCTCATCGGAGCCGCTCGTCGAGGATGAGCGCCTGCAGGAGGAACTGATCCTGACGCAGAAGGACATCAAAATGATCAGAAAACTGAACATGTTCGCCGTCGAGCAGTTCTGAACGCTGCGAAACGCAAAAAAAACCGGGAACCCGTCAGGTTTTCCGGTTTTTTTGCGGGCGTGCGCTGAATGATTATAAAAAAACATTGTAGACATTGTAAAAAAATATGATATAATTTTTACGTTAAAACCCGTAATGGGACTGTTTTTCATTCAAGCGTTTTCAGGGAGATACCGGACCGGAAAACAGCCAAGATAGGAGAGAACCTATGAGCAAAAAAGAAAAAGCCGTCCAGGAGATCGACGTCAATTCCCTGGACGCCGATCTGGCAGCGGCGCAAAAGCTGGAAGAAAGCAAGAAGACCATCTTCGGCAAGATGGCGATCGTCTTTGCATTCTGCATGGCCGTGTACCATATCCTCAAGACCGTGCAGATCCTGAAGATGGACGTCATTCCCGAACGCGGCATTCACGTCGCTTTCGCCTTTACGATCCTGTATCTGAGCATGCCGCTGTATGAGCATGTATTCAAGGATCGCTATGCAGGCAATAAGGGATTCCGCATCATATGCCGGATCGTGGATATCCTCTGCATCCTTGCCCTGTGGGGCGCCATCTACATGTGCAGTTACGAGTACAGCCATCTGTCGGAAAATCTGGGCATTCCCGGAAAATGGGCGGCTGTTGCCGGCTGCGTTCTGTTCCTTCTGGTGCTGGAAGCGGCCAGACGGTGCCTGGGCTACATCATGCCCATCCTGGCGCTGATCTTCTTTGCCTACGCCCTGTTCGGCCATAAGATCCCCGGCCAGCTCGGACACGCCAGATACACCCTGAAGCAGCTGTTCCAGTACATGGCTATCGACCTTGACGGCGTTTTCGGCACCACCATTTCCGTGTCTGCCGGCGTTATCTTCATGTTCGTCATGTTCGGTGCTTTCCTGGAAGCTTCCGGCTGCTCGCAGTTCATCAATGACCTGGCGCTTTCCCTGACCGGCAAGCTGCGCAGCGGCCCCGCCCTTTCCGCGGTCGTCGCTTCCGCTCTCATGGGCTGTATCAACGGCTCCGCCGTCGCCAACGTCGTCGGTACCGGTACCTTCACCATCCCGCTCATGAAATCCCGCGGCTACAAGCCGGAATTCGCTGCCGGCGTGGAAGCGGTGGCTTCGACAGGCGGACAGATCCTGCCGCCCGTCATGGGCTCCGGCGCTTTCCTGATGGTCGCGTTTACGAATGAAGCTTATCCGCTTATCGTCAAATGCGCCGTCATTCCGGCGATCCTGTATTTCCTCGGCGCCGGCATTGCCGTGTATGCGCAGGGCGAAGTCGGTGACGTCGAACTGATGCCGAAGGAACAGATCCCGAAGACCAGAAGCGTCCTGAAGGACGGCTGGATGTACCTTGTCATCATCGCCGTGCTGATCTGGGCACTGCTGATCCAACAGTTCACGCCGGTGGTCGCGGCCCTGATCGGTTCCGCTTCCGTGCCGGTCGTCATGCTGGTCGATAAGAAGAAACGCTTCCCGATCACGAAGATCCCGTCCGCACTGGTGAAATCCGGCTTCAATGCCCTGACCATCGTGGCGGGCTGCGCCTGCGCAGGTATCGTCGTGTCCATGGTTGCCCGTACCGGTCTCGGCGGAAAATTCGGCAATGCCATGATGAACGCCGCCGGCGGCAGCCTGTTCCTGGGGCTGCTGTTCACGGCCATCGCCTGCGTCATCCTGGGCATGGGCCTGCCGACCACGTCCGCGTACGTCATCGGCGCGTCCATCCTGGCGCCTGCCCTGATCCCCATGCTGAGAAATGTGCTTTCGCCTGAGCTGGTAGCGGCTGATCAGTATTTCCCGGCTCTGGTCGCGCATCTGTTTGTTTTCTACTTTGCCTGTCTGTCCGCCATTACGCCGCCGGTCGCTCTGGCTGCCTATGCGGGCGCCGGCATTGCCAAGTGCAACCCGATGCCTACGGCTGTCCACGCCTGCAAGATCGGCTTCGCGGGCTTCGTGGTGCCGTTCGTGTTCTGCTATAACAGTGCCATGCTGATGCAGGGCAAGGTCGGAGACATCCTGATGGTGACCGGGACTGCGCTGATCGGCTGTATCGCCATGTCCTTCGGTATCCAGGGCTGGTATTTCAGCGGCCAGAAGAAGGTGAACTGGGTCATCCGTCTGCTGGTGCTTGCGGCAGGCTTCTGCATGATGATCCCGAACGACCTTCTGAGCGTCGTCGGCCTGGTCGTGCTGGTCGGCCTGTTCGTGCTGACGAAGATGCAGAAAAAGAAAACTCAGCCCGCATAAGGGCAAAACCCGTTTCGATAGCCCGAAAACCCAGCGTTTTCGTTCTATAAAAACATCAAAAAAGGAGAAGTAACAATGAAGAAAATCGTTAGCCTGCTTCTGGTCCTGACGATGGTCCTGGCGCTTGCTGCCTGCGGCGGCGACAAAGGCGGCGAGACCGGCGGCTACAAGTACACCGGCGACCGTCTGACCATCGGCGGCGCGGACTCCACCGGCACCATGTATGCCGCGGCTGTCCGGGTTGCTGCGACCTTCACCAACAACATCAACGGCATGAACGTGGATGCTACCACCTCCACCGGCTCCAATGAGAACGCCAAGAAAGTCAACAGCGGCGAGATCCAGCTCGGCATGTGCTCCGGCGATGCTGCTCTGGATGCCGTAAACGGCACCGGCAAGTTTGCGGAATCGGGCAAGCAGGAAAACATCTGCGCCATTGGCGCCGTGTATCCGTCCCTGTCCAACTGGATCGCTCTGAAGTCCACCGGCTGGAAGTATCTGCACGATGCGGATCCCAAGGGCACCTACGGTGTAGGCCCCTCCGCTTCCACTTCCGAATCCTCCGCTCTGCTCGGCCTTGAGATCGCCGGCATCAGCAAGGAAAACGGCGCGACCTTCACCAACGTGACCCTGGGCGAAGGCGCCAACAACGTGGCTGACGGCATGATGAGTGCCTCCACCGCGTTCGCCGGCATCCCGGTCGGCGCGCATCAGAGTGCTGCCACCACCAAGGAATGCGTATGGCTCGGCTTCACCGAAGAAGAACTGGATAAGATCGTTGCCAGGAACCCTGCTTACTACAAAGCCACCATCCCGGCCAAGACCTATCCGAATCAGGAAGAAGACGTCCCGACCTTCGGCGTGAAGTGCATGGTCATCTGCAACAAGAACCTCGGCGAAGACGAAGCCTATCAGATGGCGAAAGCCCTGTACGAACAGGCTGAAAAGATGGCGGAAGCCAGCGCTGTGTTCTTCATGATGAAGGAAAAAGCGTTCATCGCCAACGATCTGCCGATCAAGCTGCACCCCGGTGCAGAAAAGTTCTACAAGGAAGTCGGTATCATCAAATAATTTCCGATGACCGGAAGACCGGGGCCTTCACGGCCCCGGCCTTTTCTTGAACAAACGAGAAAGGACGGGCTTCATCATGGACCTGTGGTCACTGATCAGCCTCCAGATCACCTTATTCATCCTGATGATGGTCGGCGCCCTGCTGAAGAAAACAGGCGTCATCGGCGCGGAGGGGAAAAAGACTCTTTCGGATCTTTGCATCAAAGTCGTGATCCCCTGCAATATCTTCAAGTCGTTTCTGATCGATTTCACGCCGGACATCCTGAAGACCTGCGGCCTGCTGCTGGTCTCGGCCGTGATCCTGCAGGCGGTCTGCCTGCTCCTCAACCGCTTCATTTACAACGGGCAGGAGCAGCGCCGGAAGAAAGTGCTGCAGTACTGCACCATCGTACCGATGAGCGGCTTTCTGGGCAATCCGATCGCCGAAGGCATCTACAGCTCCGTCGGCGTGCTGTATACCTCGATCTTCCTGATCCCGATGCGGATCATCATGTGGTCCGTCGGCACCAGCTATTTCGTGGCAGGAGAGAAGGCGGATCCGAAAAAGGTCCTGAAAAACGTGCTCACGCATCCGGCGCTGGTCGCGATCTACCTGGGCCTCATCTGCATGGTCACGGGCTTCCGCCCGCCGGCCGTGATCCTGAAGCCCATCCAGTACCTCGGAAACTGCAACACTGCGCTCACCATGATCATCGTCGGGACCATCCTGGCGGACGTACCGCTCCTTTCGATCTTCGGCAAGGCGACGATCGGCTTTTCCGCCCTGCGCCTCGTGCTGCTTCCGGCTGCGGCCTTCGGCCTCGGGATGCTTCTCGGCTTGGACAACGTGTCCCACGGCGTGAGCGTCCTCATGACCGGCATGCCTGCCGGCGCCACTGCGGCGATCCTGGCCGCCCGCTATGAGAGCGATGCGGAGTTTGCCACGAAATGCGTGGTCCTGAGCACCCTCATCAGCATGGTCACCCTGCCCCTCTGGGCGCACATCGTGGGGTAGAAAAGGACCTCCCGAAACGCGCCTGATTATTCGAAAAAACTGTTTCCGCCCGCTGAAAACCGCCGCAAGGCGGTTTTTCAAATGCTTCGAAAACCGCATAACCGTGCGGAAAAGTCCGAATTTTTACACAAGAGCGGAAAAGTGTGATATACTTTTAACAAGCTTGAAAAAAGCTTTGGCAGCAAACAACATCACAGTACGTTTAAGGAGGTACGAAAGATGCTTACAACAGGATTAGCCGTATTCTTTTTACTGGGCGGTATCGTCGCAGGTATCATCATGAAGCAGACGTCGAAAAGCAGGAAAGCCGGTCTGCCGGTCATCCTAGGCGTGATCGCAGCAGTCGTCACCGTTGCGGGATCCTGCTTCGTCTCGGTGCCGACCGGCCACACCGGCGTGGTCACCACTTTTGGCAAGGTGGAGAACTTCACCCTGGACGCCGGCATCCACGGCAAGCTTCCCTTTCAGGAAGTGGTGCTTCTGGACAACCGCGTGCAGAAAGCCCGCATCGAACTGAACTGCTTCTCCTCTGACATTCAGGAAGTGAAGGTGGTCTACACCGTCAACTACCAGATCAGCAAGGAAAACGCGATGACGATCTACAGCCGGATCGGAACGCTCTACTATGACACCGTGATCACCCCGAACGTCTCGGAGGCCGTGAAGGTCATGACGGCGCGCTACACCGCCGAGAACCTGGTGGCGTCCCGCGACGAGCTTTCGGAAAAGATCGAGGATCTGCTGTCCGAGCAGCTCAGCCGCTACAACATCGTGGTGGTCGGGACCTCGATCGAGGACATGGATTTCACGGATGCCTTTACGAACGCGGTAGAAGCGAAGCAGGTCGCTGCGCAGAACAAGCTGCAGGCGGAGATCGAGCAGCAGCAGAAGATCATGGAGCAGAAGTCCACGGCGGAACGCGCCGTGATCGATGCCAACGCTGCGGCTGAGGTGGCCCGCATCCAGGCGGAAGCGGACCTGGCCGTGACCAAGATCCAGGCGGATGCTGCGGAGTACGCCGGCCAGAAGGAAGCCGCGAAGAACAAGGCCATCGCCGAGAACCTTTCGAAGGATCTCCTCAACTATTACTACATCCAGCAGTGGAACGGGATCCTCCCGAACTACTACATGGGCAGCGACAACGTCAGCACGATCATCGGGATCCCGGACGCTGCCGCGCAGGAATGAACCTTTCCGCCCGGAACGGGGCGCCGCACAGGCGGCGCCCTTTTTTGTGCAAAAAGGCTTTTTCTCGCAACAAACTCCTCCGAAGGCTAAAATAATGCTTGCCATTTTATTAAAAATATATTAAGATAAAACCAAATAAATCGGTTTGGGGAGCGTAACCACCCGCTGCGGACGTAAGACACGGATGTCTTGTACCGGCTGGTCCCCGCCGAAAAAAAAGAGGAGGAAGAAAATGCCTGAAGAAAACAAAGTTGAAGTCCAGAAAAAGAACTGGCTCGACAAATTCCTCGACTGGCTCGAGAGAGTTTGTAACAAGCTTCCGGACTCCATCATCCTGTTCATCTACCTGTTCTTCATCATGGTAGTACTGGGCTGCATCCTGGGCCTTCTGGGCGTACAGGCAACGAACCCGGCCACCGGCGCCGTTGTCAAGGTCCTGAACCCGATCTCGACAGACGGCCTGCGGTACTTCGTAGGGAACATGGTATCCAACTTCACCGGCTTTGCACCGCTGGGTCTGGTTATCACCATGAGCCTGGCCATCGGTCTTTGCGAAGAGGGCGGTCTGATCACCAGCCTGCTGAACGATAAGCTTCGCAACGTACCGCCGGCCATCCTGCCTTACGTCATCGCCTTCGTCGGTACCTGCGGCAACATCGCTTCCGATACCGCCATGGTCGTCATCCCGCCCATCGCTGCCGTCCTTTACCTCGGCGCGGGCAAGAACCCCATCGTCGGTGTTATCAACGGCTATGCGGGCGCGCAGGCAGGCTTCTCGGCCAACCTGATGATCGCCGGCACCGACTCCCTGCTGCAGGGCGTTACCAACACCAACCTGAAGGCTTTCCTGGCTGACACGACCATGCCTGACTTCATCGTCGACGTCACCTGCAACTGGTTCTTCATGATCGCCTCCACCTTCCTGTGCGGCGCGGTCATCGGCGCGGTCTGCGAATTCATCGTAGAAAAACGTTTCGGCAAATACGTACCGCCGGAAGAACTGAAAGATGAACTGCCTCAGCTTCGCGAAGTGACCGCGAAAGAAAAGAAGGGCCTCCGCGTAGCCGGTATCGCCGTTCTGCTTTATCTTGCCATTGTCGTAGCGCTGTTCTTCCTTGGCCCGCTGGGCAAGGAATACACGATCGCTGAGGGCCAGACCGCCGCGGACGTGATCGCTGCGGCTGCCAAGAAAGGCCACACGGTCAAGGGCATCTTCGGCAACGAGAAGTACCTGTACTCCACTGAGTTCGTGGGCTCCGTCCTGCTGAAGAACCTGATCCCCGTGCTGTTCCTGCTGTTCGTCGTCGCCGGTCTTAGCTATGCTTTCACCGCCGGCACCTTCAAGAAGAGCAAAGACGTCTCCAAGGCCATGACTCACCAGATGCAGCTCATGGGCTCCTACGTGGCGTTCTGCTTCTTCGCCGGACAGTTCACCGGTATGTTCAACTACACCAAGCTGGGTACCTGCCTTGCCATAGCGGGTGCCAACGGCCTGAAGGCCGCCGGCTTCACCGGCTTTGGCCTGATCGTCGCCGTCATCCTGATGACCGGTCTCATCAACCTGTTCGTGCCGTCCGGCTCCGCCAAGTGGACCATCCTGGCGCCCGTGTTCGTGCCCATGCTGATGCTGCTGAACTATCATCCCGGTTTCATCCAGCTGATCTACCGTCTGGGTGACTCCCCGACCAACGCCTTCACTCCTCTGAGCCCTTACCTCTGGGTCCAGCTGTCCCTGATCAACAGAAAGTACGATCAGAAGGCAGGTATCGGTACGCTGGCTTCCGGCCTGTTCCCGATCGGTATCGTGCTGCAGATCGCCTGGATCATCTTCCTGGCCATCTGGATGCTGATCGGCCTGAACATCGGCCCCGGTGTCGGCGTACATCTGCCGGCAGAACTGGCCGCGGCGCTCAAGCTGTGATAAAGGCCTTCCCGTAAAGGGATGCCAACCCCCGGGCCCTGAGTCCCCTCAGGGCCCTTTCTCTTCCAAATCTCCTTCGGAGGTCCGTTTATGGGCGAAAGCATAAAGCATCTGTTCAGCAACTGGTTTTCCACCGACAATTTCCAGCCCTGGAAGCTGCAGACCAAATGGGATTACATCTTTTTCGGCATTCTGCTGCTGATCGGTTTTCTGGTATTCTTCTTTGTCACCCGCAGCCTGAAAAAGCATCGCAATCAGAAAGATGCCACGAAGCGCGTGGCCAGGAAACTGAAACGTCTCGGCGGAAAAGGCTCTGTCTGTTACATTGACAAGATGGTCAAAACGACGGACATGCAGCATTTCTGCGAACTGATCAACGTGGCGAAAGACAGGGTCTACGTGGTCAAGGTCTTCCCCTGGGGGACCAAGGTGATCGGGAGCAAGACAGAGAAGGAATGGGCTTTTGCCTACGGCAAGGAGATCCGCTACGAAGCGAATCCCTTAAACGATCTTGACCAGCAGCGCGGCGTGGTCACCCGTGTGCTCCTGCGTGCCAACCAGCGCAGCATCCCCGTGATCCCGCTGGTCGTCTTTGCGGATAACTACGGACGCGCGGATTTCTCGATCCACGGCCTGAAAGCAGCCAATGTCGTTCCCATCCAGCAGATGGGGGCGTGGCGCCGTACTTATAAGCTGGACAAGGTCCCTCTGGACATGGAAGCCGTCAAGACGGCACTGGAGAATTCTTTTGTCGAGGTTCCGCAGGAGACTTCTGCCGACGTGTCCGCAGAAGAGAAGAATGAATAAGACTGCTGTGCCTGCGCCCGGATATCCGCGCAGGCTTTTCTGTTAAAAAAATGAATGGAGATGCATCATGACTTTTGACCGTATCGACATGAAGGCGCTGGAGGAGGACCTGATCCGGATCCGCCGCGACCTGCACCGCCATCCGGAAACGGCCTGGACCGAATTCCGCACGACGGCGCTGATCATCACGGAACTGGAGAAACTGGGCCTGCCCGTGGAATTCGGGGCGCAGATCCACGTTCCGGAGAAGATGTTCGGCATGCCTTCCGAAGCGCAGATGAACGCCTGCTATGAGCGGGCGCTCGGCGAATCCGACAGGCCGGATCTCATTGAAAAGATGAAAGGCGGCTTTACCGGCTGCATCACGGAAATTCAGGGTGCGCTTCCCGGACCCACGGTCGGGATCCGCGTGGACATCGACTGCAACGACTGTGACGAATCGGACGCGGAGACGCACAGGCCCGCTGTCGGCGGCTACGCCTCCCTGCATCCGCACTGCATGCACGCCTGCGGCCACGATGCCCACACCGCGATCGGCATCGGCACAGCGCGCATCCTCTGCGCCTACAGGGACGTCCTGCCCGGCAAGGTGATCCTGGTCTTTCAGCCCGGAGAAGAGGGCCTTCGCGGCGCAGCATCTCTCACCGCGACCGGACGCTTTTCGGAATGCGACTATTTCTTCGGCGCGCACGTGGGCTTGAAGCAGCTGCATGTCGGCGCGGTCGCCGCATCCAGCTACGGATTCCTCTCCAGTACGAAATTCGACGCCGTCTTCCACGGGCTCGCGGCGCACGCCGGCGCGGCGCCCGACATGGGCTGCAACGCCATCGGTGCGGCATCGGCAGCCGTCGTCAACATGCTGGCGATCGCCCGCCATCACGGTGGCTCCAGCCGCATCAACATCGGTACCTTCCACGGGGGGACCGGCCGGAACGTCATCCCGGATACCGCGACGCTCGCCATTGAGACGAGAGGCGTGACGAACGAGATCAATGAGTACATGGAGAAGTCGGCGCTCAGAGTGCTGAACGGCGCGGCGGCCATGTACGGCTGCACGGTCGAGACGAAATTCATGGGATCGGCCGGGAGCGTCGTCTGCGACGAGGAACTGGTGGACAAGACCGTGAAGATCCTCGCGGGCGTGGACGGTGTGGACGAGATCATCCGCAGCACCGATTTCGGCGGCGGTGAAGACGTAACGACCATGATGCAGGACGTGCAGGCGCACGGCGGCCAGGTGACCGAGATGATCATCGGCATGCCGCTCACCGCCCCGCATCACAACGGCCTGTTCGACGTAGACGAACGGGTCATCGGCATCGGCGCCCGGGTGTTTGCCTCACTGGCGCTGGAAGTTTCGCATTACTGACGGATAAAGGAGGATGAATGTCATGAGTGATGTTCGCGAAGTCATCAACAAATACTGGGACAAGGTGAAGGAACACCGCGAATGGTTCCACCGCCATCCCGAACTGAGCCACGAAGAAAGAGGAACGGCGAATTACATCGCAAAGACGCTGCGTGAGATCGGCCTGGAACCGAAGGAGAACGTCGGCGGCTACGGCGTGACGGCACTGATCCACGGCCGCGGCCACGGCAAATGCGTCGGCCTGCGCGCGGACTTTGACGCCCTGCCCGTCACCGAATGCACCGGCCTCCCCTACACCTCGGAGAACCCCGGCGTGATGCACGCCTGCGGCCACGATACGCACGCGGCAATGCTGCTCGGCGCGGCTTACGTGCTGAATGAACTGAAGGATGAATTCGACGGTTCGGTGAAGCTGATCTTCCAGCCGGCGGAAGAAGATGCCGCGGCCTGCGGCTCCAAGGCCATGATCGAAGACGGCGTGCTGGAGCACCCGCACGTGGATGCGGTCTTCGGACAGCATGTCTGGCCGACCCTCGATACCGGCAAGATCGGTATCCGCAACGGTGCCATGATGGCCTCTTCCGACCGCTTCTTCATCACCATCCACGGCAAGAACGCCCACGGTTCGCAGCCGGATGCCGGCATCGATGCGATCGTGATCGCGGCGCAGGTCATCAGCGCCCTGCAGAGCATCGTCTCCCGCAACGTCGGTCCGCTTGACAGCGCGGTCGTGACCATTGGCCTGATGAACGGCGGCACCCGCTACAACATCATCGCGGATACCGTGACGATGGAAGGCACCTGCCGGAACCTCAATCCCGAAGTGCGCAACAAGATGCCCGAACGCATCGAAAACATCATCAAGGGCGTGACCGAAGGCATGGGCGGCACCTACGATTTCAGGTACCTGCGCTGCTACAGCCCGACCGTGAACGACCCGAAGAAGTTTGAACTGGTCCGCGACGTGATCAGGGAAGTCGGCGGCGATGACCTGCTGGTCATCCCTGAGAACTCCGCACTCGGCGGAGAGGACTTCTCCTTCTACACCGAGAAGGTGCCCTGCGCCTTCTGGTGGCTGGGTTGCCACGATCCGGAACTGCCGTTCTATCCGATCCACAGCGGCGGTTTCTTCGCCGATGAGAGAGCCCTGCCTTACGGCATGGAAGTCATGGTGAAGTCCGCGCTCAAGTTCCTCGCGGAATGACGGACAAAGATAAAGAGGGGTGATGACCGTCGTTATCACCCCTCTTTTTTCGTGCAGGAGATGCTTATTTTCCCGCTTCCGGCAGACAGTGCATCTGCGTCCGGCCGAGAACGCGGAAGCCTTCCGCCTGGCCGTTAAGGCTCCTCAGACCGAAGTCTGCGGCGCGGAGCTTCAGGTACAGGGAAATCGTCCGGAAGGATTCGGATTCCCGCGGAAACTGCGTCCTGTGGAGGAGAAGCGCGCCCAGCTGGCGGCCGATGAGGCCTTTTACCTTCACGAAGCGGTTCGGCTTCGCCGTCATGTAGAAGGCGAGCGCCTGAACGTCTGCAAGCTCGGCGCCGTGCTGCTTCATGATCTCCGGGAAGGGAGCGAAGAAGGCGGCGCGCCTTGCGGCTTCACCCGTGTTCCGGTGGTCGGCGTGGCATTCGCTGGAAACGTCCGGGTCAGGCGCGAAAATGAGCTCCGGCTTTACCTCGCCGATCACGCGGACGATGCCGCGGAAGAGGTCGGTCGGGGCGTAGAAGGCGCCGTCGGAAAGTTCCAGGAAACGGACGTCGTCAATGCCGAGGGCGCGGGCGGAGGCCAGGGATTCCGCCTTCCTCAGGCGGATCAGCTCTTCCGGCGCGGTGCCCGGGGCGTTTTCCGTGCCGAAGCGGCCGTCCGTGCAGATCAGGAAGGTTACCTTCTTCCCGGCTGCAGCAAGTTTTGCCGCCGTCGCACCGGCGCCGATCTCAATGTCATCCGGGTGCGGTCCGATGAAGAGGTACCGTTCGAACGATTCCACCTGCGGAAGCGGAGCGGCAAAGCGGAGAACGGTCTTAGTGAGACTCATTCGATCCTCCTTCCCTGCGCGCCTTCAGTTCGGCGCAGATGCGGTCGTATTCCGGTTCATCCAGTTTGTAATGCTTCAGGTACATCACGTAGCTTGCGGCCATCAGCAGGAGCGGAATGACGATCATGACGAGCAGGATGCCCGTGGACTGGCCGTGGGTCACGTTCGCGAGGACGCCGTCGATCTGCGCAAGCTTCTCGGCTTCGGTGATGCGGCCTGCCGCGGCGGCATTTTCCAGCTTGGAGATCTGGTTGGTGTATTCGCGCACGCCGGTCAGCAGGAAGGTCGCGGAAGCGATCACGACGGTGAGCGCGGAAGCAAGCTTAGTCAGGAACGGCCGCATGGAAGTGATGATGCCCTCATCCCGCGTCCCGTGCAGGTATTCGTTGTACTCCACCGTGTTGATGACGGAGATCATCAGGATCAGGTAGAAGCCGTACTGACCGAAGTTCGCCAGCATGAAGCCGAGGGTGACGAGCAGGAACTTGAGATCCATCCCGCCGAGCATTACGGTGCCGGACCGCATGAGAACGCCGGGGATGAACATGATCGCGTAGCCGATGACGGAAACGATGAGGAGCGTTTTCATGAAGCGCTTTCTCGGTACCTTGCGCGAGATCATGGGATAGAAAATCATGAGCAGCGCAGTGACCGACATGCCGATCGTCGTGAACAGCGAATACAGCCCGCCGCGGTAGCCGAATTCGGCATAGATGTAGGTGGAGCCGACGCCGGAAACGACGATGGTGTTGCCCACTTCGTGGATCAGGAAGATGATGGAGATCCAGATCAGCTGGCTGTTTCCCGAGATCGTCTTCCAGATCTTTTTGAAGCTGACGGGCGGCACGGGCTCGGCCTCGTAGCTCCGGTCCTCCTTCACGCCGAAGAGCGTAAAGCAGAGGAAAGCGGGGCAGAGGATGGCGATGGCCAGGGCGATGCGTCCGTAGGCGACCGTGGTGCTGCCGCCGATGGCGCCCGCGCCCGTGGTCAGCATGGGGATGAGGATGCCCGCGCCGGTGCCGCCGATGCCGGCGAACAGGGTCGTGCGGGCCGTAAAGGCGTTGCGCGTATCACCGTCGGAACTGAGGGACGGGATCATGCCCCAGTAGGAGATGTCGCCCATCGTATAGGTGATGCTGTAGGCAAAGTACATGGCGCCGAAGAACCAGACGAAGCTCCAGCCCTGCAACTTCACGTTGAAGGTCGCGTAGATCACCAGCGAGGTGGAGACCATGCCCGCGATGATCCAGGGCTTGAACTTGCCGATCTTCGTACGGGTGCGTTCGATGATGTTGCCCATGATGGGATCGTTCAGCGCGTCGAACACGCGGGCGGCCACCATGATGGCGGCGATCGCGGAAAACTGCGCGTCGGTCAGGTCACGGGTAAAGAGCACGAAGGTCATCAGGAAGTTGGTGACCAGGGCATAGACCATGTCCCGGCCGATGGTCCCGAGCGGGAACATGATCAGATTCTTTTTGATGCGTTTCTTTTCGTCCATTAGGCTGCCTCGCCGTATAAAAATATGATAACGCCACTGTATCATTTTTCGCGGAAAAGCGCAAGAACGGGAAAATAACGGTAGTGTCTGCGGGAATGACGCTTAATTTTTATAAGTACAAAAGCACAAAAACTTGCCGAAACAGGCGAAATATGCTATGCTATGTTAGAAAAATTATTCGGTGCGGTCCGACCACGCAGAAGACGTTCCGGGATCCTCACGGAAGGAACGGGGCCGCAGCAGGAAAAGTAAATACAGACGAGGAGGCAAAGCTTATCTATGGAATTACAGATTCAGGATCTGGTTTCATCGATCCGTAAGGAAGGGATCGATCAGGCCAACTTGGAGGCGGACGCCATTCTTGCCGAAGCGAAGAAGAAAGCGGAAGCAATCGTAGCAGAGGCTAAAACGGAAGCGGCCCGCACCAAAGAAGCCTCGGAAAAGGAGATCAATACGCTCAGGGAAAGCGCCATCGTGAGTGCCGAACAGGCCAAGCGTGACGCCATGCTGGCGTTTAAGGCCGAAGTACAGGCGGCATACGAACGGCTGCTGTCGGCCAAGATCCGTTCTTCCTTCAGCGGTGAATCGCTCGGCAAGCTGATCCGCGCCGCCGCGGAAGGCGAAGATCTGTCGGCATATACGGCAGAAGTGGCGGAGGTCAGCGACTCGCTGAAGGCTGAACTGGCGGAGGAGATCAAGGCAGGACTCACCATCCGGCCGACCAAGAACGTACAGGCAGGATTCCGGCTGGCTGCGAACGACGGCTCCGGCTATTTTGACTGCTCCGACGAAGAGATCATGGAGATGCTGATGCCGTATTTCAGAAATCTTGATTTCTGATGAGGAGGTGCATATGGCGTCTTATTACTATCTGGTATCAAGTCTGCCGACGCTCAGCTCCGACGGAGAGATGCCGATGACCTACGGGGAGTTCCTGAAGTGCTGTCAGGGGAACGTCAGCGAAGAAACCTACCGGCTTCTGGAATCGCTGACGCCTGCCTCGAAGGAGGGGCCGCTGCTGAAAGAATGGGCGGCCGCCTACGGATCGCTGATGGGGGAACTGAACCAGCAGAGAAGCCTGGCGCTCGGGAAACCTTACGGGCGGGACTTCGATAAGGACGGCATGAACAGCAAGGTGATCGCTGCGGTCCTCGCGGCGAAGAACCCGCTGGAGGCTGAGCAGATCCTGCTCGACCACGAATTCGAACTGCTGGATACACTGGTAGGCCTGCACATGTTTGACGAACAGGTGCTGTTCGGCTATGCGCTGAAACTGAAACTGCTGGAACGTAAAAACTGCTTCGAGAAGGAAAAGGGCAAGGCGGAATTCGGCCGGCTCTTCCGCTCGATCCAGGAACGCGTTTACAGCTTATGATGGGAGATTTTCAATGGGAACATTAACAGGACGAGTAACCGGAGTTAACGGCAACCTGACAAAGGTCAGCTTCCAGGGGTCCGTTCGAAAAAATGAAGTCGGCTACGTCATCGTCGATGACAAGCGCCTGAAAGGCGAGGTCATCCGCATTGCGAACGGCGAAGCCAGCATGCAGATCTACGAAATGTCAGACGGGATCAAGGTCGGCGATCCGGTGGAATTCACCGGGGAACTGATGAGCGTCGAACTCGGTCCCGGCCTGCTTACGCAGGTCTACGACGGACTCCAGAACCCCCTGCCTGATCTGGCGAAGCAGTGCGGCTTCTTCCTGGAAAGAGGCGTATACCTGAACCCCATCCCGGACCGCAGCTGGGATTTCACGCCCGCCGTCAAGGTCGGTGACAGGGTCATGGCCGGCGACACCATCGGGACGGTCCCCGAGGGCGTGTTCACGCACCAGATCATGGTCCCCTTCATCACGAAGGGCGAATGGACCGTTAAGTCCATAAAGGAAAAAGGCAATTACAACGTACGCGATACCGTCTGCGTGATCGGCAATGACAAAGGCGAGGAGAAGGCGCTGTCCATGGTCTTTTCCCACCCGATCAAGCAGGCCGTGAAATGCTATGACGAGCGGCTGCGCCCGGATGAACCGCTGGTTACGAAGATCCGCTGCATCGACGCCTTCCTTCCCGTTGCGAAGGGCGGGACCTTCTGCGTGCCCGGCCCCTTCGGCGCCGGCAAGACGGTGCTGCAGCATCTGGAGGCAAAGAACTCCGAAGCGGACATCGTGATCGTGGCAGCCTGCGGCGAACGTGCCGGCGAGGTCGTGGAAGTGCTGACGGAATTCCCCGAGCTGGAAGACCCGAAGACCGGCCGCTCCCTGATGGAACGGACGATCATCATCTGCAATACGTCCTCGATGCCGGTCGCTGCCCGTGAAGCTTCCTGCTACACCGCCGTGACGCTGGCGGAATATTACCGGCAGATGGGCCTCGACGTGCTGCTGCTCGCGGACTCCACGAGCCGCTGGGCGCAGGCCATGCGAGAGATGTCCGGCAGACTGGAGGAGATCCCCGGCGAAGAAGCCTTCCCGGCCTACCTCGAATCCACCATCGCCGCCTTCTACGAACGCGCCGGCAAGGTCCGCCTGAAAGACGGCCGGAACGCCTCCATCACGATCGGCGGCACCGTATCGCCGGCCGGCGGCAACTTCGAAGAGCCGGTGACGCAGGCGACGCTGAAAGTCGTCGGCGCCTTCCACGGCCTTTCCCGTGAACGTTCCGACGCCCGCAAGTATCCCGCGATCCATCCGATGGATTCCTGGTCCAAGTACGAGGGCGTCGTCGACAAGGCGCGCGTGGAGGAAGCCCGCGCGATCCTTCACCGCAGCAATGAAGTCGGCCAGATGATGAAGGTCGTCGGTGAGGAAGGCACTTCCTCCGAGGACTACATCATTTACCAGAAAGGCGAACTTCTGGATGCGGTCTACCTGCAGCAGAACTCCTTCGACCCGATCGACGCCGTCTGTCCGCCGGAGAGACAGCAGATCGAGTTTGACAGACTGTACGACGCCCTGATGACGGCGTACGATCTGAGCGATAAGAAAGAGATCCGTGCCTTCTTCAACCAGCTCAGGCAGGAATTCCTTGACTGGCATGCCACCTACTTCGAAACACCGGAGTTCAGGGCGCAGGAGAAGAAGATCACCGATTTCTACATGACGAAGGCTGTGAAATAGGAGGACGGCATGCAAAAGGTATATACGGAAATCAGATCGATCATCGGCAACGTGATCACCGTGAGAGCCGAAGGGATCCGCATCGGCGACCTGGCTCTCGTCGGCGACAGCTATGCCAGCGTGATCAAGCTGGATAAGGATATCGTATCCCTCCAGGTATTCGCGGGCGCGCAGGGCGTCAGCACGACGGACCCCGTCCGCTTCCTCGGAAGACCCATGATGGTGTCCTTCTCGAAGAACCTGCTCGGCCGCATCTTCGACGGGACCGGCGTTCCGCGCGACCGCGGCCCCGCGCTGAAGGAGAACATGATCCCCATCGGCGGACCTTCCTTCAACCCCTCAAAGCGTATCCTGCCGAATAAGATGATCCGTACGGGCATCCCGATGATCGACGTGTTCAACACGCTCGTGGAAAGCCAGAAGCTTCCGATCTTCTCGATCTCGGGCGAGCCCTACAACGCCCTGCTCGCGCGCATCGCGATGCAGGCGGAAGTCGACGTGATCGTTCTCGGCGGCATGGGCCTCAAATACGACGACTACCTGACCTTCCGTGACACGCTGGAAAAAGGCGGCGCTATGAGCCATACGGTCATGTTCATCCACACGGCTTCCGACCCGATCGTGGAATGCACGCTGGTCCCGGACCTGTCCCTTGCGGTGGCGGAGCAGTTCGCCCTGGAAGGGAAGCGGGTGCTGGTCCTTCTGACCGACATGACGAACTTCGCCGATGCCCAGAAGGAAATGGCCATCACGATGGAGCAGGTGCCGTCCAACCGCGGCTACCCGGGCGACCTTTACAGCTGCCTCGCGTCCCGCTACGAGAAGGCCGTGGACATCGACGGCGCGGGCTCGATCACCATCCTGGGCGTTACGACGATGCCCGGCGATGACGTGACGCACCCCGTCCCCGACAACACCGGCTACATCACCGAAGGCCAGTACTACCTGAAGGGCGGCCACATCGAACCCTTCGGCTCTCTGTCACGTCTGAAACAGAACGTCAACGGCAAGACCCGCGATGATCACCGGGCACTGATGGACGGCATGATCAAGCTCTACGCCCAGTATAAGGAAAGCCTGGAAAAGAAATCCATGGGCTTTCTCATGACGGAATGGGACGACAAGCTCCTGAAGTACGGCGAGCTGTTTGAGTCGAAGCTGATGGATCTGTCCGTGAACATCCCGCTGGAGCAGGCACTTGACCTCGGCTGGGAGATCCTCGCGGAATGCTTTGAGCCGAACGAGACCGGCTTGAAGACGAGCCTGATCAGGGAAAGATGGCCGAAACAGGAAGCGCTCGGCTAAAAGGAGCAGGCAATGGCGATCAAACTCACGAAAAATGAGCAGAAGGTGCAGAAAGACAACCTGAAGCAGTTTGAGCGCTACCTTCCGACGCTGCAGCTCAAGAAACAGCAGCTGCAGTCCGTGATCATGAAGGAGAACGCCGAGCTCGAGCAGCTTGAGATCGAACGCACCGCCATGATCGGAGATCTGGATGACTGGATCGCGGTATTCGCCGAAAACAGCATTTTCGACGATGCCCTGAAACTGGATCAGCTGGTCCAGCCCGATACGGTCATCTGCACGACGGAAAACATCGCCGGCGTCAACGTCCCGCTGTTCAGGGAACTGACCTTCAAGGGAATATCCTACGACGTCGACGACTACCCGCTGTGGGTGGATACCGCTCTGGTGAAACTGCGCGAGATCGCACGTCTTGACGCACTGGAATCCACGCAGAGGAAGCGCGTGGAGTGCCTGGAAAAGGAACTTCGCTCGACTTCGCAGCGCGTGAATCTGTTTGAAAAAGTCAAAATTCCCGAAGCCAAGGAGAACATCCGGGTCATCGGGGTCTATCTGGGGGATCAGCAGACGGCAGCCGTCGTCCGCGGCAAGATCTCCAAGAAGAAATTAACGGGGGCGGAGACATGATCGAAAAAATGAAAAAAGTCTGCGTAGTCGCCTCCGCTTCCCGCAAGAAAGAAATGCTGGCCGCGCTGCGGGATCTGGGGATCCTGCATCTGGCCGATAAGAAGGCGGCGAGCCGTGAGAGCACGGAACGCTTTTCCGATCTTTCCCGGGCGCTGATGGCGCTTTCGGAGTACAAGCCGGAGAAGGAGAGCGAAACGCTCCTTTCCGACGAAGAATTCGAGAAGGTCTTCCGCAATACCCTCGCCTGTCTGGACCGGAGGACGGCGCTCGTACAGGAAAGAGGCGCTGCGGCGACCGAAGCCGACAGGGTGCGGGCCTGGGGCGAATTCTCCCCGGCGGAGTGCAGAGCTCTCGCCGATGAAGGCTTCGACCTTCATTTCTACCGCATGACGAAAAAGGACTGTGCTGCAGCGGCAAAGGACGAAGGGATCCGGTTGATCCGCCTCGCGCCGGTCGACAAGATGGAAACGGTCGCCGTGCTGGGCAAGCTCCCGCCGGAGATCAGCGCGACGGAGTTCATCCTGCCGGAGAAGAGCCTCAGCGAACTGCAGGCGCAGATAGCCGCCTGCGACAAAGGCATCGCGGACTGCGCCGAAGAGCTGAAGAAAACGGCGGTCCATGCCGCAAGTTTCAGGGCACAGCTCCTGAAGACGCAGAACGAGGAGATCTGGTCCTCGGCAAGTGCGACCGCGGAAAGCGACAGTGAACTGGTATGGCTTTCCGGCTACATTCCGGAAGCAGAGGAAGCTTCGTTTAAGGCGGAGGCGTCGAGAAACGGATGGGCTTACCTCATCGACGACGTGGCGGAGGACGACGATCAGACGCCGACCAAGGTCCGCTACAGCAAGGTCTCCCGCCTCATTAAGCCGGTATTCGACATTCTGAGCATTCAGCCGGGGTACCGGGAACAGGACATTTCCCTCTGGTTCTTCCTGTTCTTCATCCTGTTCTTCGCCATGATCATCGGCGACGCGGGCTACGGCACGCTGATCCTGCTCGGGACCGCGGCCTTCCACCTGAAGACGAAGAAGATGAACGACGTGCTGTTCCTTCTGTACGTGCTTTCGGGCGCGACGATCGTCTGGGGCGCGCTCACCGGGACCTGGTTCGGCATCGAAAAGGCCATGGAAGTGCCTTTCCTGAAATCGCTGGTCATACCGGGATTTGCGAATTACCCGCAGTATTTCGACGTGAGCTCGACCGCGCAGCAGAACAACATCATGAAGTTCTCCTTCACGATCGGTGCGGTGCAGATGGCACTCGGCTCGCTCCTCGCGATCCGGAAGAAGATCGTAGAGAAGAACCTCAGCTGGATCGCCGATCTCGGCTGGGTGATCGCAATCGTGGCCATGTACCTGCTGGCGTTAGTGCTGGTCATCGGGGAAAGCATCCCGATGGTGCCCGTGTTCGGCGCGATCGGCGCCGCCTTCCTGCTGGTCGTCCTCTTCAGCGGCATGGAGCCGGGGAAGAGCTTCGGCCAGGGCCTGAAGGCAGGCCTCGGCGGCGCATTTACCGCCTTCCTGAACACGATCAGCTGCTTCGGCAACGTGATGAGCTACATCCGTCTGTTCGCCGTCGGCATGGCGGGCCTCGCCATTGCCCAGAGCTTCAATGACATCGCTTCCGGCTTCAAGGGACCGATGGTCATTGCCGGGGTAGCCGTGGTGATCATCGGACATGCCCTGAACCTCGTGATGGGCTTCCTGTCCGTCGTTGTTCACGGCGTCCGCCTGAACGTGCTGGAATTCTCCGGACAGGTCGGGCTGGAATGGACGGGCATCCCCTATGAACCTTTCAAGGAAAACGAAAAGCTGCAAAATTAGTGACGAAAACATAAAGAAAAAAGGAGTCTTACTATGAATCTCGCATTTGTTGGCATGGCTGCTGCTCTCGGATTATCGGCTGCCGGTTCGGCGTTCGGCGCAGGCTTCGCGGGAATGTCCGCCATCGGGGCATGGAAAAAATGTTACGCAAGCGGTAAACCCGCTCCCTTCATCATGATCGCGTTCTCCGGCGCACCGCTGACGCAGACCATCTACGGCTTCCTGCTGATGAACTTCATCCGCTCGGCCAATGTGGATCCCGGCATGGCGCTCGGCGTCGGCCTGTTCTGCGGCCTTGCAATCGGCCTTTCCGCCCTGTTCCAGGGCAAGGCTGCCGCGGCGGCTTCTGACGCGCTCGGCGCAACGGGCAAGGGCACGGCGAACTACTTCATCGTCATCGGCATCATTGAAACGGTCGCACTGTTTACCCTCGTCTTCGGTCTGCTGCTCCTGAACGGCTGATCAAAACCCACGTGCCATCCTGAGACGCACGCCGTGCGGCGAAGGATCCTTTGCTTCGCTCAGGATGACAGATGCACGGAGAACTGCGGGACATTTTCGGTTGAAAATGTCCCGCAATCGTTTATAATGGGAATGCCGCAGATCTTTCGCGCGGCAGGGAGACGGCATGGCACTGACAAATTCCGGAAAAACGGCATCGGCGAACAAGCAGGAGGCGATCCTCTACGGCAGACAGCTGCCGACCCTGCTGACCTTCGCCGTACCCATCATCTGCGGCAACCTGTTCCAGTCGCTCTACAACATCGTTGACGCGATCGTCGTGGGACGCTATCTCGGAACGCTGCCCCTTTCCGGCATCAGTGCCGCAAGCCCGATCATGGACCTGGTCTACGGCCTCATCGTCGGCGCCTGCACCGGCGTGGGCGTGCTGGTCAGTCAGCTCTGCGGAGCGGGAGAGTGGGATAAACTGAAAAAGGTCCACGCGACGGCGCTCACCGGCGGCATCGCTTGCTCTCTGCTCCTCACCGCGGTGGTCCTGCTTACTTCAAAGCCCATCCTGGTCTCCGAAAGAACGAAAGCCGAGACCATCGCTGAGGCCATGGTCTATCTGTCCGTCGTTGCCGGCGGACTCATTTTCAACTTCCTCTATGTCTATTATGCCGCGATCCTGCGCTCCTACGGCAATTCGCGCTTCCCGTTCATCGTCCTGGCATCCAGTTCGGTCCTGCACGCGCTGCTGGACATCGCTCTGATCAAAGGCCTGCAGCTCGGTGTTGCCGGCGTCGCGGTTTCCACGGTGTCCTGCCAGGTCCTTTCGGCCTTCGCGCTGATGCTCTATACCCACAAAAAATGCCCGCAGCTTTCCCTTGCGCGGAGCGATTTGAAACTGCATAAGGGCATGGGCGGCATCATCTTCAGTTACGCCTGGGCAACAGCCATGCAGAGCACGGTCGTCTATGCCGGCCGCCTGCTCATCCAGGGCATGCTGACGCCGCTCGGACAGGATACGGTCACCGGTTACAACATGGGCATGCGTCTCGAGGTCCTTTTCCAAGGTGTCTCGCAGGGCATATCCGCCGGTACCGTCGTCTGCATGGCGCAGAACTTCGGCCATCGGAACGCGGACCGGGTCCGGGGCTTTTTCCGCAGAGGCATGGTCTGCGACGTTCTGTACGGCGTGATCCTCTGCATCGTCTGTTTTCTGATCCCGCGCCGGCTCATCGGCATTTTCTCCACGGATGAAGCCGTCATCACGGCAGGCGCCGCCTATACCGGCACCATGGCATTCTTCTACATCTTCAGCATGTTCGGCGAGATGCTGCAGGGATTCTTCCGCGGCATCGGCAAGCTGAAAGTGACGATGATCGCGTCAGCCGGACAGGTGATCCTCAGGGTCATCCTTTCGGCGATACTGATCCCGAAACTGGGGATCCACGGCATCTGCTACTCCGTGGCCGTCGGATGGGTCCTGCTGACCGTCTTTGAAGGCGCCTACGCTGCATACTGCGAAAAACGCATTTCGTTCCCCGAAACCGCCTGACTCTGCGAAAGGAGCATTCATGGCAAAATACACCCTTCTGAAAACGTCCGGCCGCGCCAAGCGCGGCCGTTTCGAGACCGTTCACGGCACGATCGAAACGCCGGTCTTCATGAACGTGGGCACCGTCGCCGCCATCAAGGGCGCCGTCTCCACCGAAGACCTGAAGGAGATCGGCTGCCAGGTAGAACTCTCGAATACCTACCATCTGCATGTGCGGCCCGGCGACAAGGTCATCCATGACCTCGGCGGCCTGCACCGCTTCATGCACTGGGACCGCCCGATCCTGACCGATTCCGGCGGCTTCCAGGTCTTTTCCCTTGCGGAGCTGCGCAAGATCAGGGAAGAAGGCGTCCGCTTTCACTCACACGTGGATGGCCGGCTGATCTTCATGGGGCCGGAGGAGAGCATGCAGATCCAGTCGAACCTCGGCTCCACGATCGCGATGGCCTTTGACGAATGCGTGAAGAATCCCGCCGAATACCGCTATGCTGCGGCGAGCATCGACCGGACGACCCGCTGGCTCCGGCGCTGCATCGACGAGCAGAAGCGGCTGAATGAACTGGAGACCACGATCAACCGCGACCAGCTTCTCTTCGGGATCAACCAGGGCGCGACTTTCGAGGACCTCCGGATCCGCCACGCGGACGAGATCTCGGCTTTCGACCTGCCGGGCTACGCGGTGGGCGGCCTCGCCGTCGGCGAACCGACGGAGGAGATGTACCGCATCCTGGACGCCGTGGTCCCGCATCTGCCGCAGAATAAGCCGACCTACCTCATGGGCGTCGGCACGCCGGCAAACATCCTGGAAGGCGTAGAGCGCGGCATCGATTTCTTCGACTGCGTCTATCCGAGCCGGAACGGCCGCCACGGCCACGTCTACACGAACCACGGCAAGATGAATCTGCTGAACGCAAAGTACGAGCGGGATGACCGTCCCATCGAGGAAGGCTGCGGCTGCCCGGTCTGCCGGCATTACAGCCGCGCGTACGTCCGCCACCTGCTCAAAGCGGGTGAAATGCTCGGAATGCGATTCTGCGTCTTGCATAATTTGTATTTTTATAATACAATGATGAGCGAGATTCGCCAAAGCCTCGACGAGGAACGCTTCCCCGAATACAAGAGAGAGAAGCTCCGCCGCATGGAAGAGGGCGAATCAGAGACTGCCGCGCAGGAAAAATTCGCGCGCGGCTGACGGAGGAAACCATATGCAGAACTTTTTCCTGATGGCTGATGCTGCTCCCGCCGCCGGCGGCGGCACCTGGGTACTTCTGGTGTACGTTGCTCTGATCGGCGCCATGATGTACTTCATGATCATCAAGCCGCAGAAGAAACAGAAAAAACAGCAGCAGGAGCTGATGTCCAGCATGGCGATCGGCGACAGCGTGCTGACCACTGCCGGATTTTACGGCATCATCATCGATATGACGGACGACACTGTGATCGTGGAATTCGGCAACAACAAGAACTGCCGCATCCCGATGCAGAAACAGGCGATCGTTCAGATCGAGAAGCCTTCGGAAGACTGAGGTGCATCCTTCAGAAACCATCCGCAGCAGATAAAGGGCCTTCGGGACCTTTATTTGTGTTATTCAGGAGAAACGCCGTGAACAGACGGGAATCAGCAAAACTGATGAGAAGAGCAGGGAGTGCCGTATTGGCCTTCCTGCTTTTGCTGTCTTTGATCACCCGTCCGGCACTGGCAGACGAGCCGCCGGCGGCTTCGCTGGAAGGCGCGGTCTCCACGGAGGCTTCGCCAGGCAGCGGTGAGACGTCGACAGAGGCAGATGCGGGCGAAACCGATACGGCCGAAGAGTCTGCCTCGTCTTCGGAGTCATCCGAAGAGACGACGCCGGAAGAAACGACGAAGGAGCCGTTCGCGGATGCACCGTATATCGTTCCCTATCGCAGTTTCCCCGTGGATACGCTGACTGCGCCGGTCAAACTGGCGCTGACGACCATTGTTTCACCGCTGGAACTTCGCACCGGTCCGGCCAAGACCTATCCTCAGCTGGCCTGGGTCAGGCGCGGCGTCGTACTGGAAGTGACAGGAGAGGAGAACGGCTGGTTCCGCGTTTCGACGGGATACAGTGTTGAAGACGGCGAGATCGTCGGTTACGTCAGCGGGAAATATGTCCGTACGCAGACCATTTCCCCCGGCAGCAATGCCTATAAGAACTATCTGACCTTCCTGGGCTTTCCGGAAAACTATCAAGCTCAGCTGATCACGCTGCATCAGCAGTACCCGAGCTGGGTCTTCGTGGCCAACCAGACAGGCGAAAGCTGGGCAACGGCAATAGCGAACGAAGTTAACCGTCCGACATACCCCGGCATGAGCCTGATCCATCCGCAGAGCATTTCTTCCTGGAAGAAAGCGAGCGATGGCTACTATAACTATGAAACGTCGACATACGCCAGTTACGACGGCGACTGGAATGCGGCTTCGGATGAGCTGGTGGCGTATTATCTCGATCCGCGCAACTTCCTGAACAGCACCGACATTTTCCAGTTCCTGGATCAGACCTACGATCCCTACCAGACGGTCGATGCCGTACGGCGGATCGTGGTGGGATCGTTCCTTGCCGCAGAGTCCGTGACCGATGCGGACGGGACGGTCTTCAATTATGCGACGGAACTGGTGCGGATCGGCCGGGAGATCGGCATTTCGCCCCTCTATCTAGCGGCCGTGATCAGGCAGGAGATCGGTTTTGCGGATAATCCGAGCATCAACGGCAGGAGCGAGAAGTATCCGGGATATTACAACTATTACAATATTTTTGCCTACACGACGGCCGATGAAAGTGCGAACGATCACGGGCTGTGGTACGCAAAAGGTCAGGGATTCGGGGCAACGACATACAATCGCCCCTGGGATACACGGCTGAAAGCTTTGAAAGGCGGCGCACAGTACATGGCGGAGAACTATGTTCTTGCCGGCCAGAACACGCTGTACTTTAAGAAATACAATTCGTCCTGCGCAGCCAAAAGCCATTTTCTCCATCAGTACATGACAAATGTCAGAGGCGCCCATTCAGAAGGACAGCATATGGCAAGAGGATACGACGCCGAACTTCGTCAGCTGCCGCTGGTCTTTGATATTCCGATCTACAGCAGTCTTCCTGCGCAGCCCTGTCCCTGCCCGACGGGTGACGGCTGCATCAACAACCGCCTGAAGTCCATTACGGTCGGTGATTATGAACTCTTCCCGGAATACGACAAGGACGAACTGTACTATAACGTCATCATTGCCGGCGAGGTGCCGGCTTCGGTGACGCTGTCTGCGGAAGCGTACCATCCGACGGCAAAGATCGAGGGGACCGGTACGATCACCCTGAAGAACGGGAGCACCGAGTATCCGATCAAGGTCACTGCAGAGAATGGCGACGTCCGCGTCTATACGGTCAGCATTTACTGCGCCGGCGAAGCAGCCGTGATCGATCCGAAGTATACGATCACTTCCGATAAGCTCATCACCGGCCTGTCCTTCGGCACGAAGACGGACGGGTTCATTGCGAACATGGGTCTCGCTGCCGGCATGACAGCATCTCTGTTTACGGCAGACGGAACCGCCAAGGAAAGCGGCACCGTGATGATGAACGGCGATACGGTCAAGATCTTTGCCGCGGGAGGAAAGATGATCTTTCAGGGGACCGTGCTGCTCTACGGCGACGTTAACGGCGACGGGAACCTCAGAATGTCTGACATGATCAAGGTGAGAAACCATATTCTGGGCACCGGCACGCTCGAGGGGATCAATCTCACGGCAGCCGACTGCAACCACGACGGCGACATCCGCATGTCTGACATGATCAAGATCCGCAACGAGATACTCGGCACGGGTACGATCGTCCAGACAGGGCAATAAGGAGGTTTTATGAAGACTCTTCGAAATCTCAGAATGTTAAAAACGTCCATGCTGCTGTGCATGGTGCTTACTGCGGTATTTCTGTTCAGTGCCCGAACGGCAAGGGCGGCGAATTACACCGTCTCATTCAGCAACGCCACCTGCTATGTCGGGGAAACCGTCAACATCAGCATGACGATCACCCCGGAAACAGCCAGCATCGAAATCAAACTGGCTTATTCCGCGGATCTTCTGCAGATGACGGGATACTCCGGCGGTCTGGGAAACGCGAATATTACCTATAACGCAAACAGCATCAGCATCAATGATTACGCGTCAAACGGTGCAAAATCGGCGACCTACACATTTACTTTTAAGACACTGAAGGCCGGAAGCGGCTGGGTCAGAGTCTCGGAAGTCATCGAGATCACTGACGCGGCAGGCGATCCGCAGCCGTCGTCCGTGGCGAACAGCGCGGCAGTCACCATCAACCAGAAGCCTACCGCTTCTTCCGAAGCCCGCCTGGAATCCCTGACGATCGTCCCGGGCAAATGGAACAAGAACTTCAGCCCGGATGAAAAAGAATACAGCATCAGTCTGGATTCCTACACACCGGAGCTGACCTTCCAGTTCAAATCCAAGGAAAGCCATGCCCAGGTGATCTACTGGCCTTATTCGAAGCCCGGCAAGATCGCCCTGGAAACAGAGACGACGAATTTCTACATTAAGTCCACGGCGCAGGACGGCCAGACGGCGATACTGTATCATTTCCTGATCACCCGCCCGCCGAAACCGACTGAACCGCCGACGGTACCTCCGACTGAGCCGCCTACTCAGCCGCCGACCGTCCCGCCGACTGAACCGCCGACCCAGCCGATCGAAACGACGCCTGAGGAAACGACGCCCGAAGAGACCACCGAAGCGGTCCCTGTGATCAGGATCCCCGCCCAGGCCATTGAGATCATGCCCTTCCCGGAAGGTTTTGAGATCCCCGAAGGGTATCAGGCGGAACAAATGACGGATGAGGACGGCACGGCCTTCGACGGCCTCGTACCGGCCGACGGCGACCGCAGCCACTGTCTGGTCTACGGTGCGAAGGACGGGGAAGAACCGGATCTGTACGCTTTCTTCGAAGAGGAGAAGTTCCTCCGGCTGTTCAGTCTCATGACCCCGGAAACGAGCGAGGAGGAGACCACTGAGGAACCCACCACGGAGACAACGACAGAAGAGGAGACCACGACCGAGGAAGAGACCACGACCGAAGCCGTGACCCCTGAAGAGACGATGGCACCGCCCACCACGGAACCGTACCGCGTGAACTTCTTTGACGGCGATACCAAGGTCCCCGCCTGGGTAACCACCGTTGCCGCCGCACTTCTGGCCGTCTGCCTGCTGACGATCCTTCTGCTTGTGATCGCCAGACGGCGTGCGCGGAAAGCGACCGTATTCGCCGTACAGGAACAGTCTCCGCTGTCTCCCGAAGAGGAAAAAGAGTTCCTGAGCCTTTCCGGAGATTCGCTGCAGACGGCAAAGCGCGAAGCAGCGCCCATGCAGGAATCTTCAAAAACCGCTGAAGCCGCGCCTGCCGAAAATGCTAAAACCGGCGAAGCACCTGCGGAGAAAAGGAAAGAGATCGATATCCCCTTATAAGGATGAGTGAACATGGCAGATAAATATTATGCCGTGCGCAAAGGCAGGCATCCCGGCGTTTACACGAGCTGGGATGCCTGCAGCGCAGAGGTGAACGGTTTTTCCGGCGCCGAATACAAGAGTTTCCGCACGCGCACCGAAGCGATGGCTTTCGTGCGCGGCGATGAGGAGCCGGCCGCTTTTCCGGAGGATGAGCTGATCGCAGAAGCCTGGGTCGACGGGAGCTTTAACCCAGCGGATGAGATCTACGGCTGGGGCGCGTACATCTGCTGCGGCGGAGAGACCTTCGAACTTTCGGGCACGGGCTGGGAGCCGGAGATGGCTTCCATGCGGAACGTCGCGGGCGAGATCACCGCGTCGGAGGAGACCATCCGCTGGGCGATCGCGCGCGGGATCCGGACAGTCGTGATCTACCACGATTACGAGGGCATCGCCAGATGGTGCACAGGCGAGTGGAAGACGAACAAGGAAGGGACCATCCGCTACAAGGCGTTTTACGAAAGCGTGAAAGACCGTCTGAACATTCAGTTCGTGAAGGTGAAAGGTCATTCGGGCAACGCCGGCAACGACCGGGCGGATAAGATCGCGAAGATCGCCGCGGGCGTGGAACCGGACCGGACGCCGAAGACAGGGCAGGAAGAGCCCGCGCCGGCCGAAGTCCCCGCATCATGTCATCCTGAGTGAAGGATGACATTTTTTATTTTTTGATAATTTGACATTTTTCTGCTATAATCAAAAACAGAAACATGCGGAGCATTCCGCGGATCGACCGTTCGGCATTTTCAGGAGGAAAAAACATGGTTGAAACGAAATTAACGGCAGCCGCCGTATACCGCGGCGGATGCGTTGTCAGGCGCAGCGGACGGGTATTTCTTCAAAAAGGGACCCAGACCGTCCGCATCGGAGGACTGACGGCCGGCATTGACGAAAGCACGCTGCGCCTTTCCGTTCCGGCAGGCGTTTCCGGCTCCAACGTGCAGGTAGAACATCCGACCCATGATGAGCAGCGGGAGGCCCTGAAAGAACTGACGGCAAAGATCGCTGCCGTGCAGAGCCGGATCCAAAGCCGCGAGAAGATCGCTGCCCTCTGGGAGGCCAACGCCGATTTTTCGCAGAAGGAATCCCTTTCCATCGACGAGATGGCTGCGTATCTGGAGAGACTGCCGGAACGGCTGGAAGCCCTGAACGGCGAGATCACGGCGCTCAGGGAAGAAAAGGCTGCGCTGGACAAGGAACTTTCCGAAGCAAAGAAAAAGGCCGCCCTGCCGTACGTGACGGCCGAACTGAGTACGCAGGAGGCGGGCGAGTATCCGCTCGAGATCTCCTGCCGCGAGCAGCAGGCTTTCTGGAACCCCGTCTATGAGATCCATGCTGACAGCGAAAAGGATTCTCTGGATCTGCGCCTCAGGGCGAAGATCTTCCAGAGAAGCGGTGAAGACTGGAATGACGTGAAACTCACGCTTTTCTCTGGCAATCCGTCGGTCTCGGGCACCATTCCGGAGATGGATCCCGTGCATCTGCGTTTTTACGAACCGCCGGTTTATAAAAACAGAGCCGCCGGCGGTGCGCGCTTAGGCGGCATGATGAAGGCGGCACGCGCGGATGACATGATGCTTGAGGAATGCGAGGCCACGGAGGAAGCGCCCGCGATGGTGATGAACGCGGTCTATGCCGGCAGCGGGACAGCTTCGAAGGGCGAGACCATGACGGAATATGCCCTCTCCGGCAGCTGGGACATCCGAGACGGCCAGGAGATCATCTGCGACATTAAGACGGATGCGCTGCCCTGCCGCTACCATGCGGTGGCCGTGCCGAAACTCTCCGATGAAGCTTATCTTGCAGCTGAGGTGGCGACCTCCCTGCTGGAAGACCTGCAGGATACGCCTGCGGCCGTGTACCTGAAGGGTGCCTTCGCGGGCAGCGTCGTGCTGGAACCTGACATGACCAGGGAAAACTACGACCTGTCGCTGGGCGTGGATGAGACGGTCAAAGTCAAGCGCGAACAGAAGAAGAAATATACGTCAAACGTGCTGCTCAAGGGGCAGAAGAAGACGGAATACGAGTACGAGATCACCGTCAGCTCCCGCAAGGACAGGGAGATCTCGGTGACCGTATCCGACCAGCTTCCGATCTCCGACGAGAAGACGATCGTGATCGAGCCGCTTGAACTTTCGGGCGCGGAGCGGGAAGAGGAGAAAGGCTTCCTGCGCTGGACCTTTAAGCTTGCACCCGGCGAGACGAAGACGGTCAGACTGGCCTGGACCGTAGCCTGGCCGAAGGACAAGCGGACCGAAGAGGTCTGAGGACGCCGCACCTGATCCGGCAGACTGAAAAACCCCCTTCCGAGGAAATGACGGAAGGGGGTTTTCGTATCTGGATTACTGCCTCGCAGCCGGACGAAACCTTTCTCGGAACGATTCGCTTTGCTCAAATGTTCCTCGAAAGCTTTGTCCGCGCTGCTTGCCGGCTTCAGAAAATGAGTCCGGCGAGACAGCCAAAGACGAGGCCGCCGGCATAGAGGAGCAGCAGCGTAAAGAGGTTTTCCTTCAGGTTGCGGTTCATGCGGAAGAGGACCAGCAGGCCGACGCCCGAGGCGGTCAGGAGACCGCTCATCATGCCGCCGAAGGAGATGCCGCCCTTGAGGAAGAGGTCAGTAAGGACCACGCTGGCAGCACAGTTCGGAATGAGTCCGACGAGACCGGACAGCACTTCGCCGATGAATGGCTTGTTCAGAATGAAATGCTCGAGATTCTCGGTGCCGACGGCTTCCACGGCGAAGCCGACGATGATGGAGGTGACGAAGAGGAATAGTGTGATCTTCAGGGTGTGGAATACCGCGCTCTTGAGGACGCCGTCTTCACATTTGCAGCCTTCCTGCTCGCAGATGGCTTCGATGGACTTTTTGTTTTCACGCGCGAGGCGGCGGCCGATGAAATCGATCAGCAGTCCGACGATGATGCCGACCGCGCACTTGTAGCCGAGGATCTTCAGGATCAGGCCGATCTCGGCCTTGCGTGAGATCAGGATGGGCAGCATTTCGTCGGAGGTGGACAGGAAGACCGCAAGGAGCGTTCCGCGCGTAACGATGCCGCTGGCGTAGAGGTTGGAGACCGCGGCGGAAAAACCGCACTGCGGAACCATACCAATAATTCCCCCGGCAACGGGAGCTAAACCGCCGGCGCGGCTGACGGTCTGGGCGCTTTTTTCCTCTGCCCGGTGTTCGAGCCACTCCATGAGGAGGTAGGCCAGAAACAGGAAGGGGACGGTCTTGATCGTGTCCAGAAGTGCTTCTTTTATGACGTCAATGAACAATATGCTTGGACCTCCGGGAAATCAATCGATTTTGCAGGGGATTATTACCGCTCGCTGCCTCGAATAAACTTTCTCACCTCCGCTCCGCTTGCGCTTCGAAGTCGGTTCGAAAGTTCATTTCGGGCGCGCTCGCGGGAGTGCCCAGCCTGCGCTGCGATCCGCTCGCTGCCTCGAATCATTATGCTTACGTCAGCAGGAGAAGAATACGGACACGCTTACAGCCTGCAGTAGGCAGAGGCAGTGCGGGCGGCGAGGCGGGCGTTGTTGAAAACGAGCTGGATGTTGGAGGCGAGGGAATCGCCGCCGGTGAGCTCGGCCACGCGGGCAAGAAGGAAAGGCGTCGTGTCCTTGCCGCGGATGCCCTGCTCTTCGCATTCTTTGATGGCACGGTCGATGGCCGCGTCGATCACGTCCTTCGGCATGGAATATTCTTCGGGTATCGGATTGGTGACCAGCATGCCGCCGGCAAAGCCGAGATCGCCCTGTGCCTTGAACGCACGGGCCAGTTCCTCGGGGCTGTCGACCTCATAGTCGACGCCGAAGCCGGAATGACGGGTATAGAAAGCCGGCAGTTCCTTCGTGCCGTAGCCCAGCACGGGAACACCGCGGGTCTCAAGATATTCAAGCGTGAGGCCGAGATCCAGAATGCTCTTCGCGCCGGCGCAGATGACCATGACCGGAGTGTGCGCCAGCTCTTCCAGGTCGGCGGAGATGTCCATGGTGGTCTGGGCACCGCGGTGCACGCCGCCGATGCCGCCGGTGGCAAAGATCTTAATGCCGGCCATGTGAGCGATGATCATGGTCGTGGTCACGGTCGTCGCGCCGTCTTCGCCGCGGGCGCAGAGCATGGCAAGGTCGCGGCGGGAGGCTTTTGCGATCGCGCGGCCCTTTTTGCCGAAATATTCGATCTCTTCGGGCGACAGGCCGGCTTTGAGACGGCCGCCGATCACGGCGATCGTCGCCGGGACGGCACCGTTTTCACGAATGATCTGCTCGACCCTGAGAGCGGTCTCCACATTCTGCGGATAGGGCATGCCATGGGAGATGATGGTGCTTTCGAGCGCAACAACAGGACGGCCGCTGGCTAATGCTTCGGCGACCTCGGGAAGGATATCCAGATAAGGATTCATGATGTCTCCTGTATGATGATTTTGTCAGATGATCTCCATGCGTTTCTGCAGGTTTTCGGCGGTCAGCGCGGGGTTCACGGCGCTCTTGGTCTCCATGGAAATGGAGGAAGCGGCAACGCCGGCTTTCACCTTTTCCTTCATGCCGGCGCCCTGAAGGTGCGCATGAATGACTGCGGCAATGAAGGAGTCTCCGCAGCCGGAGGTGTTGACCAGATGCTCCGCGTATCCGGGCATGTGCATGATCCGTTCGCCCTTCGCACCGGCAACGACACCCTTGCCGCCGAGCGTCAGATACACTTCCCTGACACCGGCGCCGAGCATGGAGATGACAGCTTCTTCCGCATTGGCCAGCGTGAGGATGGGGCGGCCGTAAAGGACCTGGGCTTCCCACTTGTTCGGCTTGATGACCGTGACGAGCGGCAGGATCGAAGAGACCTTCGATGCCTTGGCAGCCGAGATGGGATCCACGAAGATCGGAACGCCTGCTTCTGCAGCGATCTGCGCCGCATAGGCAATGGCATCCGCCGGCGGATTGGTATCCAGCAGGACGGCAGAAGCGCCGCGGATGAGGTCGGCGTTCTGGGCAAGGTACTGGCGGTCGATCCGGTCGGAAGCGGAGGCGTCGCAGACAGCCCACTGTACTTCGCCGGTGTTGTCCTCCAGATAGACGTACATGGAGGTAGGGACGCCTTCCAGGATCCTTGCGTGAGAGAGGTCAAGGCCGGCTTCGCGGCCGAGCTCAAGCAGTTCGAAACCTTCTGCGTCGTCGCCCACGGCTGTCAGCATGACCACGCGGTGGCCGAGCTGGGCAAGCGTTACGGCGATGTTGCGGCCGACGCCGCCGGGCGTTTTCGTGATCATGCCGGGAAGGGAATCCCGGGGAGTCAGCGGGACGAGCGTCCTGGCACCGAGATCCATGTTGGTGCCGCCGATAACAAGAATATAGGAATCAGTTTCCATGATGGCTCCTTTCACCGTGACTTTTGCCGATCACGGCCCATAATCCTCTATATTATACGAAAAAAACGCCCTCCTGTCAATGAAGACGGAGGGCGTTTGACGGCCGGAAAAGTGCTTACGGAAGGATGCGGAGACCTTCGCGGTCAGGCTCGAGCGGGAGGACGTGCCAGGAAGGAAACGCCTGCTGCAGCAAGGCCTGCAGGCCGTCTGCCGCGGGGGCGCTGCCGGCGATCACCAGCATGGTCGAGCCGGCGCCGGAGATGCAGGCGGCTGCACCGGCATTTTCTGCTTCGGCAAAGACTTTTTCCGCGCCGGGGATGAGCGGCAGGCGGAAAGGCTGGTGGAGCCTGTCCTGCATCGCAAAGCGCAGAAGCGCCATGTCGCCATCCGCAAAAGCGCGCAGCAGGAGAGCGGTGCGGGAAAGCTGGAAAACGGCGTCTCCGCGGCTGACCGTATCCGGAAGGACCCCTCTTGCGAGAGCGGTCGAAAGCTCGAAATCCGGGATCACGGCAAGAAAGCGGAGCGAGGGATGCAGGGGGAAACGGACCGTAACGACCTTTCCGTCCTCACAGGTGGAGGCGGTAAAGCCGCCGAAAAGTGACGGTGCGAGATTGTCCGGATGGCCTTCCATGCGGGTGCAGAGGGCAAGCAGTTCCTCCCGCGTCATGCCGAGTCCGCCCATGTCGTTTGCGGCAGCGGCGCCTGCAGCAATGAGGGCGGCAGAGGAGCCGAGCCCGCGGGAGACCGGGACGCTGCACTCCGCGAAAGCGATGCGGACGCCGGGAACGGGGAGGCCTTTTTCCGAAAAGGCGGCGGCAAAGCTTCGGTATGCCAGATTTTCCGGTCCGCGGAAGCGCTCCTCACAGCCGGTAATGACAAGTCTGTCAGCCGCTTCGAAGGAGATCCAGTCGTACAGTTTCCAGGCCAGGCCCAGGCAGTCGAAGCCCGGTCCGAAATTGGAAGAACTGCCGGGTACGGTCACGAGCATGTCAGACGCCTCCCTTCCGGATGATCTCATGGACGTAGTCTCCGATCTTTTCGGGGGCGATCACGTCGTTGAAGCGGACTGCCTTGCCGGAAAGACCGGAAAGCGAAGGCGGAACGGGAAGGCCGCTAAGGGCGGACAGGGCTTCCATCTGATCGAATTCGCTGCCCCGGGCTTCCCCGCCGACCGCAGCGAGGACGGCTGCCGGGAACTTGAACGGCGAAGCGGTCGAAAGCGTGACCACGGCCTTCGCTGCCCTGCCGGAAGCCTTCCATTCATCCGTGACTTTGAGCGCGACGGCGGTATGCGGGTCGGCAAGATAGCCGCATTCGCGCCATGTGCGGCCGATCGTCCGGGCACATTCCTCCTCGCTGCAGCAGCCGGCGGCGAAATCCTCCCGGATGCGTGCCATGATCTCGTCCGGCACGGTGTAGGCGCCTTCCCGCGCGAGCGCGTGCATGCAGGCGGAGACAAAGGCTTCCGCGCCGTCCGAGGCAAGGTACAGCAGGCGCTCCAGATTCGAGGAAATGAGGATGTCCATGGAAGGGGAGGCCGTACGCAGGAACTCGCGGCGCCTGTCGTAGATGCCGGCCGCGAAGAAATCCGTCAGCACGCGGTTCGCGTTGGACGCGCAGACGAGATGCCCGACGGGAAGCCCCATCAGCTTCGCCTGGTATCCGGCGAGGATGTCGCCGAAATTGCCGGTCGGGACCACGAAATCCACCGGATCGCCCGGGGTGATCTCGTCCCGGTCCATCAGCTGGCGGTAGGCGAGGAAATAGTAAACGGTCTGCGGCGCGAGCCGGCCGATGTTGATCGAGTTGGCGGAGCTCAGGACCATGCCGCGGCGCGCCGGTTCGCCGCTTTCGTTCAGTGCGGCAAAGGCCTTCTTCACGCCGCTCTGGCAGTCGTCGAAGTTGCCGGAGACGGCGCAGACGCGTACGTTTTCCCCGGCCTGCGTCACCATCTGCATGCGCTGCACGGGGGAGACGCCGCCGTCCGGGAAGAAGACGACGATCCCGGTCCCGTCCACGTCACGGAAGCCTTCGAGCGCGGCCTTGCCGGTGTCGCCGCTGGTCGCGGTGAGGATCAGGGTCTGTCCGGCTTCCCCGCGTCCGGCGCGGGCTTTTGTCATTAAGAGCGGCAGGACGGAGAGGGCAACGTCCTTGAAGGCGCAGGTCGGACCGTGGAACAGTTCGAGAATGCGGAAATTACCGGCGTTCACGAGGGGCGTGATGACGGGAGAGTCAAAGCGCTCCGGCCAGGCGTTTCGCAGGAGTTCGTCCATCCCGCCGAAGTCCGGCAGAAGATGGCCCATGATGCGGGCTGCCATGGAAAGGGGCGGAAGGCAGAGGACTTCGTCCCAGGGGAAAGGGCGCTTCCCCAGGGAAGCGTCGACATAAAGGCCGCCGTCCGGGGCAATGCCGCGAAGAACGGCTTCAGGACCGTCGGCCGGCGTGCCGCCGCGGGTACTTTGATACAGCATGGCTTCCTCCTATTCCAGATCGACGAGCCGGCTTCCGCTGACGCCGGGCACGGCTGCGATGGTATCCATGAGTTCCGCGGGAGAAGCATGCATCCCGCTGATGTCTACGGAAAGGGTGACGCTTGCTTTGCCGCGGATCGGCAGGCTCTGCGTGATGGTGAGGACGTTTGCCCCGGCGTCGGAAAGGACGGCAAGGACCGAACTCAGCAGGCCGGCTCTGTGGTCGAGCATCATTTCCAGCACGGCGTTCCGGCTGCCTTCGCGGTCCGAAGGCTCGAAGATGTAGTCGCGGTATTTGTAATAGGTGCTGCGGGAGATCCCGACACGCCTAGCGGCCTGTGAGACTTCCTTCTCCTGACCTGTCTCGAGCAGGCGGCGTGCCTCAAGGACCTTTTCGTACTTGTCCGGCAGGATGCTCTTGTGGACGATGAGATAGTTTTCCAGCATGATCGTCTCCTGAAGATTTGTTGAAATTGTTGGGAAAAAGTGCTTGTTTTTCCTCTTTGCCTATGATACACTGTTCGCATCCAAAAAACAAGTGTCTTTTTGTGACGGACACAAACTTTTTCGGGAGGACATGATGAAGATAGCAGTTCTGGGCTTCGGCACGGTCGGAGCCGGCATACATGAAATGCTGCAGAAGGCGGAAGGCCTGGAACCCGGCCCCGTATGGGTAAGGCGGGGCAAGGCTGATGAGGCGTGGAAGACGGATGATTTTGACAGGATCCTCGCGGATCCGTCGATAGATGCCGTTGCGGAGGCGATCGGCGGGACGGACCCGGCTTACGGTCTCGCAAAGCGCACGCTGGAGAGCGGCCGGCATTTCGTCACGGCCAACAAGATGCTGGTGGCGGAATACGGGCTGGAACTGCAGAAGATCGCGGACCGAAGCGGCGCAGCCTTTCTTTTTTCGGCGGCCTGTGGCGGCGGTGTGCCGCTGCTGCACAACCTGGCGCTCGCGCGGCGGGGAGATGAGATCGTAAGCGTGAAAGGCATCCTGAACGGAACGACCAACTACATGCTCGACCGCATGCAGACCGAAGGCCTTGGCTATGAAGAAGCACTGAAGCAGGCACAGGCGCTCGGCTATGCGGAGGCGGATCCTTCCGCAGACGTATCCGGCCTGGACGCGCTCAGGAAGATCCGGCTTGCATCCGCTGTCGCCTTCGGGATCCTGCCGGACGGCTGCCTTCATGAAGGTATAGAGAACGTTTCGGCGGAGGACATCCGTTTTTATCAGTCAAAAGGCCTGGTCCTCAGGCTGATCGCGAAGGCTGCAAGGACAGAAGAGGGCGTGAGCGCTCATGTGGAGCCTGTTCTTTTCGCCCGGAATGCGGCAGAGGCGGCTGTGTCTCTCAACAATAACCTGGCCGTTTACGAAGGCCGTTTCTGCGGCAGGATCGGGCTTTCCGGACAGGGGGCGGGGCGGTATCCGACGGCATCTGCCGTGATCCGTGATCTCGAAAGCATCCTGAGCGGCGCACGGCGCATGCTGCCGGAGAAAACGGTTCGCGCGGCGGCGGACAACGGCAGCGAAAAATACCGCTGTTATCTGCGTCTGACGGAGGCCTTCGCCGGGCTTTTCCCCGGCGCGGAACGCCTGGAACAAAGTACGGCAGACGGCAGCCTGCGGCTCCTGACGAAGCCGCTTCCGGCGGACAGAATGCACGCGGCCGCAGCGGAGATCAGAAAGAAAGGCGGCTGCATTTCTTTTGCCGCCCTGGAGGAATAGAAGATGCTGAAAGTGGCGAAATTCGGCGGCTCGTCGGTAGCGGGCGCGGAACAGTTCAGGAAAGTTAAGTCGATCGTCGAAGCCGATCCGGACAGGCAGATCATCGTGGTCAGTGCAGCCGGAAAACGGAATAAGGAAGACCACAAGATCACGGATCTTTTGTACCTCTGCAACGCGCACCGGACTTACGGCGTCTCCTGCGAGGAGATCCTGTCGCAGATCGAAGCCCGCTTTGCCGGGATCCGGAACGAACTCGGCCTGTCCTTTGATATTGAAGCGGCCTTTGCCGCGCTGCGGCAGAAACTGGACCGGGGCATGAGCGTTGATGAGCTGGTCTCGCGCGGCGAATTCTTTACCGCGCAGCTGATGGCGGAGTACCTTGGTCTGCCTTTCGTCGATGCAGCGGACTGTGTCTTCTTCGGGATGGACGGCCAGCTTGACCGGGAAAAGACCTATGCGGCGATCGCTGCCGCGTTCCGCGGGAAAGGGCCCTTTGTCCTGCCCGGTTTTTACGGGCGCATCCCCACGGGACGTCCGAAACTCATGCCGCGGGGCGGCGGCGACATTACCGGCGCGCTGGCTGCGGCAGCCGTGAACGCGGACGTTTACGAAAACTGGACTGATGTCTCCGGCATCCTGATGGCCGATCCGCGCATCGTGAAGGACCCGAAGCCGATCGCCGAGATGACCTACGGTGAGCTCCGGGAACTGGCCTTCATGGGCGCTTCGGTGCTGCAGGAGGATTCCATCCTGCCGGTGCGGGAGAAAGGCATCGCCCTCAATATCCGGAACACGAATGAACCGGGAGATCCCGGTACGATGATCCGGGAACGCATCGAGGGAGGAGAAGAGGAAGAACGCTTCATTACCGGCATCGCCGGCCGCAAGGGCTTCATGGTCCTCACGGTTACGAAGCGGGGCATGGAACAGAGCACGGAACTCTGCCAGGCACTAACGGTCCTCGGCCAGTACGGCGTGAAGGCGGAGCACATCACGCTGGGGCTGGACAGTTTTGCCTTTGTGATCTCGCAGGCGGTGCTTGGTGACGCGGTCTTCGACCTGATCGCCGACATCAAGAAGACCTGCAGCCCCGATGACGTGGATCTGAAGGACGGCCTCGCACTCGTCGCTTCGGTCGGCCGCAAGATGACCTTCCGGCCGGGCGTTTCGGGGCGCCTGTTCAAGGCCATCGGCGAAGCCGGCGTCAATATCCGCACGATCGCCCAGGGCGCGGATGAGCTCGCGATCGTGATCGGCGTGGAGGAAGAAGATTACGAGACGGCGATCCGCGTCATGTACGAAGGATTCGCAGGCTGATAACAGGCAGCTGCGGACAGCCGTTCTGAGCAGCAGGCGGCATGCATTTAATTGTCATCCTGAGCGGAGCGAAGGATCTTTGCGGATAAGGAGGAAAAGACATGAAAGAACTGAAAATAGCCGTGCTCGGCGCAACGGGCGCCGTTGGCCGTGAAATGGTCAAGGTACTGGAAGAATATGACATTCCGATCAGTGAATTAAGGCTTCTTGCAAGCGCACGGAGCGCTGGTGGGACGATCCCGTTTAAAGGCAGAGAGATCACCGTGCAGGAAGCCCGCGAAGACAGTTTCGAAGGCTGCGATTACGTGCTCGGCGCGGTGCAGAATCCGCTGTCGAAGCAATTTGCCCCGGCGGTGGTAAAAGCCGGCGCAGTCTACATTGACAACAGCTCTGCCTTCCGCATGCAGCCGGACGTCCCGCTCGTGGTCCCGGAGATCAACGGCGAAGACGCGCTCAGCAACAACGGCATCGTCTCCAACCCGAACTGCTCGACCATCATTACCTTGATGGCAGTCGCGGGCATCGCGAAGCTCTCCCCCATCCGGAACATGGTCGCCTGCACCTATCAGGCGGTCTCCGGCGCGGGGCAGGGCGGACTTGTCGAACTGGAAGAGCAGATGAAGGATCTCGCCGCGGGAAATGAAATAAGGCATAAGGTCTTCCCGACGCAGATCGCGCTGAACGTCATCCCCTGGATCGGCAGCGCCTCGACCGACGATTACACGACCGAAGAGATGAAGATGCAGAACGAAGGCCGCCGCATCCTGCACCGGCCGGAACTCGCGGTCACCTGCACCTGCGTGCGCGTGCCGGTCATGCGCTCGCACTCCATTTCGGTCACGCTCCGCACCGAACGGCCCGTGAGCGTGGAAGAGGCGAAGGAAGCCGTCCGGAACTTCCCGGGCTGCCGCCTCTTTGAGGAGGGAGAAAGCCTCGGCTATCCGACGCCGCTCGATTCCTCCGACCAGGATACCGTGTTCGTCGGCCGCATCCGGAAGGACCTGACCGATCCGAACGGCCTGACCTTATGGTGCTGCGGTGACCAGATCCGCAAGGGCGCGGCGGCGAATGCCGTGCAGATCCTGCAGCTTCTCGCAGCGGCAAAAGCAGAATAAAAAGGCACAGAAAAAAGGAACGGCAGTCCTCATACGGGCTGCCGTCCCTTTTTCTTTCACACCTTATTTCTTCAGATATGCCGACGATACCGGGAATTCAAAGTAGGTGTCCGGATACGGTTCGTCCTTCAGCATGAAATGCCACCATTCGCAGTCGAGCGGCACGAAGCCCGCCCGCACCATTGCCTGCTGCAGCAGCATGCGGTTTTCGTACTGCTCGTCGGTCACGCCGCGGTATGACGGGTGCGAGACCTCGCTGAACAGATCGAAGGGGCTGCCCATGTCGAGTTCCTTCCCGCTCTGCATGTCGAGCAGGGTCAGGTCCACGGCGCTGCCGCGGCTGTGGCTGGATTTCGAAGCAATGTAGCCGTCCCTGAACAGTGTCTGCTTCTCGAGCGCGGGGTAGAAATAAGGCTTCATGCGGATGTCCTGGTCTTCGATGCCCCAGAGCACGAACTGCCTGACGGCGCAGGCAGGACGGTAGGCGTCGAAGATCTTCAGCCGGTATCCCTGCACGATCATTTCATTGCTGACCTGTCTGAGGGCACGCGCCGCTTCCTTCGTCAGGATCGCGCAGGGCTCCTCATAGCCGTCGATGCGGTCGCCGATGAAGTTGTAGCTGGAATAGTAGCGGATCTCCTGCACGATCTGCGGAATGAAGTCCGAAAGCAGCACGAAGCCGGACGGATTCATGGTGACGTCTTTGCGGTAGTCGGATGACATGCGGACCTCCTTCTGATGATCGATATGCGGACGCATCCGCGGATGCGGATAACAGGACTCGAACCTGCACGGGTCACCCCACGGGAACCTAAATCCCGCGCGTCTGCCAGTTTCGCCATATCCGCAGGTATGAAAAAGGAGCACCGCCGGTGCTCCTTTTCTGTGCGTTAGAGGATTCGAACCCCCGGCCTTTTGGTCCGTAGCCAAACGCTCTATCCAGCTGAGCTAAACGCACGCATTGCGGTCGGTCTCCCGAGCGCATCAGTAATAATAGCGCGGGCTTTCGCAATTGTCAAGCACTAAATCCGGGAAAAATGAAAAAAAGATATTCTGCCGCCGGAGAGGGGGATCCGATTCGGCAGGTTCTTCCGATTGACTTTCCCGAACGGCAATGGCATAATGGACCGCAAGGAGATTATTGCCATGCTTACTTTATCTGTTGATATCTGGTTCGCCAATCTGGGACTGAAATTCTCGGATTGGATCAAGAGCTTCAAGATCGGAAATTTCGAGATATTCATCTACGGCTGCATCATTGCGGCCTCGGTGCTGCTCGCCCTTACGGTCGCGTGCATCGTGGCGAAAAAGACCGGCCAGAATGACGAGAACTATGCGGAACTGATGATCTGGGGCGTCATATTCGGCATTATCGGCGCGCGTCTTTACTACGTCGCTTTTGACTGGGATGCTTACAGGGACAACCTGAAGGAGATCTTCAACCTTCGGGCCGGCGGATTGGCCATCTACGGCGGCGTGATCGCCGGTGCCATAACGGGCTGGATCTTCTGCAAGGTCAAGAAACTGAATTTCCCGCAGGTCCTGGACACGGCCTTCGTGGGCGTGGTGCTGGCGCAGGCAACGGGACGCTGGAGCAATTTCGTGAACATGGAATGCTTCGGCGGCTATACCGATAACCTGCTGGCGATGCGGCTGAACATCGAGAAGGTCAACGGCAGCATGATCACGCAGGATCTGCTGGAGAAAGCCGTCACTGCAGACGGCGTCACTTACATCCAGGTCCATCCGACTTTCCTGTACGAAAGCCTTTGGAACCTTGCGCTTTTTGTCATCCTGCTGCTCATGACCAGAAAAAAACGCTTCCACGGCCAGATCTTCCTGCTGTACCTGATGGGTTACGGCGTGGGACGCTTCTGGATCGAAGGCCTGCGCACCGACCAGCTGAAGATCGGCCATACCGGCATTGCGATCTCGCAGGTGGTGAGCGTGGTGCTGTGCGCCGCCGCGTTGGTTCTGTACATCCTCGGCATGAAGAAAGCGAAAGCCGCCGAAGCGATCGTCGCGAAGGCAGAAAACGAAGCGGCTGAAGAGATCAGGGGCGATATTCTGGAAATGATCGAAGCCGACCGCAGGGCATCGGAAGCGATCGCGGAGGCGGAAGCGCACGCCCAGCAGACGATGGAGGATGCGGCGGATGCCGCCGAACAGGCCAGGACCGACATGGAGGAAACGGCCGGAGAGATCCTGGAAGCTGAAGCGGACAGCGCGCACGTTGAGGCGCAGGCTGCAGCGGAGAAGGCCGAGCAGGAGGCTGCCGAGAAGGCTGCACAGGCTGCGGCGCAGGCGCAGGCCGCCGGTGAAGCTCTGAAGGACGCTGCGGAGGAACATGCGGAAGCCCTGAAGGACGCTGCTGATGAAGCAGTGGCAAAGGTCCAGGAAACGGCGGACGACGCCGCCCGCAGGCTCCAGGAAGCCGCTGACGCCGCGATCGCAAAACTGCAGGAAGCAGCTGCCGCGGCAGGAGAGAAGAACGATGGGCGCTAAGCTGTATTTCAAATTCGGCGCCATGGGTTCCAGCAAGTCCGCACAGGCGCTGATCACCAAATTCAACTATGAGGAACGCGGGATGAAGGTCTGGCTGATCAAGCCGGCCGTGGATACCCGCGACGGCGCGGCGCTCATCCGCTCGCGCATCGGACTGGAAGCCGAGGCGGACCGGGTGATCGGTCCGGCCGACGACATTGCCGTGCTGTTCCGCGCCCTGCCCGAAAAAAGGGACGTTATCATTGCGGATGAAGCCCAGTTCTTCACGCCGGAGCACATCGACCAGCTGGCCGATCTCGTGGACGAAGACGACGTCCCCGTGCTCTGCTTCGGCCTGGCAACGGACTTCCAGACCCATACTTTCCCGGGCAGCCACCGCCTGTTCGAACTGGCGCAGTCCATTACCGAGATCAAGACGATCTGCACCTGCGGCGCGAAAGCTACGGTGAACGCCCGCATCGACGCTGAGGGACACGTGGTCACCGGCGGGGAACAGGTAGTCCTCGGCGGCAACGACTGCTACGTCGCCATGTGCCGCCGCTGCTGGAAAAAACGGATCAAACGTGAAGCGGCCGAACGCGCCGCCGCGAAATGACAGAAAAAAGAGGAGGAGATCATGGCAAAATACATCTACACCGGACCGGAGCAGTACCGGCCTCTCAGCCCCTGGGGTTATTTCGGCTACGGCATTCTGTTTACGCTTCCGGTCATCGGGCTGGTCTTTCTGATCATCTATTCCTTCGATGACAGCCGGATCAACCGTCGGAACTATGCCCGTTCGTACTTCTGCGCACTGGCACTGGTGCTGATCCTTTTCGGCATCCTCGCGGCAACGGGCGGGATCGCCTGGCTGCTTTCCGCCATACCGCAGACGACCTGAGTTTTTCACTGACCGGAGGAGGTGAAAACAATGAAAAAGCGTTTCATTTTCCTGTCTGCGCTGGCAGCGCTGCTGCTTTTTGCCGGCGGCAGGACGGCGCACGCCCTGTCAACGGAGCCGTATGTGACCTGGGACCCGCAGTCGCTTACGTATCCCGTGGGGACTGACGCGGAATACGCCGCGACCGTTTCCGGCGAGAACCTGACATTTACCTGGTACGTGGAATACGGCGGCAAGGATTACGAGATGCCGGCGGAGAAGGACAAACTGATGGACGCCGGCATGAAATACGGCTGCAGTGACATCGTGATCAAGTCCTCTGCCAACCGTACGTCCATCACCTTCAAAAACATTTCGCTGAACATCGGCATGATGGGCGGCAAGCCCACCCGGGTCTACTGTCACGCGTTTGACGGCAATACCGGTGCGGATACAAATTATGCACACGTCAGCTGCAGCGGCTACGGACTGACGGACGCGGGCTATCCGCCGATGATCTACGTGCGGCCGGTCGTCAGCCTGGAACCGGACGAGGTCGGCAAGATCGCGGTGAACGTCATCGACGTGGATTATAATTACGTCAGCGAAGTAAACTATCAGTGGTACAAATACAGCGGCGGGACCTACATGACCGGGATCCAGGCGATCCCGGGTGAAGACGGCATGATCTATATCTCGGCGGCCAGCCCCGGTGAGTGGGAAGACCTTGTCGTCGGTGTTCAGTTGGTGCTGAAGGGCGGCGGAGATTACTGGTGCTATTCCAGCCCCATCAACGTCATCCGCCAGACGGGAGACATTGAATACAGCCGCGATCAGCTGATCATCAAAAAGACGCCGGACCGGAAAGGCTACGATCTCGGCGACAAGCTGGACCTTACCGGCCTGGAGGTTGAATACATAGCCGGCGGCGAGTCGCAGGGCCTCGTTCCGCTCGCTTCGCTGGAGACGGACATCACCAGCTTCCTCTATGCCGGACCGGTCTGGGTGACCGTCGGCTATAAGGGAGAAACGAACGGATTTACCGTCTGGGTTGAACCGAAGGCGGGAGACTGGGAGATCGAGCCGGAACCGCCGGTCCCGACGACCGCTGAGCCGACGACTGCGGAACCTGCGACCGACGAACCGACGACCGCTGAGCCGGTGACCGAAGAACCGACGCAGCCGGAGACAACTGAGACTGCGCCGGAGACGAGCGGGACCGATCCGGAAACGACTGAGACCGCAGCGGAAACAACGGAAACGCTGACTGAGTCCGCGCCGGCACCGTCGACGGAAGCCTCTGCGCCTTCGGCCGAAACGCCTGTTTCCACGACGGAAGAAACGCTGCAGGGCGGCGGTTCGGGCATTACCGTTCTGATCGTTCTGATCATCGTTTTTGCACTTATCATCGGCCTGCTCAGCGGTATACTGATCAGTAAGAAGAAAGAGAAATAAGACTTCTGCGGCGGCTTTCGGCGGCATTTTGCGGTTGAAAAGCCGCCTTGCCTGTGTTATGATACAGACGCTGAAAAGCAGATTCCCCGTCAGGGTTATCTAAGGAGGAAAAAGTAATGATGAAAAAACCTTTTGCTCTGGCTCTCGCGCTTGTGATGGTGCTTTCCCTTTGCGCCTGCGGCAGCGAGCCCGCAAAGACCACCGAAGCTCCCAAGACGAGCACGGAAGCCACTAAGACCACTGAAGCCCCCGCCCCTCAGAGCACCGCTGCTCCTTCTGAGAGCACTGCTGCCCCTGCTGAGAGCACTGCGGCCCCCACTCCCGCTTCCGACTATAAGGTAGCCATGATCACGGACTACGGCGATATCACCGACCAGTCCTTCAACCAGACCACCTATGAAGCCTGCAAGGCTTTCTGCGAAGCGAACGGTATTGAATTCACCTACTACAAGCCCGCTGCCGACTCCACGGCCGACCGTGTAGGCATGGTGGAAAAGGCTGTTGACGACGGCTTCAACGTCATCGTCATGCCCGGTTACGCTTTCGGCGGTACCATCGTCGAAGCTGCTCCTGAGTACGAGGATGTCAAGTTCGTCGCTCTGGACGTCGCTGCCGGCGATCTGCTGGAAGCCGGCGTTGCTGCCGCAGGCGAACAGTATGACTACAATCCTGCCAACTGGGATCTGAACAAGTACGTCCACATGGACAACGTGTACTGCGCTGTCTACCAGGAAGAACTCTGCGGCTACATGGCCGGTTATGCTGCCGTGAAGCTCGGCTACACCAAGCTTGGCTTCCTGGGCGGCATGGCGGTTCCCGCTGTTGTCCGCTACGGTTTCGGTTTCGTGCAGGGCGCTGACGCTGCTGCCAAGGAAACCGGCGCCGACGTCTCCATCAACTATGTCTACGGCGGCCAGTTCTTCGGCGATGCCGACATCAAGGCCAAAATGGATACCTGGTATGCCGGCGGCACCGAAGTCGTCTTCGCCTGCGGCGGCGGCATCTACACCTCCGCTGTTGACGCTGCGAAGAGCGCGAACGGCAAGGTCATCGGCGTTGACGTTGACCAGGCCGGCGTCATCAAGAACTATGCCGGTGTGGACGGCATGACCGTCACCTCCGCCATGAAGGGTCTGTATCCGACCACCTACAACGCACTTGAAGACATCGTCAAGAACGGCAAGTGGGCGGATTACGCCGGCAAGATCGCGACCCTGGGTCTCATCTCCGGTACCGATCCCGAAGCCAACTACGTGCAGATCCCCATGGGCGACGGCACGCAGTGGTCCGACAAGTTCACCAAGGATGACTACAAGGCTCTCGTTGCCGACATGTTCGCCGGCAAGATCACCGTCTCCAACGACATCTCCGCCATGCCCGCTGTGAGCATCACGGTCGACGATCAGGGACAGATAAAATAATTAAAGACATTCGTTCGGTGACAAACCGCGGAAAGGCCGGGACATGCTGTTTTCGGGCAGCATGTCCCGGTTTTTTGCGTGTTTTCAGCGCTTTTTTCCTTCTTTTCGTCTCTGCGGGACGGAGTTTATCAGTTTTTTACTTGTGCCTTTGCCCCAAAATTGGTATGATATGAACAAATCAGGAGGTTGATATCATGGCATTTACAGTGATAACCGATACCTCGGGAAATCTGCCGAAATTCATGGCGGATGAATACGGGCTCAAGGTGATCCCGTTCTATTATCATGTCGACGGGAAGGATCTGTGCTGCGAAGCGATAGAAGATTTTGACAGCGAAGCTTACTACCGCCGCCTGAAAGACGGTCCGCGGGTGACCACCACGCAGATCACGCCGCAGCGCTATCTGGAATATTTCGAAGAGGAGGCGAAGGCCGGCCGCGACTTCATTTACGTCAGCATGTCGGGCGGCATCAGCGGTTCCTGCGATTCCGCGCGTGTGGCGCTGCGCATGCTCGCGGAGGACTATCCGGACGTGAAGGCGTTCGTGATCAATACGAAGGGTGCTGCGCTCGGCGAAGGCTTCGTGGCGCTTGAAGCTGCCCGCCTCAGGGATCAGGGACTCTCCATTGAGGAAGCCGCAGAGAAACTTGAGGATTACAGCAAAAGGATGTGCAACGTCTTCACGGTGGACGATCTGATGTATCTGAAACGCGGCGGGAGACTGTCCAACGCTGCGGCATGGATCGGAACGATCCTCAACATCAAGCCGCTTCTGAAGGGCGACGTGGACGGAAAGATCGTTGCCTTTGCGAAGATCCGCGGAAGAAAGAAGTCAGTCGAAGCACTGGCGGGGCGCTACGACGCGCTGGTCGTTCATCCGGAGGAGCAGACGGTCGGCATCGTACAGGCGGCCTGCGAGGAGGATGCGAAACGGCTCGAAGAACTGATCTGCCGGAACCGTCCGCCGAAAAAGATCCTTCACGTGGATTACGAGCCGGTCACGACGTCCTATGTCGGCCCCGGTGCGCTTGCCCTGTTCTTCCTGGGCGGTCCTGACGTCAGAACCGAACTTGACCATGTGAAGACCGGGGAGACCGGAGCGGCTGCCGCGATCCGGAATGCGGCGGAAGCAGCGAGGGAAAGGGTCGGCCAGTCGAGGCCGGTCGAAGCCGTGAAGAACGCAGCAGAGGCGGCAAAGGAAAAGGTCGGCCAGTCGAAGTCCGTGGAAGCCGTGAAGAACGCAGCGGAAGCGGCGATGGAAAAGGTCAGCCAGTCGAAGTCCGTGGAGGCCGTGAAGAACGCGGCGGAAGCAGCGAAGGAAAAGGTCAGCCAGTCGAGACCGGTCGAAGCCGTGAAACATGCCGCCGTCAAGGTGCATTCCTTCTGGAACAAGGAGAAGAACAAGCAAAAAGAAGAGTGACGACAGTCATTTCCGGGCCGCCTGCAGGCGGCCTTTTTTGGTGCTGCCGAAATAAAACTCTTTATGAAATCTTTACAAACGGACGGAAAGAAAGTAAAATGAATCTGATTATTTGTGCGAAAGCATGAAGAGGAGGAATCGGCATATGTCCACACCATCTCCGTATGCAATTGAAATGCTGCATATCACAAAGAGATTTCCCGGGATAATTGCCAACGATGACGTGACTCTCCAGCTGAAACAGGGGGAGATCCACGCTTTGCTTGGTGAAAACGGCGCCGGCAAATCGACCCTGATGTCGGTGCTGTTCGGGCTTTATCAGCCTGAGGAAGGCGAGATCTACGTAAAGGGCAAAAAGGTCGAGATCAATGACCCCAATGTGGCCAACGAACTCGGCATCGGCATGGTCCATCAGCATTTCAAACTGGTGGAATGCTTCACCGTTCTGGACAACATCATCCTGGGCGTCGAAACGACGAAGGGCGGCTTCCTGCAGAAGGACGAAGCCCGGAAGAAAGTCATGGCACTTTCGGAGAAATACGGGCTCCGGGTGGATCCGGACGCGAAGATCCAGGACATCACCGTCGGCATGCAGCAGCGTACCGAGATCCTGAAGATGCTCTACCGCGACAACGAGATCCTGATCTTCGACGAACCGACAGCCGTGCTGACGCCGCAGGAGATCGAAGAACTGATGCAGATCATGAAGAATCTGGCAGCGGAAGGGAAGAGCATCCTGTTCATTTCCCACAAACTGGCTGAGATCATGGCCGTCGCGGACCGCTGCAGCGTGCTTCGCAAGGGCAAATACATCGGCACGGTCGAGACGAAGAACACGACGATGGAAGAACTGTCGGCCATGATGGTCGGACGGAACGTCAACTTTCACGTCGAGAAGGGCGAGGCGAAAGTCGGAAAGCCTGTCCTGGAGGTCCGGAACATGTCCGTGGCATCCAAGGTGCATAAGAACAATGCCGTGAAGAACGTTTCTCTGACCGTGCATGCCGGCGAGATCGTCTGCCTTGCCGGGATCGACGGCAACGGCCAGACCGAATTCGTTTACGGCCTGACCGGGCTGGAGCCGCTCGTTTCGGGCAGCGTCAAAATGCTCGGTGAGGACATCACGAAGGCGAAGATCCGCGAACGTAGCCTGAAGGGCATGTCCCACATTCCGGAGGACAGGCACAAGCACGGCCTGGTCCTTGACTACAGCCTGGAAGACAACCTGGTGCTGCAGCGCTATTTCGAGCCGGAATTCACCAACAAGGCAGGGTTCCTGCGCCGCGACAACATCCGGAAGTACGCCGAAAAGCTGATCGGCGAATATGACATCCGCTCCGGCCAGGGCCCGGTCACCAAGGCAAGGGCAATGTCCGGCGGCAACCAGCAGAAGGCGATCATCGCCCGCGAGATCGACAAGGGTCCCGAACTGCTGGTGGCGGTCCAGCCGACAAGAGGCCTGGACGTCGGCGCGATCGAAGGCGTGCACAAGAGCCTGATCGCCCAGCGAGACGCCGGCAAGGCGGTGCTTCTGGTCTCTCTTGAACTGGACGAGGTCATGGACGTGCCTGACCGCATCCTGGTGATGTACGAAGGTGAGATCGTCGGCGAACTCGATCCGAAGAAGACGACCCAGGAAGAACTCGGCCTGTACATGGCCGGTGCGAAGAGAGATGAGGTGAAAGCATGAAGAAGATCCTGAAAAACGACGGGGTGCAATCGCTGCTTGCTTCCCTGATCTGCATCCTTCTCGGTCTGCTGATCGGCTATATCGTCCTGCTGTTCATTGAGCCTTCCGGGGCCGGGGAAGCGATCAAGGCCGTCATCAAGAACTTCCTGACGTACAACAAGAAGGAATCGCAGCTGAAATACCTCGGCAATACCCTGGTCAAGGCGGCGCCGCTCGTCATGTGCTCCCTGTCGATCCTGTTTTCGTACAAGGTCGGCCTGTTCAATATCGGTGCAGCCGGACAGTACTGCATCGGCATCGCCTGCTCGCTGTACTGCGCCCTGGCGCTGAAGCTCCCGTGGTGGGCCTGCACGCTGGTCGCCATCCTCGGCGGCGCGCTTGCCGGCAGCATCAGCGGCCTGCTGAAGGCTTACTGCAACGTGAACGAAGTCATTTCCGGCATCATGCTGAACTGGATCATCCTCTATGGCACGAACATGCTGCTGACGAACGTCAAGGAAGCAACGAGCCCCTATACCAAGGAGGTGGCGCGAACCAGCGCGGCTTCCCTGCTGCCCACGCTCGGGCTGGGCAAATTCTTCAACAACAACAAATACGTCGGCATTTCGGTCATCTTTGCCGTCGTGATCGCGTTCGCGGTCTGGATCGTTCTGGAGAAGACCCGCTTTGGCTATGAACTCCGGGCGACCGGCGGCAACAAGAACGCGGCGAAATACGCCGGCATGGCGGAAAAGCGCAACATCATCGTGACGCTGGCGATCAGCGGCGCCCTGGCCGGCCTCGGCGCAGCCATGCTTTACCTGACCAGCTACGAACAGTGGAACTGCTCCACGTCTTCGGTGCCGGGCATGGGCTTCAACGGGATCGCGGCAGCCTTCCTCGGCGGCCTGAACCCGATCGGCGCGATCCTGTCCTCCTTCTTCATTCAGCACATCACGGCGGGCGGCGCCTACGTGGACAAGAAGATCTACTGCGCGCAGATCTCCGACCTGATCTCTTCGATCATCATTTATCTGTGCGGCTTCGTGTTCTTCATGAAACTGATGATGAACAAGCGGATCGCAAAACAGGAGGAGAGAGCCCAGAAAGCCCTTGCGAAAAAAGCTGCGGAAGGAGGTAAGGAACAATGACACTCCTTGTCCAATACACCCTGATCTTTGCTTCTGTCCTTATCCTGGTCGCTCTGGGCGGCTGCTTTGCGGAACACTCCGGCGTCATCAACCTCGGTCTTGAAGGCACGATGCTGGTGGGCGCGATGGGCGGTGCGCTGACCATGCGCTACCTGACCGATAAACTTCCGACCTTCGCGCTGATCCTGCTGGTCATTCTGATCTCCATGGCAGCCGGCGCGCTGTACTGCTCCCTGCTGGCCGTGGCAAGCATCAATCTGAAGGCCGACCAGACCATCGTCGGCACCGCGCTGAACATGCTCGGCATCGCCGGTGTCACGGTCGTGGTCAAGGCCATCAATACCGCGGCGAATCCGGATGACGTTTCCTCCGTCATCAACTACGGCGCAGCCCGCGAGAAGTTCCTGGTAAAACTCGGCGACTTCGAATTCAGCTGGTTCATGCTGGTGACCCTCATCCTGCTGATCGCTGCCTATGTCATCCTGTACAAGACGAAGTTCGGTCTCCGGATGATGGCCTGCGGCGAACATCCCCAGGCGGCGGCCTCCGTCGGCATCAACGTCTTCAAGATGCGCTGGGCAGGCGTCCTGATCTCCGGTGCATACGGCGGTCTCGGCGGCATCGTCTTCATCATGGCCGGCGCTTCCGAATGGCGCTTCGAATACGGCGTTGCCGGCTTCGGCTTCCTGTCCCTCGCCGTCATGATCTTCGGCCAGTGGAAGCCGCAGCGCATCGCGCTCGCCGGCCTGCTGTTCGGTCTCTTCCGGGCACTCAGCAACGTCTACAGTTCGTTTGATTTCCTGGCAAAGATGGATATCCCCAGCCCGGTCTACAACATGCTGCCGTACATCATTTCCCTGATCGTGCTGGCCTTCACGTCCAAGAGTTCTCAGGCGCCGAAGGCGGAAGGCATTCCTTACGACAAGGGCATGAGATAAGGCTTCGAAACCCCATAAAAACACCTCCGGCGGCGGACTTCGGTCCGCCGCTTTTTTTGTGCTTTTTTCGGCCTTTTTCAGGCAAAAAACTTGCGAAAAATGCTGCTTTTTCGCAAAAAAGTGCTTGCATTTTTTGGCTTTTTCCCTTACAATCGAAGGCACAGGGGAGGAAAGTGGGTGAAAGTGTCACAAAGTGGTGCTTTTCCCGGTTTTTTCCCTGAGACCTGAGAAAGAAAGGAGCAGCCGCCATGAACATGCTGATGGGGACCTATAATCATTCGGTCGATCCCAAGGGACGCGTCATCATTCCTGCGAAACTGCGGGATGAGCTCGGCGATGTCTTTGTCATCAGCCGCGGACTGGACGACTGCCTGTTTCTTTTTCCCACACGCGAGTGGCAGCGTTTCGAGGCAAAGCTCCAGACGCTTCCTTTGACCAGCAAAGACGCCCGTAAGTTTGTCCGTTTTTTCCTGGCCGGTGCGGCCGAGGTCGAACTGGATAAACAGGGGCGCGCTTTGATCCCGCAGAATCTGCGCGACGCCGCCGGCCTCGAAAAGGATGTGGTCCTGTGCGGCGTCGGCAGCCGGGTCGAGCTCTGGGATAAGGAGACCTGGAACAAGGCGTCTTCGTATGACGACGTGAACGAGCTCGCGGAAAGAATGGCCGAGCTTGGCATCTGAAGGAGATGACGGATGGAGTTTTCTCACGTTCCCGTACTCCTTGACGAGTGCCTGGAAGCCCTGGCGATCCGGCCGGACGGCGTCTATGCCGACGGAACGGTGGGCGGCGCAGGCCACTCCTCACACATCCTGCAGAAGCTCTCCCCGAAGGGGCTGCTGATCGGGATCGACCGCGACAGCGACGCACTGGCAGCGGCAAACGCCCGCCTGAGCGGGACCCGCGAAGCGATGCCGGAAGGAAAAAGACCGGAATTCCGGCTCGTCAAGAGCAATTACGGCGACCTTCCCGCAGTTCTCTCGGAACTGGGGATCGTGCAGGCAGACGGCATTCTGCTGGATCTCGGCGTTTCCAGCTACCAGCTGGACAGTGCCGAACGGGGCTTTTCCTACATGAAGGACGCGCCGCTCGACATGCGGATGGACCGGGACGAAAGCCGGACCGCCGCCGATCTGCTGAACGAAAGCAGCGAGGCCGAACTGGCCCGGATCCTCCGGGATTACGGCGAGGAACGCTTCGCCGGGCTGATCGCAAAACGCATCGTGCTGGCGCGGCAGAAAGAGCCGCTGAAAACGACAGGAGAACTTGTCCGGATCATCGAACAGTCGATCCCGGCAAAGTACAGAAATACCGGCGGACACCCGGCAAAGAGAACCTTCCAGGCTGTCCGCATCGCGCTGAATCACGAACTGACGACCCTCGAGGAATGCCTTCCCGGCATCATCGGCGCCCTTGCTCCCGGCGGGAGGCTGGCGGTCATCACCTTCCACTCCCTGGAAGACCGCATCGTGAAAAACGCATTCAGAACGGCAGAGGACCCCTGCATCTGCCCGAAAGATTTCCCGGTCTGCGTCTGCGGACGGGTCAGCAGGGGAAAGGTCGTTACCCGGAAGCCCATCCTTCCTTCAGAGGAGGAGATGAAGCAGAATCCGCGGTCGGCCAGCGCCAAGCTCCGCGTATTCGAGAGGAACGGGGCAGGCGGGGAGGCATGAACATGGCAGAAAGCAAGAAATATATTGTGGAAGGCAATACCGTTCGGGTGCAGATCCGTCCGGAATATTCCCCTGAACAGGAGACCCGCGTTCACGTACGGCCTGAGACCGTACCCGCGCGGGTCAGGGTCAACGTGCCTTACGTCCTGATGCTTCTTGCCGTTACCCTGCTGTTCGGTTACCTGTGCTTCAGTTACCTGAAGGTGCAGGCTTCGATCAATGCCTCCATGAACCGGATCGCGAATCTGGAAGAACAGATCACCAAGGTCCGTTCGGAGAACGCCGTGCGCGAAAACCGCCTCAGCGCCCAGATGGATCTTGAGGAGGTCTACCGGATCGCGGTAGATCAACTGGGAATGACCTATCCGCAGGACAACGAAGTGGTCACCTATTCGGAGCAGATGAGGGAGTACGTGCGGCAGTATGAAGACATCCCTAACAGCTGAAGCGAACGGACGAAGACTGACGATCCGCATGCGAAGAAAACTGGCGTTCACCTTCATTCTGGTGGCGGCAGTTTTGTTTGCATATGTCGTCTATTTGCTGATCCTAATGCGGAACAGCGGAGAAGAATATCAGCAGCGGATCCTGTCGCAGCAGGGCTATGACATGCAGGCCCTGGCGTTCAGGCGCGGCAATATCACCGACCGCAACGGTACGGTGTTTGCCTACAGCGAGGAAGTCTACAATCTGATCCTGGACCCGTCGGTCATCCTGTATACCGCCAATCCCAAGAAGCCCCAGCCAAACCGTGAGGCAACGGTTGATGCACTTGTCAGCGTTTTCGGCTATTCGCGGGATGAGATCGAGGCGGTCCTGGATGAGAAGCCGGATGCGCCATACGTCCGCTTTGCCATGCAGCTGAGCGCGGAGGAGAAGGAACGCTTCCTGCAGTATCAGACGGAATACAATACGGCGAAAGACAGCAGCAAGAAGAGACTCCATCAGGACAGGGTGACCGGTGTCTGGTTCGAAACGGAATACAAGCGCATGTATCCCTACGGTACGCTCGGCTGCACCGTCCTAGGTTTTTCCGGCGCGGAAAGCGCGGAAGGCCACTGGGGCATTGAAGAATATTACAATTCGTCCCTGAGTGGGGTTAACGGCAAGATCTACAGCTATATCAGCCCCGAAGGCGATTATGAAAGCGTTACGGAGGCCGCCGTCGGCGGCCGCACCGTCGTCAGCACGATCGACTACAACGTGCAGAAGATCGTGGAAGAGGAGATCGCAAAATTCAAGCCGCTCCACGAATACAAGAACATCGGCGTTGTCGTGATGGATCCGACGAGCGGCGAGATCCTCGGCATGGCGACGGATAAGGTCTTTGATCCGAACACGCCCATGGACTTCTCCGCCGTTGTCAGCGACGAGGAATTCGAAGCGATGACGGAAGAAGAGCGTGCCGCCCTGCAGAATTCGGTCTGGCGCAATTTCACGGTGAGCGATGCCTATTCGCCCGGCTCCGTGTCAAAGGAACTGACCGTGGCCATGGCGCTGGAAGAGGATGCGATCGAAACCGATACGAAACTTTTCTGCGACGGCGGCGAGACGATCCAGGGAACGACGATCCACTGCCACAAGCGTGAAGGCCACGGCATGATGGACGTGACAGGGGCCCTGATGCTGTCCTGCAACGATGCCCTGATGAATATCGGCACCCGCCTGAACGTCCCGACGATGCTGAAATGGCAGCGCCAGTTCGGTCTCGGAAGCCGGACCGGCGTCGATCTGCCCGGTGAAGCGACGGGGATCCTGTTTACGGAGGAAAACATGAGCGCGATCGACCTCGCGACCTGTTCCTTCGGCCAGGGCTATTCTTCGACGATGATCCAGATGGCGTCGGCTTACTGCTCCATCCTGAACGGCGGCTACTACTATACGCCGCATATCGTCCGCCAGCTGCTGGATGAAAACGGCAACGTGGTCAAAAACGTGGAACCGGAACTGGTCCGCACGACGATCAGCGAAGCGACCTGTGAATTCATGAAGCAGGCAGCTTACGAAACGGTTCAGAACGGCGGCGGATACGGCGCCAGGATCCCCGGCCATACCGTCGGCGGCAAGACCGGTACGGCACAGAAGTACCCGATCGAAGAACAGAATTATGTGGTCTCCTTCATGGGATTCACGCCGGCAGCCAGCCCGAAACTGCTGGTCTACGTGGTCGTCGATGAACTTGAACATGAAGGCACCGATGTTTCTTCGCTCCCCGTCGTTGAATTCGAACGCGACATCATGCAGCGGATCATTCCTTACCTCGGCATTCCCGAAGACGCCGAAAAAAACTAACAGAGGCAGAACCCATGAAACAAGCCATCCTTTCCTTCGGTACCGCGCTGATCCTCAGCACCGTATTCACTGCGCTCCTGATCCCCTTCCTGAAGAGGAAGCACATCGGGCAGAACATCCGCGAAGTCGGTCCCAAGCATCAGAAGAAGGCCGGCACGCCCACCATGGGCGGCATGGCATTCGTACCGGCGATCGTTCTGGCAGTGCTGCCGTTCATCCGGAAAAATCCCGATATGATCCCCATCCTCGTGATGACGGTGGGCTACGGCCTGATCGGCATGCTGGACGACGGCCTGAAGAAAAAGCACGGCGTGAACCTGGGGCTGAAAGCCTGGCAGAAATTTGCCCTGCAGATGATCCTCACGGCGGCTTTCTGCTGGTACCGGATGAGCAGCACGCCCGATGCCTCGTCGATCCGCATCCCCTTCATGAAGGGACAGGCGGATATCGGCTGGTGGTACGTGCCGCTCCTGTTCCTGGTGGTCCTCGGCGCGGATAACGGCGTGAATCTGACGGACGGCATCGACGGCCTGTGCAGCAGCGTCACGGCGGTCGTCGCCCTGTTCTTTACAGCGCTGTCCTTCCTGTATGGAAGCGGGATCGAACCGGTGACGGCTGCGGTCTGCGGTGCGCTTCTCGGCTACCTGCTTTTCAATACGAACCCGGCGCGCATTTTCATGGGCGATACCGGATCGCTGGCCCTCGGCGGCTTCGTCGCCTCGACGGCGCTGATCCTGCGTCAGCCTTTCATGCTTCTCATCTGCGGCATCATCTACGTCTGCGAGACCCTTTCGGTGATGATCCAGGTGAGCTATTTCAAACTCAGCCACGGAAAACGCGTCTTCAAGATGACGCCGATCCATCATACTTTTGAATTCTACAACTGGTCGGAAGCCCGCATCGTGATCGTCTTCACGGTCATCACCGCGTTCTTCTGCGCAGTTGGCTATCTGGGAGCGTGACATGAGCAAAGAGTGGAGCAAGGACATCCCGATCATGGTGGCGGGCGCAGGCCGGAGCGGTCTGAACGCCGTACGCCTGCTGCAGAAGGCAGGGTACACGCCTGTCCTCTATGACGAGAATCAGAAACTGGACAGAAAGGCACTGATCGACAAGCTTGACGGCCACGAATGCGAGATCATTCTGGGCGAACTGAAGCCGGAAGACGCCGCACGCATGCAGCTGTGTGCTTCCAGCCCCGGCATCCCGCTGACCAGACCCTTCGTCAAGGTGCTGCAGGCGGCCGGAACGCCCATCATCAGCGAGATCGCGCTGGCATACCATTTCCATAAGGGCCGCCTCATCGCAGTCACCGGGACCAACGGCAAGACCACGACCACTGCGCTCGTGGGACACATCCTGCGCGGCGTATCCGACAAGGTCTTTGTGCTCGGCAACATCGGCCATGCCTGGTCGGAGGAGGTTCTGGAGACCACGGACGATTCGATCACCGCGGTCGAAATGTCCAGCTTCCAGATGGAGTCCCTGCCGGAGGTCGATCCCGAGGTCGCGATCATCACGAACATCACGCCGGACCATCTGGACCGCCACGGCTCCATGCAGAATTACATCGATATCAAGATGAAGGTGACATTCACCCAGAAACCGGACGAATACCTGATCCTGAACCGCGAATCCGGCTGGATGGAGACGGTCGTCCCGCGCACCCGCGCACGGATCGTGTATTTCAGCAGCGCCCGCGAACTTCGGGAAGGATGCTTCCTCCGCGACGGCGACATCATCCTGCGCTGGAAGGACGAACCGGAAGAAAACATCTGCACGGCGGCCGACCTGCACCTGATCGGCAGGTTCAATTACGAGAACGTCATGGGTGCCATCCTGATCACGAAGGCGATGGGCGTACCGAACAGCGTGATCCGCGAGCGGGTACTGAGCTTTACGGCCGTCGCGCACCGCATGGAATACGTCTGCACCAAGGACGGTGTCGACTATTACAACGATTCCAAGGGCACGAACCCGGATTCCACCGTCAAGGCCCTGGAGATCACCACCCGCCCGACGGTACTGATCGCCGGCGGCTTCGACAAGGGCGCCGATTACACCGAAATGGTGGAACTGTTTAAGAACAAGGTCAAATACCTGATCCTGATGGGGCAGACCGCGAAAGCCATTGCGGAATGCACCGACAGGGTCTGCCCTGTCCCGTACTGCTTCGTGAATGACATGGGAGAAGCTGTGCGGAAAGCAGAAGAGATGGCTGTGCCGGGTGATACGGTACTCCTTTCACCGGCCTGTGCCAGCTGGGACATGTACCCGAACTTTGAAGTCCGGGGAGATCATTTTAAGGACCTGGTCCGAGAGGAAGCATGAAAAAACGTCAGTCCGAAAAAGGAATCAGATGGCTTTCCGGCTACGACTTCAGCCTGCTGTTCGTCGTTTTGTTTCTGTGCGTTTTCGGACTGATCATGATCTACAGTGCGAGCTATTACACGGCTGAAACGAAGCTGCACAACGGCATGTACTATTTCCGCCATCAGCTGATGCTGTACGGCATCGGACTTGCCGTCGCTGTAGCAGCGTCTCTTATCCCGCACAAATATTATTTCTGGCTGGTCTGGCCCGGTTATGCAGCGGCCGTGATCTGCATGATCCTTACCGACTTCACGAAACTGGGCATCAACACCAACGGCCAGACGCGCTGGATGAGGGTCACGAGCACCATTTCCTTCCAGCCGGCGGAACTTGTCAAGGTCGCGATCATCCTGCTTACGGCATTCATGATCCACCGCCACACGAAGGGAATGAACGGTGCCAAATGGCCGCTGATCATCCTGGGCCTTTGTGCCGTGCCCGGCGTGCTCGTCCTCAAGAACAACCTGAGTTCGGGCGTGATCATCCTGGCGATCCCGATCGCGATGATCATGCTGGTCAGCGAAAATAAGAAGAGGAGGATCGCGTTCTGGTGCATGCTTGCGGCGGGGCTTGCCCTGATGATCGCGATCAAGGCAATGCCGCTCGACACCCTCATCGGGATCGGCGAGCGGATCGAAGATGCCGGGATCCTCAAGGCCTATCAGCTGCGGCGCCTGTACATCTGGAACACGCCGATGTACGATGCCCGCGGCGACGGATATCAGGTGGTGCAGGGACTGTACGCGATCGGTTCCGGCGGCGTTTTCGGCAAGGGACTTGGCGCTTCCATGCAGAAACTCGGCTTCGTGCCCGAATCCGCCAACGACATGATCTTTGCGATCCTCTGCGAGGAACTGGGACTGTTCGGCGCGATCTCTCTGATCATTCTGTACCTTTTCCTCCTGTACCGCATGATGATGATCGCAAACCGCAGCCGCGACGTATTCGGAAGCCTCCTGGTGGTCGGGGTCATGGCGCATATCGCCCTGCAGGTCATCCTGCATATCGGCGTCGTCAGCGGCATCCTGCCGAATACCGGCGTGACCCTTCCCTTCGTCAGTTACGGCGGCACCGCCTCCCTGTTTTACATGGGTGAGATCGGCATGGTGCTGAGCGTGGGACGGGACAATCCGGAGATGGTCCTGCCGGCAGAAAAGGACGGCCGGTCATGAAACGCTTTCTGCTGATTTTTGCCGCCCTGATCGTCCTGCTCGGCATCGTAACGTTTTTCCTGCCGGTCAGCGACTTTACGATCGAAGGCGCGAACAACTATTACTCGGAAAACGAACTGCGGGAGAAGATAATGGAAGGCAGAAGCAGCCGCGCCCTGATCTTCTTCATGCAGGATAAATTCATGAAGCACAATACGATCCCCTTCATTGAGAAGTACACGCTCAGTTTCCGGGGATTCCGCCATGTGACCGCGCATGTTTACGAGAAGGCACTCATCGGCTACATCCGCTTTCAGCAGTACTATCTGTATTTCGACTGGGACGGAACACTGGTGGAAAGCAGTTCGATGCGGCTGCCGAACGCCCTTGAGATCACAGGCCTTTCCAATGATCACGCCGTGATCGGGGAGAAGCTGATGACGACGGAAAAGGACGCTTTCAATACGATCCTGACCGTCACGCAGTTTCTGCGCAGCAACCTGATACGGATCGGCGAAAGAGGGGTCCAGCTGTCCGATCTTGCGGACCGGATCCACTTCTCACAGGCCGGTGTTTCGGTCGTCTTCGGCGACATCACGGTGCTTCTGGGACCCCGGACGGACCTGGAAGCAAAGCTCTCCGTAATGTGCGATACGCTGCCGGAACTGTACGGAAGACAGGGGACTCTGTACCTCGACAGCTACAAGCCCGGGGAGCTTCACCCGTCCTACATTTTCAAATAATTCTTCGGCAAAAAAAATGATTTCGGGCTTGATTATTTGCCTGAAATCAAATATACTCACCTTAACTAATCAGAGTTATTGCGGAGTGGTCGCTGAGCTTGCTCTTCAGACCTCTTTCTGCTTTTGATAGTCAGACCGGTTGTGGGAGGTTTTTTACAGTGTTAGAAATCAAAGTTGATGAATCCGTAAGTGCAGCAAAGATCATCGTGGTAGGCGTAGGCGGCGCCGGCAACAATGCCGTTAACCGGATGATCGATACCAATACCGGTGGGGTGGAGTTCATTGCCATCAACACCGACCGTCAGGCCCTGCAGATGTGCAAGGCGCCGACGGCAATCCAGATCGGCGAAAAGCTGACCAAAGGCCTCGGCGCAGGCGCCAAGCCCGAGATCGGCGAGAAGGCTGCGGAAGAAAGTGAAGATGAGATCGCGAGCGCGCTTCAGGGCTCCGACATGGTCTTCGTTACCTGCGGCATGGGCGGCGGCACCGGCACCGGCGCAGCTCCCGTCATCGCACGCATTGCCAAGGGCATGGGCATCCTGACCGTCGGCGTCGTGACCAAGCCTTTCCGCTTTGAAGGCAAGGTCCGCATGCAGAACGCGCTGAACGGCATCGAACGCCTGCGCGAGAACGTGGACACCCTGATTGTCATCCCGAACGACAAACTGCTGGAGATCGTTGACCGCCGCACCACCATGCCGGACGCCCTCAAGATGGCAGACGAAGTGCTGCAGCAGGCCGTCCAGGGCATTACCGACCTGATCAGCGTCCCGGCTCTGATCAACCTGGACTTCGCCGACGTGCAGACCGTCATGCAGGATAAGGGCATCGCCCATATCGGCATCGGCCGCGCGAAGGGCGACGACAAGGCCATCGAAGCAGTGAAGCAGGCGGCTTCCAGCCCTCTGCTGGAGACCACCATTCTGGGCGCCTCCCATGTCATCATCAACGTTTCCGGCGATATCGGCCTGATGGAGGTCTATGATGCCGCGAACTATATCACCGAACTGGTCGGCGAAGACGCCAACATCATCTTCGGTGCCATGTACGACGATACCATTCAGGACGAAGTGACGATCACCGTGATCGCCACCGGTCTGGATGAACCGGATGCGTCCAACAGCGGTTCGACCATCTCCAAGACTTTCTCGAACAGCAGCGGCCTGATGGGGACCCGTCCCTCCGGCTTCAAGCCCAGCACCTCGCCGCTCGGCAGTTCCGAAGCCGCGCCTCAGGTAAATGCCGCGCAGAGCTACAACCGGACGCAGATCAAGGCACCGGATCCTACGGTATCCCGCCGCGAGATCAATGTCCCCGGCTTCCTGAAAAAATAAGCTTCATGCATCTGTTATGATGAAAACAGGGCCCGGTAAATGATCACCGTGCCCTGTTTGTTTTCCTGAAAATCCCGGCGGAAGGACCGCCGGAGGAACGGAGAGAAAATGGACCTTCTCATCGTGACCGGAATGAGCGGAGCCGGCAAGACCCGTGCGCTCCAGTGTCTGGAGGACATGGGCTACCATTGCGTGGACAATCTGCAGCCGCCCCTGATCCTGTACATGCTGAATGCCGAACTGGCTTCGGCGGAACCTCATGAGAAGACGGCAGTCACCGTGGATATCCGTTCGGAGAAACTGCTGACCGGGATCGACAGCCTGACCGAAGGGCTTGCCCGGAAAGGCATCCGCACGCGGATCCTTTATCTTGACGCGTCGGACACCGTACTGAAGAACCGCTACAAGGAAAGCCGGCGGCTGCATCCGCTGGTCCGGAACGGTGATGCGAAAGACCTTGCCTCTGCGCTGAAGGCGGAACGGAACGTCATGTCCGGGCTGCGCAGCATGTCCGACATCGTACTGGATACGAGCCGTCTGTCTTCGGGGGAACTCCGCCAGAAACTGATCGGGATCTTCGGACAGGAGAGCGGCGCGATCATGAGCATCGAGTTCGTAGCATTCGGCTACAAGTACGGGATCCTGGCCGATGCAGATATCGTCTTTGACGTCCGCTGTCTGCCCAACCCCTATTACGTTGATGAGCTCCGGCGCCTGACCGGGGCGGATGAAGCAGTCAGGCAATATGTTCTCGGTAGCGAAGAAGGAAAAAAACTCTTTGAAAAGATCCGGGATCTTCTGGAATACTCGATCCCGCTTTATATGAAAGAGGGAAAGAGCCGGCTGGTGGTAGGCCTCGGCTGTACCGGCGGACAGCACCGCTCGCTGGCTTTTGCCGGAGCGCTCAAGGAATACTTTTCCGGTAAATATCCCGGCGTCGTCCTCTCCATGCGCGACATGGAGGAAAACCGCCTGGAGATCTATGAAAGAAACGGAGGGTCAGCCTCATGAAGAAAATATGTGCGATGCTGTTGGCGGGCGTGATGCTTCTTACGGCCTGCTCGTCAGGGCAGCCGTCGTCTTCCGGTGAAGTCCCGGAAACTACCGGGCAGACGGCAGCCTCTTCGGCCGCGGAAAGCACGGAAGTGCCGCAGACGGAAGAGGTTTCCGGAGATAATGAGATCGTCATCTGGACCTTCAGTGGAGAAGAGGAACGGACCAGGACCGTCTGCGAGCGATACATCGCAAAGCCCCAGCAGGCTGTTCCGGCGCCCGCGGGAGGCTGGAGCATCACGGTCAGGACCGTAAACGCAGAGGAAGTCGTCAGCCGCCTGCAGAAAGCCGCCGCGAACCCTGCCGGAGAGGGGATGCCGGAGGAGGAAGGATCCCCTGACATTTTCTTCTTCAGTTCGGACGATCTTGACGTGCTGAATGCAAACGGTTTTCTGTACCGGCTTCCCGAGAAGAGGGCAGCCGAGGTAAGCAAGAAGACCGTGGAGGCCGCCGTCGCGGCCTGCAGCAGCGAGAACATCCTTTACGCCTACCCTGCCGGCCTTGTCAGTACGATGCTGCTCTATTACGATAAGAGCGTCGTCAGCGAAACGGAAACCCTAGCTTCTGTCATTGCACAGTGCGGGGCAGCGGAACGCTGCTTCTATGCCGGCACGGAAACGATGCTGTTTCCTGCGGCCGTCTTCTCGAGCTTCGGCCTCTCCTGCGGGGCACAGATCCTGCCCGACGGCAAAGTGAGCCGCGTTGTCTGCGATTATTACACCGAAAAAGGCATGAATGCCGCGAGAGCCATGCAGGTCCTGATGGGCATGAGTCCGTTCCGCACGGCAGAAGGAAGCCCCGTGCTTGCTTTTTCCGCCGAACAGGGGGAGCGTGCCGGCGCCGTGATCGCTGACAGTTCGCATACGGCTGAACTCCGGGGCATCCTCGGGGATGACTACGGAGCTGCTGCGATCCCCCCGATTGCAGACGGGGAGAGCCTGGTTCCTTTCGTGTCGGCAGGAAACTATCTGATGATCGGCGTGACGCCGGACGCGGATGTCAATAAACTGCAGTACTGCAACCTGCTCGCGCAGGAACTGACCTCTGCAGATACGCAGCGCGCCAGATTTGAAGCTGACGGAACGGTGCCCGTACGCATCTCACTGCTGAGCGGGATCAAGGCGGACAGCAAAACGGCATCCGCCCTCGCAGAGCAGATGCCGCATGTGCTGCGCAGGACCGCAGTCACTGAAGGATACTGCGGCGCCATGGAAACTTTTACCGCGAAGCTGCTCGCCGGCGGTACGGAAATGAAGACTGCGAAAGTCCAGCAGCTGCTGGATGAACTGTCTGCCTTCCTTATGGCTGACGTTCCAAAAGCGCAGGAATGACCATCATCGAATAATTCGTGTGATAGACCACCATGCCGGGTTTGTAAAGACCCGGCTTTTTGATTTCACGGCGGCGGGTATAATCCACCTCTGTCTTTTCGCCCCGCGGGGCGGACCTCAAAACTGCGGTCGGGAAGGTCTCTTCCTTCGGTGCGGACCACGACGTGGGAACCGGGCTGGCCCTTGACGTGGAACCACCAGTCGTTCCCGGAGGCCAGCTTAAAGGTGACTTCCTCATTCTGGAGATTGTTCTTGCCGACGAAGACCGTAAAGCCGTCGGAGGTGACGAAGCGCAGAGGCTGCCCGGCCTTCGGCGCTTTTTCCTTTTTGCCCGTACTTTTGTTTTTCCGGATCCAGCCGGTCTCAGCAAGTTCAGCCTTGATGCCGGAAAGATCCGCTTCGGACTCCGCCGAAGCAAGATGCGCGGATACCGAGCGGAGATATTCCAGGTCGGCTTCGGTCTCTGCAATCTGCTGCGTGGTCGCTTCGAAGGTGCGTTTCAGCTTCTGGTAGCGTTCAAAATATTTCTGCGCATTCTCGCTTGCGGAAAGGGTCTCGTCAAGCGGCACGCGGACTTCCTTGTCCCCGTCGTTCCAGTCGGCGCAGACGAGTTCCTTCGCGCCAGGTTCTGCCTGCCAGCCGTAGGCCTTGAGCAGTTCCCCGTAACGTTTCAGTTTGTCGCGCTTCTCGGTGTCCTTCAGCTGCTTTTGCTGCAGATCCAGCTTGCGGGAGGTGCGTTCGAGCGCTAGCTGGAGGATGTGTCTGAGGTCCGCCGAGCGCTGCCGGATGCGGCCTGCGGCGCTTTTTTCGGCAAAGAATGCCTCCATTGCCTCACTCATGCTGTCATAGGCACGGAATTCCTCGCCGGCGTAGACCGAAAGCGGTACGGCGGAAAATTCCAGCATCTTTCCCCGGTGGAAGTAGATGCGGGGAGAGAAGTCCCCGGTCCTGACCGGAGCAAGGAAGGCCTGCAGCGCTTCGTATACCCGGAGCCTTGCCGCTTCCGAAAGCTCGCCGGCGCATTCCGAACCGTCAAGGCCTGAAAGGCAGGAAATCTCCCGCGCGGCAAGCGGGCTGAGGCCTGTCAGATGTTCACCGAGCGCCTTTTCAAGCGGCGCATGGCTGCCGTCGAAGAGCCGTGAAAATGCTTCGGCGCTGATTTCGAGCGGATCGGTCTTGTTCTGCGTGTTCGGCAGGAAATACGGCCGCCCGGGAAGAACTTCGCGGACGGAACTGACCGAGGAGGGCACGCGGCGGACCGCGTCGAGGATGCGGTCTTCGTCATCCGTGAAGATCAGGTTGCTGTATTTGCCCATGAGTTCGAGGATGAGCGCCTTGCGGCAGAGGTCGCCGAGTTCGTTTAAGTGCTCGACTTCGATCCGCACGGCGCGTTCAAGGCCGGGTTCGGTCACGGCAGTGATGCGTCCGCCCTGCAGGTGCTTCCGGAGCAGCATGAGAAAGCCCGGCGCGGTCATCGGGCTGGGTTTATTCTGTTTCGTGAGATAGATGAGGGGAAGGGACGGGTCTGCCGAGAGCAGAAGACGGTGCTGTTCCGTGCTTCTTACCGTCAGCAGGATCTCGTTCGCTTCGGGCTCGGCGATGCGGGTGATGCGCCCGCCCAGGCATTTTTCCCTGATCTCAGCCGCGAGCGCGGCTACGGTGATGCCGTCAAGTGCCATGAGGACCTCCTTCGGCTTTCGTAATCATGGTGATTATGGGGAAAAAACATCAGAAAGCAGGGTCCGCTTTCTTGACTTTCCCCATGGATGCATTATAATTGATTACGTATGTTTTGCAAACAGGAAATAATGGTTTCACTATAAGCAGGAGGAAAACTAAATGGCAAGACAAAGAAAAACGATGGACGGCAACACCGCGGCGTCGCATGTTTCCTATGCGTTCTCTGACGTAGCGGCTATCTACCCCATCACACCCTCGTCCCCCATGGCCGAAGTGGCCGATGCGTGGGCGACTGACGGAAGAAAGAACATCTTCGGCCAGCCCGTGAAGATCATGGAAATGCAGTCCGAAGCCGGTGCTGCCGGTGCCGTGCACGGCTCGCTGGTATCCGGTGCGCTGACGACGACCTATACGGCGTCCCAGGGCCTGCTGCTGATGATCCCCAACATGTACAAGATCGCCGGCGAGATGCTGCCCTGCGTCATCGACGTTGCAGCCCGTACGCTTGCGACTCACGCCCTCTGCATTTTCGGCGACCACTCCGATATCTATGCCTGCCGTCAGACCGGCTTTGCCATGCTCTGCGAATCCAACGTGCAGGAAGTCATGGACCTGACTGCAGTGGCGCACCTTGCCGCCATCAAGGGCCGCGTCCCGGTCCTGAACTTCTTCGACGGTTTCCGCACCTCTCACGAGCTGCAGAAGATCGAAGTCTGGGATTATGAAGATCTGGCCGACATGCTCGACATGGATGCGGTCCAGGCGTTCCGCAACGGCGCCCTGAACCCCGAACATCCCTGCCAGATGGGCTCTGCGCAGAACCCCGACATCTTCTTCCAGGTCCGCGAAGCCGCGAACAAGGCTTACACCGCCTTCCCGGCCGTCGTGGAAGAGTACATGAACAAGGTCAATGCCAAGCTCGGCACCGACTACAAGCTCTTCAACTACTACGGCGCTCCCGATGCGGAACACGTGATCGTCGCGATGGGTTCCGTCTGCGATACGATCGACGAGACCATCGATTATCTGACTGCCCGCGGCGAAAAGGTCGGCCTGGTCAAGGTCCGCCTGTACCGTCCGTTCAGCCAGGAACACCTGCTTGCGGCGCTGCCTGAGACCGTGAAGACCATCAGCGTGCTTGACCGCACCAAGGAACCCGGCGCTCTCGGCGAACCGCTTTACATGGACGTCGTCACTGCTCTGCGCGGCACGAAGTTCCACGACGTGAAGGTGCAGCACGGCCGCTACGGCCTCGGCTCCAAGGACACCACCCCCGGCCAGATCGTTGCCGTTTACCGCAACGAGACCAAGGAAGAGTTCACGATCGGCATCGAAGACGACGTGACCGGCCTGTCCCTGCCTGTCGTGGAAGATCCGAACACCCAGCCTGCTTCCACCATTTCCTGCAAGTTCTGGGGTCTGGGCGCGGACGGCACCGTCGGCGCGAACAAGAACTCCATCAAGATCATCGGCGACCATACCGACATGTTCGTACAGGCGTACTTTGAATAT